>JAITHW010000123.1 GCA_031279815.1 Treponema sp. | reverse complement strand
TGTGTCCCACGGTATGTTTATAAGTATATCACAGGGAGGATAGATATGACAAGCCATCAACTAAAAAATCCTTACGGATTTTTTGCGCCTTATATCCCCATGCCTAAAGTCAGGGGCTTTACGGCGCTTTTGGTAATTCTTACAAAAGGCCAGCGGGTAAATCTTGAAAAGTCCTTAACTTTGGCGATGATCGGTCTTGGCTGGGATGTCAAAAAATTTGACGGCGGTATGGATTTCGATCTGGATGCTTCGGCGTTTCTGCTTGGCGCGGACGGCAAAGTAAGCCGCGATGAGGATTTTATTTTTTACAGCAATCTCAAAAGCCGCAACGATGCGGTGATCCACACCGGCGATAACCGTACCGGCGCCGGGGACGGGGATGATGAGACGATCATCATTACCTTTTCAAAAGTTCCTGCGGATGTTGCAAAAATAGCGATAGCCGTAACGATCTATGATGCGGGCACGCGGAAACAAAACTTCGGCCAGGTTTCCAATGCCTATGTGCGGGTTGCTAAAATGGCCGATGACAGGGATTTTTCCGGCGAGGAAGTGCTGCGCTTTGATTTGGGAGAGGATTTCTCAACCGAAACCGCGCTGGTGGTATGCGAGATTTATCGTCATGGTAATGACTGGAAGTTTAACGCCGTCGGCTCAGGCTATAGCGGAGGGCTTGCCGCCTTATGCCGCGGTTTCGGGGTCGATGTGGTCTAGCTTGCCGGAGGATAGCGCTTGTTTATGAAAGCGGCTATGTTTTACTTGAGTTTCTTAAACCCGGTGTCCTTCCTGGTGTGCATTTTGATAGCGCCGGAATTGTATGGCGATAACCGTACCAGGGTTAAACTGGGATTTGCTTTTGAGCCTGAATTGAACCGAACCTTTGGCGCCTCAGTTGGTTTTTCCGGCTTCGGCTCCCTTACCCTGAATACCCGTTTTGCCATGAAAGGCGAAGGAGGTATTTCCCTGGGTACGACCGGAACGGCATACGACATCAAAACCTTTGCTAAGGCTGAAATGGGTTTTCCTTTCAGAGTGCCTCTGTCCGCGAGTTTCCACTATATCTACAACGGACTGCCGGCGTATAAAACCCATATTCAGTCCCTCATTCCTATGGTTTCCCTCAATGGCCGATGGGCGGGTTTTTCTATAGGTCCCGCCTGGCATTTCACTGCTTTTAACCGGGAGGAGCTTATTGTGGAATCGGTGCTGGCTTTTTCAGGGTATGTGAATTTCTACAATACCGGGAAAGCGCGCATCGGATTACAATGCGCAAACATTACTAATTTTGTGTCCAGAAATATGGGCGCCTATTCGCTCAAGCTGTATAGTCAGGCGGATATTATCCGGGGATGTTCCCTTATTAATGAGATCACCCTGTACCAGAGCGGCAGCGTAGGATTGGCGGCCGTGTTTTACGGCGCGGCCTATCGGGGAGGAATCATATTCACCTGGTAGCCTGCGATAACCGGACGAGGCTTTCCTGTTTTTTCGCGGCCTTGGCCTTGGCCTGCGTTTTGCTATTGGAAGCCTGTTCTGTGGATCTGGGCGGACTCTTTCGGTCCACGGATCTGGATATACGCCTGGAAGACCGGAATACCTTCCGCTTTCTTACCGATAAAGATAGGAATCTGTCCCTGGGCGATGAGTATGCCTTTATTGTGCTGACCGATACCCATATCAAGGAAGGCAATGCCTACGGATTTGAAAACTTAGCTTCGGTTATTGATAAGGACGTGGCCTTTGCGGTCGTCATGGGAGATATCACCCAGAACGGACAGCGGCAGGATCTGCAAAAATTTATAGATATTGCCGGCACATTAGGGGTCCCCTGTTACCCTGTACTGGGAAACCACGATATTTACTTCAATAACTGGCCGGTGTGGAGAGATCTCATCGGTTCGTCTTCCTACAGGATCAACGGGTCTAACACCACCCTGTTCATTCTGGATTCGGCCAATACTTTTTTTGGAAAATTCCAGCTTGACCGGCTTGATCAAGAACTAAAAACCGCCGCCCCTCATGTATTTGTATTTACCCATGCTAATTTATTTGTGAAATCCATAGAGGATCAGCAGCAGCTCACGGATATTCGGGAACGGGCCCGGATCATGTCCCTGCTGGAAGGCCGCTGTGAGGCCATGTTTATGGGGCATGTGCATAAACGGATTATTAAAACCCGCGGCGGGGTTCAATATATCACCATCGAAGACTTCAGAAGCACGAAAATCTATTGCCGGGTGCAGGTGTCCCCCAAAGGTCTTACCTATACCTTTAAAAAATTAGGAGATTAATTGATCCTTATCAAGATTTTGAAAAACCGGGAATGGACAAGAAAACGTTAAAGGGCCTGCGGCCCTCTTAGCGATCTATCAATTCAGGCTGCGTAGTGATCCGGCCCAACTGCTCTTCCATCAGTTTCAAAGCGTCCATAGACTTAAAATCAGGGTATCGGAATGCTTCACGCTCAACGATAGCGGAAACCTTTTCCGCGGCATCGGTTTTCTTGTACATGATAAGAACCCAAAAAGTATCGTCCGCGGTTTTTACCCGCTTCATCGGGATAGACTCGTTCAAGAGAGCCGCAGTCAACAGATCCTCGATGTGTTCGGCAAATTTGGTACCGGCAATACCTTCGGCTCCGGCTTAATTGATGATTATGGTATGTACATTGGCATTTAACTGAACCGTCAAAGACTGCCTGGCTCTCTGTTCGGCAACAGCCAAAGATGAGGAAACCGAACTGTTTTTTGCGCTGCCGATTCCGAAAACCTCATCTTCCTGTACGGGGGTATTACGGACGAAATCCGGTATATCCGCGTTTGTTTTTTGATCCGGAGATTTAGAAGAAGCCGAAATACAACCGCCTGCCAGAACCCCAATAAATACTATTAAAACTATAAGATTACATTTTTTTATTGCCGGTCTTTTAGCGGAAACTCCTGCACAGGAACCGGACAAAGAAACCGGCGGCCCAAGACCTGTAAGCCGTGGGCTGCATACAAAAATATAGGGGGGGGGGGGGGGGGGTACGATTATTCAAAAAACTTTATGCCGGCGCTTTAATATCCATTTGTTACCACTGTATTATAATTTTGA
>JAITHW010000204.1 GCA_031279815.1 Treponema sp. | reverse complement strand
ACTGAACAAGATCAAAACGCTGAGGGGGCCGGTGGAGGTGAACGTTATCTATGCGGCGGAAGAAGCGGCCGGCGCGGACGGAGAGCCGATAGCATGGTTCTTAATGACCAACGGGGCCGTGGACAGTTTTGAAGCGGCCTATGAAAAAGTGTGCCGGTATACCCAGCGGCGGAAGATAGAACGGTTCCGCTATGTGCTGAAATCCGGCCGCGCGGTAGAGAAACTCCAGGAACGGACTATGGACAAAACGGCCGTATTAGTACTGATGTATTCAATTATAGCGGCCTCCATTATGAACCTGACCTATATAGCCCGGCTCAAACCAGAGCTGCCCTGCACGGTATATTTCGATGAGGAGGAATGGCTGTTATTGTACCGGGCCGCGTACAAAACGAAACAGACGCCGGTGAAGCCGTATACGATAGGGGAGGCGGTAAGCTGTCTTGGACGGTTGGGAGGTCCGAAACGGGCTCCCGGCGACGGCCCGCCGGGAGTCAAAACGATTTGGGCCGGGCTTTCTACGCTCAATACCTTGCTTGCCTACCGCCTATGGCTGGCCTGATTTTGTGGGTCAAGTTTAGCCTTTAGGGATGGGATATAAGGCGCAACGAAAACGTTTTGTAACAACATCCTTGGCCATCCCCCCTGCTTGATGGTATACTTAGAAGTAGAATGTAGTATCATACTATAGTTAATCCACTTAAGAAGGGCGAAGCTCTATTTTAGCTCCCTGACATGGAATAGGCGAAAGACTCGAAAAAATCCACGGATTACACGGATTTTCACGGATTATACCGGTTCTGGGGAACTGAAATCCGTGTAATCCGTGGACGCCCATGGAGGTATTCTTAAAGGGAACAACTATACATGAGGAGCAAGCCTCGAAAGAGACCCGCGCCTCAAGCCCTCGCCTTTAGGCGCGGGGTAGCTGGCTACAGGGTTTTCGCCCGCTCAAAAGACGCATACACCCCGTTCATCACGGTTCCCCTGAACGCGCCGTTTTCCAGAGCCGCTACGCCGGCAATGGTGGTGCCTCCCGGAGAAGCAACCATGTCCTTGAGTTCTCCCGGATGTTTTCCTGTTTCCTTGACCATTGCCGCCGCGCCGAACACGGTCTGAGCGGCGTACCGCAGGGCCCGGTCACGGGGAAGGCCGGTCCGCACCCCCGCGTCGGCTAAGGCTTCGATAAACAGGTAGACAAAAGCCGGGCCCGAACCGGAAAGTCCTGTTACCCCATTCAGATACTGCTCATCAATGCGGTCTACCATACCCGCGGAACTGAGGATACCCTCCAGTTCCGCGGCCTTTTCTTCGCATACTTCCGGAGACATTGAAAACGCAATGACCCCCTGGCCGATGAGCGCGGGCGTATTGGGCATGATCCGGATAACCGGCGGGTTATCGTTCCAAATAGACCCCCGCAGGGTTTCCTGAATTTTCTTAATAGACCAGCCCGCAGCCATGGAAACCAGCGCCGCGGGCCTGCCCGAACCGGTCCGTTCTTTCACCGTAGAAGCAATCTCCTCCAGTACCGGGGCGAGGGCCTGGGGTTTCACAGCCAGGAACACAAAATCCCCTTGGCCAGCCGCCTCGATATTTGAGGCGTAAACTCTCCCCCCAACAGCCCGTGCCGCGGCTTCGGCTTTTGCCCGGTCTATATCGGTAAACCCGATGCTGCTTCCTCCTATGATTCCCGCTGCTCCTTTCATCAGAGCCATGCCCATATTTCCGCTGCCTATGCAGGCGATAGCCGGCGTCATATAAACCTCCATGATATTGCTTTATGTCCGTGGCAACTCCGGCGAACAGACCCGGCCTTGGCAGAGAATCTTAGGGTACACGATGATTCCCAGTTTCTTTTCCAATGCCGCAAACCGCCGCAGTTCCTCTTCATCCCCGATGGTAACCATAATGCCGCGCCCGCCCGCGCGGGCGGTGCGTCCCGCCCGGTGTATGTAGGCTTCACCGTCCGCGGGAACGTCCAGGGCAATCACATGGCTGATCCCGGGAATATCCAGTCCCCGGGCCGCAAGATCGCTGGATACCAAAACCTTAACCCTTCCCGCTTTGAAATCATCAAACGCGTGTTTTCGCGCTTTTTTGTCCATATCCCCGTGGAGGCCCGCCGCCGCAACCCCATGGTATTGAAGCTGAGAAACGATATTCCCCACTTGCCCGCTTCTGCTCGTAAAGACCAGGGCCTTTTGCGCTCTTGAAGCGGCCAGGAACGAACGGAGCGCGGGGATCTTCCTCCTTGCCTCACTGAACAGCGCCCAATGGCGGATCCGTTCCCGCAGTATTTCTTGAGCTTCGGTTTCCAGCGTGACCACCGGTTCTCCCATTAGGGGAAGCAGCCGCTCCCGGCTCCGCGCGGACATGGTGGCGGAACAGGCCGCGGTCTGGCGGTTCCGGTTTACGCGGCCTATCAGTTCCCGCGTATCGGATGCCAGTTCGTCCGAGATGAGCCGGTCCCCTTCGTCCAGAACCAGGGAACCTACCCGGCCGAGGGAAAGTTTTCCCATCCGCGCCAGTTGCAAGAGCCGCGCGGGATTTCCTACGACAATCCCCGGCTTATCTTTTCTCAATGCATCGATCTGGCGGTTCATAGCCGCGGACCCGATGATGAGCGCGATCCTGCCCGGCCCCCCAAGAGGATTACCCTTCAGCAGAAAATCCGCTTCCTGTTTAATCTGGGAACAGAGTTCCAGCGTAGGGGCAAGGATGAGTATACGGGGCCCCGGCCTATGCTCCCCGGGACATTCCCCTATGGAAGGGATAAGCCGCTCGAATAGGGGCAACAGGTATGCAAAAGTTTTACCGGTTCCGGTGGCGGAACGGAAGAGCACGTTTTCCCCGGCTAAAAGCCGCGGAATCACCGCCCTCTGTATCTCCGTGGGAATTCCGATATTCCGTTCCAGAAGCCTTGCCGTAAAAAAAGCGGTTTCTACCATGCCCTCAAAGGTTCCTCCCTCTCGCTGCACGTCACCCCGCCCTATTCCGGTACGTTTCGTATTGGCCGATCATAGCGTCGATAAACCGTTCCACCGAATAATTCCGGGATATCTTTTCGGAATAACCGCTCATCCGCCGCTTGGCCGCGGGATCCCCCAAGACCTCAACCGCCTTTTCCCACAGCGCGGTATCATCCTCCACGGCCCATCCGTTTCCCCCGGGGATCACCATATCCGCAATGCTTATATCCGCCGCGGCCACAATGGGAAGCCCCGCGGCTATGGCCTCAATGAAGGTGATCGGATGCACCTCGCTATGGGAGGCGCTCATAAACAGATCCGACGCGGCATAGGCCAGTTTGATTTCCTCGGGCCAGCGGATATATCCGGTGAAGGCCAAGGCTTCGCCGATCCCCAGCTCATAACCGTAGGTTTCCAGTTCCCGGCGATCAGGGCCGTCTCCCACCAAAACCAGTTTGGCCCGGGGACGGCGGGCATGGATCTCTTTAAAATTATTCAGCAAGGTATAGATGTTTTTCTCCGTACCCAGCCTCCCGACAAACAGGATCATCTCATCCTCCGGCCCGACCCTGAACCGCTTGCGGAAGTCCAAGGCCCCCTGCCGTACTGCTTCGGACCGTTCGTAGAAATGGGATAGATCAATCCCGTTGGGGACTATGGTCACAGGCTTATCGTATTGTATGTCATCCAAAAAATTCTTTATCTTTCTGGACGGGGCAATGACGCATTGCTGGCTGCGGAGTACGTGGGTAAAAATAGCGGGGATGCTCTTTTTCAAAAAAGGTTCAAACAGAGGCATAATAAGAGGTATATAATACAGATAATCCTGATAATAGGTATGCAGAGTGTGTATAGAGGGAATATTGAGCTTTTTACTCACCCCCCGGGACGCCATGTAGAGGCTGAACTCGGAATGGGTATGAATGATATCGAGTTTAAGGGGCCGGGCCATATCGATAATCTGCTTTTCAAGAAAGAGCCCGATCCGGTGCTGCGGCTCCTTGGGAAACCGGATGGATTTAACTCTGAACACCCCTTCTTCGGGTATCGCATTGGGGTGCTGTACTGTAAAAATATAGGCCCGGTGTCCCTGTTTTTCCAGTCCGGCCTTCAAATTGCGCACCACCGTGACAATCCCGTTCACCTGGGGCGTATAGGTATCACTAAAGATACCGATATTCATAGAATCTCCTGTTGTTAGTAGTATTGGCGCGCCGTTCCATTTGAGAGGGCGGTTTCACGGGTTGCCCGGAACCTGCCCGTCATGGGGTTCCCTATTTTCCGCTCTTGGTCCACGGGCTTTTCCTGATGATGGTTTCCTTGCGGTCGTAGCCTACGGATACGATGTCGATAGGGGTTTCACAGAACCGCTCGATGAATTCGATGTACTCCATAGCGGCTACGGGAAATTCTTCGTAGGCTAGCGCGCCGGAGAGCGGTTTTTTCCAGCCCGGAAAACTGCGGAGTACCGGCTTGGCCTTGTTCAGCGCCTCAATGGACGCGGGGAAGCTCTCTACCAAAGCGTTTTCCACACGGTAGGCAATGCAGGCTTTGATTTCATCCAGCGTATCGTACACGTCCAGATGAGTCATCACCAGAGCGTCAATCGAGTTGGTAAGGCAGGCGTACCTGAGAGCCACCAAGTCAAGATACCCGCAGCGCCGGGGGCGCCCTGTGGTAACCCCGTATTCCCGCCCGGTATTCCTGACAAAACAGCACAGATCGTCTTCCGAGCCGGGATTGAACTCGCTGGGAAAGGGGCCGTTCCCGACCCGGGTGGAATAGGCTTTGAAAACCCCCAATACCTTGTCCAGCGCCCGGGGGCCCACGCAGCCGCCGATTGCGGCGCCGGCCGCGCAGGACACGCCGCTGGATACATACGGGTAGGTACCGAGATCAAGGTCCAGGAGGGTTCCCTGGGCGCCTTCAAAGAGAACCTGAGAATTCTTACGGTGAACCAGATAGGTAGAAAGGTCGATAGCCATAGCTTGGAGCTTTTCGATATGGGGGTCAAGAAAGCCCCGATCCCGCGCATCAAGTTCATCCAGCTTATCCGGCCACCCCAGGTCGGCAACCCTGATTCCGTCCCGGTCGCTTTTCATGGAATAGGTAATGCCGATACCCCGTCCGGTCGTGCCGATGGGCTTCTTGCGGGCCGCGTCCCGTTCTTTATCAATCTTAATGTACCGGGGAAGCACGATATGCGCCCGGTCTGAAATAAACACTCTGCCGGCAGTATCGATGCCCCGGTCCTTGAGCATAGCCAATTCATTGAACAGCGCCACAGGGTCGATAACCATGCCCGCGCCCAGAATGACCATTTTGTCGGGGTAGAGAATTCCCGAGGGGATGAGATGCAGGGCGTATTCCTCATCCCCGATGACAATGGTGTGCCCCGCATTGGCTCCCCCTGAAAAACGGACGATTATCTGGGCTTCTTTTGCCAAATAATCGACGATCTTACCCTTTCCCTCATCACCCCATTGGGCGCCGATAACCACTACTTTCATATATATTCCTTGCGCAGACTGCTTTCAGACGAAACGGCGCTCTGTATTACAGTATACGCCTTTTTTAAACTTTCCGCAAGGGCCGCATAACCGGGCTTCCGCATACACGCGCCGTATTTCAAAAAAACACCAGGGTTTAGTCTTTTCAACCAGAAATTACAGAAAACCAGGCTGCCGGACCCAAGGGTAATAGTTGACAAAAGTATTTTTTCGGGATAAATTTAGTATCATCTATGGTAATGAAGTCTAATTAAAGGCAAAGCAGTTTAATTAGACTCTATAAAGAAAAGGGGTTGTTTTTTCTGCATTAGAGAATAAAATACCTTTTTCAAACACGCTTCTGTTTGAAAGGGACGAAATACGGCCGGTTTCAAAAGAAGGGTAATCAGAGAAGGGTCGAGCGGTCGTTGATCGCTTCCTTCCGGTATTTGTTACAGGAGGATTCTTTTATAATGAAGAAAATCCTTGTCGTTTTTTTAATCCTTGCAGCAGCAGGGGGAATTTTTGCCCAGGAGCAGGGTCTGAAATGGGGAGGATCTCTCAGAACAGGTCTTAAATTTGCCGCCGGCCAGGAGGTAAATGACGGTTCGGTAAACCCCGGCAACAAGGGGAAAGTGAAGAACCTTGATCCTTCCTTGGCGCTGTATCATGATGATTCGGGAGCAATCCGTTTAGACCTGGAGGGCTCCTATACCAAAGACAATTACGGGGCGGTGTTCCGGCTCCGTTTCAGGCCCTACCAGTCCCTGTACCTCACGGACCTCGGCAATCAGGTCTGGACGCCCGGGGTTGATACTAATGAACTGGTTCATCAGGCGTATGTATGGGCCGATTTCTTCAATAACATGATTAACGTGAAGGCGGGAAAAATCGACGACAGCGTCTGGGCGACCAAAGGGGATGAGGAATTCCACTACAGTACCGGCCTTGGACTGCGGTTTGAAGTGAAACCCCTCGATGGGCTTAATGCGGGGGTATTCTTCAACACTACCAACCAGGCCTATTTTGCGGATCTTTGGGACCTTGCATCCGGGGACGGTTACGCGCAAGCCGCGGAAGTGTTCCTTTTGGAAACCGCGTTCGGCGCGCAGCTTGAGCTTCCGATTCTCGACATTGCCGGAGGGCTGCGGCTGGACAGCCATGGGGACGGCCTTGACACCGAGGAATGGTATGACTGGGGTACGTGGGATTGGGATTCCCCCAATACCTACAGTGAAAGCAGCAGGCTCGGGGGACTGGGCGCTTACCTTGGGGCGAATCTCAAAGTGGTGGAGAATCTTACCGCGGCCGCGGAAGTCCGGTTCAATAACCTGAGCGGGTTCAATAAGTACGGATGGGTCTGGGTGAATGAGGTATTTGAATTCAACGTTACCGAGTCTTTAGGGGTGGGGCTGGTTATGCACCAGTATTTCTTCGGAAAGGATCATCTGTTCGCGCCGAGGAAGGATAACGAATCCGTGGCTCCGCTTTTGAAGTTTACTCCTAAGGTTTCTTTCGGCTTGACCGACAGGTGGTCCGTAGGATGCGAGCTTCCCCTGGCTTTCTGGCCTAATGCGGTAGCTTGGGATCTGGGAATTAAGCCGAAAGTCAGCTATAAACTGGGAGACAACGCCTCCATTTCCGGGTATTATAAGCTGCAGGTTTACCAGTATGATAAAGCCACCGGGTACGGTAAAGGCGGTGACGCTCCCGATCCCTTGGTTAATAATACGGTGCAGATCAACTTCGAGTGGAGTTTCTAGGCGAGGACATAAACAGTTGGTAAAGAGTCCTGCGGATTATGCTAAATCCGCAGGACTCTTTGTCTGTTTCTAACCGGAAGCGGGATGTAAAAACAAACACAATTCAGGATGAAAAACATAGCGTCATGGAAGCCGAAAGGGTGGTTTGCCTCAACCCAAATCTGTCCGAAAGGCATTATGAAGGCCGGGATGTTAAAGCTATACTCAAGGAAGGGTTAAATATTTTTGCAGGGCGTATGCCGGAGAGGGTGAGACCCCTGCGCCGGCTGGTTCGCTCAACGCCGGCGCAGGTTTTGCTGCGGAAACAGGAACCGAAGGTTAAAACATTCGGCATCTCACGCTATACTAGAAACGGAAAGCAACCCCCAGCGCGGCGTAATGGGGGGACCATCCTCCTAATTCAATAAAGGCTCCCACGTTAGGTATGAAATAGTACCGCGCGCCGATATGGGTACCGAATAAGAAAGCACCCCATATATCATTATTCTTATGACCAGGCCATTCCCATGAACGGAAACCTATGGTCCAACCCAAGGTCGTCGTAACATAGGTATCCAGCTTATCCACCCCCCAGTTAAAATGGTAGGCAATACGACCTCCGAAACTCAAATAAATAGCGGTATATTCATGGTCATAACTCCCCTGCCAACTTTTCCAATGTGAACCCGATAATCCTACAAGACCGCCTACGCTGAAAGGCAGATCTGCTATGGGAAGAGCATATTCAACAGTTAGCATAATAGGCGGAATCAGCAGACTCCCCTCTCCAGGTAAACCGAAACCGATCCCCAAATCGAGAAGCCAGTTCCCCTTTTCAATGGGCTTGGGATAGGTCAGTAAATAACTGGCATCCCAGGCAGACGCTGAAGCGCCTGCGAGACAAAACATGATCGCGGCGCACCCTATAATCTTTTTCATAGATCCTCCAAAATTAAAATTTATTTATATCATAGTGAATATACGGACAGCGATCAATACCCCGCCGCGGCGGGGTATTGTTTGAGCCTTACGCCCGCAATAGTTAGTCAGTCCAGCCGCCGGCGGAGCTGCTGTTCAGGTTATGGTTTGCATCTACGGTGTTCTCCAATCGCCTGCCTTGATCAATATTTGCATACACCGCATGACCCTTGCTGCTCACCGGAGCATTGCCGGCCCAGACTTTGTTGCCTGTTTCCCGATCATTTCCATACCCTGTGATGATGCCGCCGGTCTTGCTGATAGTACCGCTATTGTTGACATATACGCCCCCGCCGCTGCCATGAGCGAAATTGACGGTATTGCCCGCAATAGTCCCGTTTTGCATATTAAAGACAGCGTTGGAATTAATATACACACCCCCGCCGCTGCCGTTGTTGTTGACGATGTTACCCGTAATAGTCCCGTTTTTCATTGTAAAAGTGGAGGCGGGGTTGACAAGTACACCGCCTCCATTGCCGTTACCGGAGACGTTGTCCGTAATACTCCCGCCTTCCATCGTAAAGGTTGAGCCGGAGTTAATGTACACACCCCCGCCGCCATTATTCTTAGCGGTATTACCCGTAATGCTGCCATATTCCATAATAAAAACGGCATTAGGATTTACATGCACCCCGCCGCCCTCATTGCTGGAAGTATGACCGGTAATCTTAGCCCCGCGCATTATAAGTTTTCCTTGGCTTTCAACCTTAACCAGTGAGGGGTTTCCGTTTTCGAGTCCTTTAAGGGTAATATGCTCACCCAAAATTAAAGTATAGTCTTGATAAATCGTAAAAAGAGGCTTCGCGCTGTCGATAAGCTCAATGATCGGTTCCTCGCCGATTCCTTCAAGGGTGATGGTCATATTAACCGGGTAGTTCTGAATAGCTATTCCCGCTGTGACGTGATTTCCTCTCACGGTAATGCGGTATCCTGTATTAGATGCCCCTGCTGTTTTCAGCCAGTCAAAAGCAGAGTCCAGACTGCCGCTGGAAAAAACCGCCTGCCCTGATGATTCCCGGTAAACCTTAATCGGATCGCCGCTTTCCTCATCTCCCCCTCCCCCGCTGGAACATCCAGAGAAAATCAAACCGAATGTCAACACTAGGCCGAACATTACTGCTAAAAAGAATCTTTTGTTTTTCATAGAAAACTCCTTATTAATGTATAAAAAGCCGGAAAAAACCGGCTTATTTTTTTCAAGATAAAAAATAAGGTAGCGGAATGGATTTTTTTTGTCAAGGGGACAAGCGGATTTTCAAAAACAACCGCGCCGCGGGGAAGGGGCGAATCATCGCCCCAACCAACAACGCAATCAGCCTAAGCCTGCTTTGCGGCGGGTGTACACGTCGTAGAATACCGCCAAGAGGAGGATCGAGGCTTTCACCACATACTGCCAGTCAGAACCGATGTTCATCAGGGACATGCCGTTGTTAATGGCGGACATGACCAAACCGCCGACAATGACGCCGACCACCGTACCGATGCCGCCGGATGCGGAAACCCCGCCGATATAACAGGCTGCGATGGCGTCCAGTTCAAAGAGGTTTCCCGCTTGGGGAAGGGCCGAGTTCATGTAGCCGGTGGAGACCACCCCGGCAAGCCCCGACAGAATCCCCATAATGCAGAACACCACAAAGGTTATCAGCTCCGAGTTGATCCCCGACAGCTTTGCCGACCGGGCGTTCCCGCCGACCGCATAGATATATCTGCCCAGCACGGTATTTTTCATCATAAAGTTAAACACAAAGACCGTTATCCCCAGCACGATTACCACCACCGGAAGCCCGCGATAGGTGGCGAACCGCTGGGCCAAACTCAGGACCAGTACGCTGATGATGACCAGTTTCCCGATGAAAAGGGATCCAGGCGCCACCTCAAAGTTATTCTGGATATTCTTCTTTCGGGACAGGATTTCCATAATGATGTATACCGCCAGCAGAACCGCCCCCACCGCCAGCGCGCTTATATGTACATCCCCGGTGTCAAGGGTCTCCAAAAACATGCCCGACGCTATTTGCTTATACCCGTCGTCTTTGAGCGGGATTGGATTCACATGGGTGATAATATAGGTCAGCCCTCGAAACAAGAGCATTCCCGCCAGCGTAACAATAAACGCGGGAATCTTGAGATAGGCGATCCAAAACCCCTGAAACGCGCCGATAGCCAATCCCACCAGCAGGGCCGCCAGCAGGGAACCGGCTATGCCGGCGCCGCTATTGTACACCATGGCGCTGATGGCTCCCACAAAGGCGCAGACCGATCCTACCGAAAGATCGATCCCGCCGATGATGATAACCTGGACCATCCCTACCGCGAGGATAAGGACGTAACTGTATTGGAGAAAAATATTGGTAAAATTGCGGGAATTCAGATTGGTTCCGCTGGTCAGAACGGCAAAAACAATCATGATCAATACCAGCATGAGGAACATGGAATAATTCCTGATATTGCTCTTAATTAAACCGGCGATGTCGTTTTTTTTGACTTGGCTGTCACTCATATTTTTCTACGCTCCTTTTATCCCAGCAGGGCAATCTGCATGATTTTTTCCTGGGTCGCCTCTTCACGCATCAGCATACCCTTGATTTTTCCTTCGTTCATAACATAGATCCGGTCGGCCATGCCCAAGGCTTCGGGCAGCTCGGAAGTTACCATAATAACGCTCTTTCCCTGCTGCACAAGCTCGTTGAGAATGCCGTAGATCTCCGCCTTTGCTCCTACGTCAATACCCCTGGTGGGTTCGTCTACGATAAAGATATCCGGATCCACTAAGAGGCTGCGGCTTAACACCACTTTCTGCTGATTCCCGCCGGAGAGATTACGGGTAAGCTGGTTTATGGAAGGGGTTTTGATCCGCAGGTCGCTCCGGTATTTCTCCGCTTTTTCGATCTCTTCCTGAGCCAGCACCACCCCCATAGAGGATAACTTCTCTAATGAAGAAACCGAAATATTGGTTTTGATCCCCTGAATCAAGACAAGTCCAAGCCCTTTCCGATCCTCCGACACATAGCTCATACCCGCTTTGAGCGCAGCTTTGGCGTTGTTCAGCAGGATCCGGCCGCCTTTCAGATACAATTCCCCTTCACTGTGGGAACCGTAAGACTTGCCGTAGAGACTCATCATCAGTTCGGTACGGCCCGCGCCCATAGGGCCGCAGAATCCGAGAATTTCCCCTTTCCGCAGGTAAAAAGAAGCGTTATCCACCACCTTAATATCGTGATACTCAGGATGATACACGGTCCAGTTCTTGACCTCCATGACGGTCTCTCCGGGATTGCTTTTCCGTTCAGGATACCGTTGGGTCAAATCCCGGCCTACCATATCCTTAATGATCTTATCTTCCGTGAGCTTGTCTTCTTTTACACCGTAGGAAGAAATGGACTGCCCGTCCCGGATAATCGTAACCGTATCCGCAACTTTCATAACCTCGTTGAGTTTGTGGGAGATCATCACCGAAGTTATGCCCTGGCGCTTGAATTCCAGCATCAGGTCCAAGAGTTTGGCGCTTTCATCATCGTTTAAGGACGCGGTCGGTTCGTCCAGAATGAGGAAGTCCGCCTTTTTGGAGAGGGCTCTGGCGATTTCCACAAGCTGCTGTTTCCCGACGCCCATCTTGCTTACGACGGTGGAGGGATTTTCATGCAGCCCCACTTGATCCAGGTACTTTTTGGCTTCGAGGATATAATGATTCCAGGGTATGATTCCAAAAGTGGTCTTCATGTGTCCCAGAAACATATTTTCATAAATCGAAAGATAGGGACTCAGGGCTAATTCCTGGTGAATAATGGCAAGCCCTTCTTTTTCACTGTCTTTAACGCTCCGGTAATTGGTCTCTTTGCCCTTAAAAAAAACCCTTCCCTCATAGGTTCCCTTGGGGTACACGCCGCTGATGATGCTCATCATCGTGGATTTTCCCGCGCCGTTTTCGCCGCAGAGGGCGTGGATTTCCCCTTTTTTTATCTTTAACGTAACCTTATTCAGCGCCCGGACCCCGGGGAAATCTTTGATAAGGTCTTGGGTCTCAAGAATATATTCGCTCATGGCGAACCCCCTTATTTTGAATAACAGGTAACGGAGAGCAGGGAATAGGCGGCCGGAAACGAATGTGTTCCCAACCGCCTACGCTGCATGGTACCTATTTAAGCTGCTCTGCTTCCGATGCGCTGTAGAATCCGGCGTCTACCGGAACATTGACGTTGCCCTGCTTTATGATGACCGGTTCCAAAAGATATGCCTTAACAGTTTTCTTTCCGGTATTTCCGATGCTGGCAAGATTGCCTGACGCTAAGGTCGCGCCCGGAATATTGGGAGTCTCTCCCTTAATAACTTGATCCGCCAAGATAACCGCGGCTTCCGCAAGCTTATTGGTATCCTTGAAGACCGTCATGTACTGCTGGCCGTTCTTAATGGAAAGGGCCGAGGCGAATTCCGCATCCTGACCGGTGATAACCGGGAGCTTGCCGCCGGCGTCTTTGTTGTATTTGGCGTCCGCAAGACAGGCTTCGATAATGGCCCGGGCCAGGGTATCATTGGGCGCAAGAATAGCATCCAAAGTTACACCCGCGGCATCCCCATTGAGGAGGTTTTCCATCCTGGTCTTGGCCACCGGAGCCTGCCAGTTTTCAGTGGCGATCCGCTGGAAGTTCGCGTTGTCCGAAGAATCAGGAGGATAGGGACCCACCACTTTAAGAACCCCTTTGTCTACATAGGGCTTCAGGACGCTCATGGCGCCGTCAAAAAAGAACTTCGCATTGTTGTCCGTGGGAGACCCCGCAAAAAGGGTGATATACTTGGGGCTGTCCGGGGTTGCCGACCTGAGATTCAAGCCTTCTTCAATACCCTGTCCCTGGAACTGACCGACTTTGAAGTTATTAAACGTAATATAATAATCGTAGTCCCCGGAATTCATAATAAGCCGGTCGTAGGCAATAACCGGAACCTTATCTCTGGCCGCGTCGGCAATAGCCGCGCCCACGCCGTCATTGACATTGGCGACAATGAGGAGTTTCGCCCCATTGGTCAGGAAGGTCTGAATCTGCCGGTTCTGCTGATTCTGGTCCGCATCGCCGTAGGCCACATCCGCCCGGTAACCTCGCTTTTCAACCGCCGCCTTGAGGTTGGCGCCGTCTTTCTGCCAACGCTGCACATGGGTCTCCGGCATGGCGATACCCACTAAGGGAACCTGGCCTTTTCCTTGTTGCCCACTACCTCCGCCAAATACCGCGGAACCGGCGGCAAATAATATCACCAAAGCCGCACTCAATTTTTTCATAAAAAATTCCTCCAAAAACATACATATCAAGCTGTTCTCACCGTTCGGTTTTAGCAAAACAGCCTATTATCCGAAAACCCGATGAAAACGGCTCTCGGAGAATCTTGCTTCTCCGTTAAGTCCAAAGCTGCGTGCACCGTTGAACACGCCTCACCGCTCCTCCTTTTTACCTTCATTGCCATTACGGTTTCCCCCATTGCCCAGGCGAAAACCGAAACCATTGTTTAACCGATAGGCCGACCCTCCTTAATATATGGTGTTGCTAAGTTCTATCAATTACAGATATATCTATCCGTGTATTTTCCGACAAACTTTTTAGATATACCCATAATATAAAACTATCATAAACCCCATTAGGTTTTTGAGTCAAGCAAAAATTGCAAAAAATTACAAAATCATCAATCAATTTTTTAGCCAATTCCCAGGCTTTTACAGTCAATTATTGGACCGGTTTCTCCTACGTGATCCTGATATTTCCGATAAAAAGAGCAAAAAACCGGGCCGGTTGTTTTAAAAAATATATTTTAAAACATAAAAGTAAATATACGCTCTATAAATTAAATATCAATTATAAATATGTTATTAAGGCAATATATATCAATTATATATATAAATAGATATAATACAAATGCAGAACATTCGGGGCAAGAACGGCCTTGAGAAATTAGGAACAGAGAACCACACGGCGCCGCACTTCACACCGGGTCTATTTTTCCGTATAGTTAAAGCATGAGCGGCCGTTTTCCAGAGTACAACCCTGATGAAACCGCATATCCAGGGTTGTTTCCCCCTTTCGATGTTACCGGGCGGCGGTTTTGGTAAACGCTCCAAGCGCCGAATCCCGGATCCTCTATCTGCATGAAGCGTGTCTTGTGCTAAATAAACTTCCGGGAGAAGCGGTCCAGAGTACCGCATCGGGGATCCATGACGTGTCCCGGATTTTGGCGGTCCAAATCGGCGAAACCGCGCAAGGCAAGGGGTTCTTCCCAGCCGCAGTACACCGGTTGGATGTCCCTGTTTCAGGGGCAAGCCTCTTTGCCCGCACTCCAAAGGCGCTTGCTTTCTTGAACGCCGCGTTTGCCCAAGGCCGGATTGAAAAACGATACCTGGCAGTTATTGAAAAACCGCCTTCATCTTTAGCCTTGCCTGAAACCGGGGAATTGGTTCACTGGATTAAAACCGATACCGGTCGGAATAAAAGCGTTGCGTATTATGAAAAGGTTCCGGGTTCTAAAAAGGCGATACTTCATTATAGGATTAAAGGATACGGCGACCATTATCTATTTATGGAAATAGATCTCCTTACCGGACGGCATCACCAAATCCGCGCCCAGCTTGCCCGTCTGGGCTTGCATATAAAGGGAGACCTGAAATACGGCGCCCGCCGCAGCGAACCTGCGGGAGGCATCAGGCTTCACGGTTATTCCCTTTGTTTTCCCAAGCCTACTGGAAGGGATGAAGTCATCAGTGTTACCGCTCCCCCGCCTACTCGGGATCGTCTCTGGGAAACCTTTGAAAACCTATAGCCTGGGGATCATGCCGAATCGAAGACCAGGATAAAGCCGTAACGCGGGGTTTATCTTTTGTATGATGATCCCAGTTCCAGTTCATTCCGGTACTTGGCAACCGTTCGTCTGGCAAGGGGGATTCCCCGTTTAGCCAGGATACCGGCTATTTCCTGATCTGAAAAATGCCGAACCTCATCGGCTATGAGTTCCCTGATAATTTCCTTTACCCCTTCTTTGGAATAACAGGATCCGGCGGATCCGGAACCGCTGATGGAATTGGTAAAAAAATAGCGGATTTCAAAAATGCCCCACTCGGTTTGCATATATTTGCTGTTAGATGCCCTGGAAACCGTGGTTTCATGAATCCCAAGCTCTTCCGCTATGTCTCTCAAGGTCAGGGGCGCCAGGTATTTCGGTCCCTTCATAAAAAATGCACGCTGAAATTCCAGAACGGCTCGGGAAACCCGAAGCAACGTGTGATTCCGAAGATTGATGGCATGGATAAACCAGCGAGCCTCTTTGACATTCTCCCGGACAAAATCACGAACCGGCTTGTCCTCTGTTTTCCCCCCTTTTTTTTTATCGGAAATCTGCATGAAAAAAGGGTGTATCCCCAAAACCGGAATCTCTTCGTTGTTGAGACGGATGACGAATCCGCCTTCTTTCCTGAAAACCTGCACATCGGGAACCACGTAGCGGGTGACGCCGGAATCAAACTGCCGGCCCGGGAAAGGGGACAGTTCCTTGATACGCTCGAAAATCCGCTCCATTTCATCGGAGGTACGCCCTAACTGTTTAGCCACCGCCCCGAATTTCCCCCGTTCCAGGGGTTCCAGGAATGCAAGAGCCTCGATCATGCCCGCAGGGGCATCCGGGAGCAGGCCGATCTGTACCCGGAGAGACTCGTTATAATCGGCGGTACAGGTACCAACCGGATCCAGCGTTTGAACCAGTTCCATCGCTTGCCGGATCCGATCCGGAGGCTCGCCTTTTAAAAGCGCGGCTACCGGCTCTTTATGGAAACCGTCCGCATCTAAATTCTGAATCAGCAATTCCCCGATACGGCGGGTCTTGTCATCGGCGGGTTCAAGCCGTAACTGCCATAAGAGGTGATCTTGAAGGGTTTCGGGCCTGGAGAGAACCCCTTCGATGAATTTACGCCGCTCATCTGAGACCGTATCTCCATTCCGGCTTATAAAACCCGAATCGGAGGTTGCTTCAAAATAATCATCCTCTTCTTTTCGCGGAGAATAGGCCGCGTCAAGGGAAACCGTGCTGGGGTCTTTGAGGATCTCTAATGCGGGATTCCGCTCAATTTCCTCCCCTATCTTTTCCCGCAGGTCTATAATAGGCAACTCCATCAGCCGGATAGACTGATAAAGCTGAGGATTCATCTTTAACCGCTGTTCTTGGATGAAAGAGGAACGCAACTGCACGGATATAACTCCTTATTTTAGAGCTTATCATTACCCAAAAGCGCTGTCAAGAAACAAGCAACCCAGGGCAAAAGCATTTAAACATGGGTCCGCGGATTACACGGATTAATTTCACCGGTTAAAAAAGAGATAAGCGATTGGATAGCGCGGATAAGGAGAATATTTCAAGGAACCCGATTACTATAGACCTTTTCCGGCGCTATGTACCCAAATCCCTGTTAAACTGTCGGCTTTTTATATCCTTCAAAAGGTAAATGCTTTTGACCTGACAAGTAACCCAGGCTCCCATTTATCCTGACCTATACCGGAGGTTCAGATTTCGTGCTATTTCCAGCAGTTTTTCTTTAGTGTTGAGCGCCGGATCATCCACCACGGTTTCTAAAAGTTCCCTGAGAATTATTCCTATAGAAGGCCCTGCTTTGACCCCGATTCCTATGAGGTCTGTTCCGTCAATCTGGAGATCCTTGAGGGAAAATGCCCGGCCGCCGGCAAGCGCCTTATCAACCCTACGGATCAGGGGAAGAAGAAAATCTTTGGGGGGCGGTTTGCCCGCGGCAGCATAGGCATCAGCCATTCTAAGCCGGTACAGATCGGGTAAGTTTTCTTCCCCTACCCGGATAATGAATCGCCGAACCGCCGCATCAATCCAGATTTCTTCGTAGTAAAACATGTGTTCCTTGATTAAGTGAACCGCCCTATCCACTACCTCATTGGAATAACGGAACCGCGCCAGTATCTTCCGGACGAGTTCTGCCGAAACCCGCTCATGCTGATAGAAGGTCCAGATCCCCGAAGCATCGAGCAATCGAGTTTCCGGTTTTCCGATGTCGTGGAACAGTGCGGCCAGCCGTACCGCCGCGGACCAGGACTTTTGGGCCGCCCGGTCGCAGGCCAACAGGGAGTGATCCAGCACGTCGAAACGGTGGAAACCTTTCTGTTCAATATTCCGGCAACGAGCCAACTCCGGGAGCAGGAGTTCCAACAGGCCAGTCTTTTCCATAAGCAAAAACGCTCTTGAAGGTTTGGGGGAACCGATAATCTTATCGATCTCGTCCCGGATTCTCTCTGCGGCAACCTTCGCGGTTATACGCAACGAAGGATTAACGGCAGATAAGGTGGCGTCCTCAATATTAAATCCGAGCTGAGAGGCGAACCGTACCGCCCGCAGAGGCCGCAATCCGTCTTCTCCAAAACGTTCCGCGGGATTGCCTACGCAGCGGATGATCCGGCGCTTAATATCCCCTACGCCGTCAAAGGGATCGACCTTACGGCCTTCAGGCAACGACAGGGCAATGGCGTTCATAGTGAAGTCCCGGCGGGATAGATCCGCCTCGATAGTGGCCGCATAATCGACCTTATTAGGCCGTCGTCCGTCATGATACTCCGATTCGGTCCGAAAGGTGGTTACTTCCAAAGAATACCCCTTATAGCGCACCGTAACCGTTCCGTGCTTGATCCCTGTGGGAATAACCTTGGGGAACATGAGGATCACCTCCTCGGGCAGCGCATCGGTAGCAAGGTCCCAATCCTGAGCATCCTTACCTCGAAACATATCCCGTACCGCCCCTCCCACGAGAAACACCTGTTTACCCCGGCGGCTGAATATAGCGGCGATTTCTTTCAGTAACGGATGAATACGTAAACCCCTCATTATAAAACAGAATACCCTATTTTAGGATGGATAACCAAGGGGTAGAGCATGATAGATGTATCTGTTAAAATAGGCGAGCTATGAAAGATAGTCTGGTGCGAGGTATTGCGTTTATCGGCGGACAAGGGCCGGATCCTGAAAAATGCAGGCGCCTTATAACAGGGACAAGGATCATTGTTGCGGCGGATTCAGGGCTTATAACTGCGGAAACCGCCGGAGTAAAACCGGACTGGATCCTAGGGGACATGGATTCCCTAGATGATCTCCGCCGCCTTGAAGCGTATCCTTCCCAGCGTATCCTCCGGTATCCTTCGGATAAAGACTACACCGATACGGAATTGGCCTTGAACTTTCTCTGGGAAAAAG
>JAITHW010000130.1 GCA_031279815.1 Treponema sp. | reverse complement strand
AGATGCCAGGCTTGCGGATATTGCCATACTATGTGATCGGGGCGCTTATATTCATCCGCATCATATCGGCATTGACAAGGCATTAATTGAAGAAATATGCACATATGTTAATGATTCATCGAGGATAATTTTTTCGTTCAATGAAATATTTGAAATATTTAAAGATAAACTGTTTTTGTATTCCAATATTCATAATAAATACTTTCTCCAAGGGATGCTTAAATATTATCTTGAAGATAGGTTCTTTATCACCAGATATACCATTTCGAAAAAAGAAAATACCAATCTCATAGAAGATATAGAAGAATTTATCCGCATAAAAGGAGAAGCTCATAAATCTGAAATCTTTGCGGAATATGCAGGTATTACCGAGATCATGCTTTCAATAAAAGTAAACGCCAATAGGAATTTGATCAATATTGGCAAGGGATGGTATATGCATGCGGATCGGCTGCGCATCGAAAAACGGGATTATCATTTAAAAAAAATACTGGAAGAACATACCCGGGATATTCCTATATCTACACGAAAATTGCTTGAATTGTTATGGCTGTCCTCTTCGGGATTTTTAACCCGCAATACCATCACAGATCATGATAAGCTATTCGGCGTTTTAAAATATATGTTTGACGGTGAATTTACATTTTCCCGGCCCTATATTGCCATATCGGGAACAGATAGGCTTTCTAGTATTCATGTCATTAGGCAGCATCTACGATCATATAATACCATAACAATAGCGGATCTGGTGGATCTATGCCGTAACTATCAGTTATATTTTTTTTCGATCCGGGTTTTGATAAGAGATTTAAGCAATGAATTTCTGAGAATTAACGCTAAAACTATTACGCGGATTAATACCGGATTTGATGAAGAGACGCTTGCCGAAATAGCAAAGCCTATACTGGAAAAACTCAATGATCAGGGGTATATAGCCGTTTCAATGATAAAAGATTATAGGGACTATCCTGATATTGGATTTGAATGGAACAGCTTTATACTGAGAAGTATTGTAGAAAAATACTTGCATGATACCATTAGTATCATTGATATTTACACTACCGATACTTATACAATGAATAGTATTTTTGCCGATCCCTTTCTCGACATAGAAAATTACGAGTCTTTGATACATCATATCCTTACAGTAAGGAACAGCGAAAAGCCTTTTGATACCATATCCGGCGCTATTGAGTGGCTTCAGCGGCAGGGTTTATTGTTAGTCAATACTCCGAAATTCCTGCTGGACGGCAGCGTCATTCGATTTGATAAGCATGGAAAAGTAACAATAGCAAAATAAAAAACTGCAAAGATATGCTGCGAAAACCAAAAGCAGAGGATTTTATGATGATTATACAGAAACTTCATACGGATTGGAAGATGAAGAAATGCGCCGAAATAGCGTATCTTCCCGCCACTGTGCCGGGATCGGTTTATAATGATCTGCTCGCTAATAATAAGATGGAAGATCCCTTTTGGCGGGATAATGAGGATAAGGCTTTTGCGCTCTTGGAACAGGATTTCGAGTATGTGAACAGCTTCAAGGTATCTGAAGAACTGCTTTGCTGCGATAGGCTTATCCTGCGCTGCGAGGGTCTGGATACTCTTGCGGACATCTACCTTAACGGCGGCTTGATCGGCAAAGCCGGCAATATGCACCGGACCTGGGAATATGAGGTAAAGAAACAGGTGCATCCGGGAGACAATGAACTGCGGATAGTGTTTCACTCTCCTATCAGGTTTGTAAAGGAAGCCTACCGGAAGGTCAAAACCGATGGATCTTCGGATTGTCTCGACGGTTTCCCCCAGTTGCGGAAGGCCCACTGTATGTTCGGCTGGGACTGGGGGCCCAGGCTTCCCGACGCAGGGATTTGGCGGGATATTGCGCTTTTAGGATTCAAAACCGCCAGGATAGATAACGTGTACATTACCCAGAAACATAAGTGCAATCAGGTATATCTTCACTTTCATGTTCGGCTTGATACGGTTTCGGCTCATAGCAAACCCGAGTACACGGTTATCATCACCGATCCTAAAGGCACAGTACAGGAATACTATCATTCTCCAAAACAGATCATCATTGAAAATCCTGAATTGTGGTGGCCTCATGGATACGGAGCGCAGCCTTTATACGCGGTGAAAGTAATACTGTCTGATAAAGGGATCGAACTGGATGTCTGGGAGCGCCGGTACGGATTGCGTACTATGACCGTACATATTGAGAAAGACCAATGGGGAGAGAGCTTTGCCCACGAGGTCAACGGCGTGCGGATTTTCGCTATGGGCGCGGATTATATCCCGGAGGACACCCTTTTGAGCCGGGTTACTCCTGAACGGACCCGGAAACTGCTGGAACAGTGTGTAGCCGCCAATTTTAACGCAATCCGGGTTTGGGGAGGCGGGTATTATCCGAATGATTTCTTCTTTGATACCTGCGATGAACTGGGACTTATCGTATGGCTCGATTTCATGTTCGCCTGCGCGGTGTATGATCTGACCGATGATTTTGACCGGAACATCAGAGCGGAACTCGAGGACAACATCAAGCGGATCCGGCATCACCCTTCGCTGGGGCTTTGGTGCGGAAACAATGAGATGGAAATGTTTGTGGATATGGGGGTTTGGGTGAGCAATCCTAAACAAAAAGCCGGCTATATCAAGATGTATGAATACATTTTCCCGCAGCTTCTTAAAGAACATGACCCGGAAACATTCTACTGGCCTGCAAGCCCTTCTTCCGGCGGCAGTTTTGACAATCCCAATGATCCTAACCGCGGGGATGTGCATTACTGGGATGTGTGGCACGGGAATAAACCTTTTTCAGATTACCGTAACTACTATTTCCGGTATGTCTCTGAATTCGGCTTCCAGTCTTTCCCATGTCTTAAAACAGTTGAAAGTTTTACGCTGCCTGAAGACAGAAATATTTTTTCATATATTATGGAAAAACATCAGCGCAATAACGCCGCCAACGGCAAAATCATGAACTATTTGTATCAAACTTTCTTGTATCCCAACAGTTTTGATACTCTGCTCTACGCTTCTCAACTTCTCCAAGCGGAGGCGATAAAGTACGGGGTTGAGCATTTCCGGCGGCATCGGGGGCGCTGCATGGGCGCCGTCTATTGGCAGCTCAACGACATTTGGCCGGCGGCTTCATGGTCGTCGATTGATTATTACGGCCGGTGGAAAGCGCTGCACTATTTTGCAAAACGTTTTTTCCAGCCCTTGATGATATCCTGCCATGAAGAGGGTATCCTGACTCAAAATCCTAACGCCAATGCCCAGCCCCGGACTATTGAAAAGAGTTTCCGTTTAGCTGTGGCTAACGAAACCGGAGCAGGGAAGAAGGTTGTTGCTGCATGGGAGATCAGGAACAACGCCGCCGTGGTGCTGCGGAAAGAAACCGTATCCCTTGCAGTTGGCGCCTTGTCGTCTGTGTGGCTCGATAAGGTTGAAGTACCGGATATTGCCCTGAATGACGAATATCTAAGCTATCATCTATATGAGGGAGAAACTCCGGTATCTGAGGGAACCGTGATTTTTTCTTTGCCCAAATACTTTCATTACCTTGATCCCAAGCTGACTTGCAGGATTCAGGGAGATACCATCACGGTCAAGGCTGCGGCGTATGCCAAAAGCGTGGAAATCCTCAATGAAAATCAAGATATCGTATTGTCAGACAACTACTTTGATATGGATGCCGGTGAAAAACAGGTGAAGATTATCCGCGGTACGCCTGAAGGAATACGGCTTCGCAGCGTATACGATATTAGGTAAGAGGGCGGAATGGGAGGCGATCTGCCAATGCCCGCCGCCAAGCCCCATACTAGTCAAAAACAAGAGAAAACTCAATGGGACCAAAAATTACTTGCTGGCTTTCTTTGAGGCCCGTCATACTTTGCCGATCTCTTTACCTTCTCTGTTCCAGTTCCAGCAGAGCTTTCTTTTTTTCGATACCTCCGGCATAACCGGTGAGGCTGCCGTCAGAACCGATAACCCGGTGGCAGGGGATGAGCAGGGAAATAGGATTATGACCCACCGCGCCGCCTATTGCTTGGGCGGACACAGGAGCGCCGCGGCGCCGGCTTGTCTGTTCGGCGATTTCGCCGTAGGCGCCGGTTTTTCCATAGGGAATCGTCTGGAGGATCTCCCACACAGCCTGCTGAAACGCCGTACCGTGAGGGCGTAACAGTACATTCGGCTCCGGAGGGTTCCCCGCGAAATATTGTTCCAGCCAGTCCCGCAGGGCTTGAAACACTCCATAATCCGGCTTTTCAAACCAGGTATCCGCGTCTTGAGGGTAATATTTCTGTCCGATAAACCAAAGCCCGGTAAGCGCATCGTTTTCCGCCGCCCCCCGCATGGTACCCAAGAACGTATCAATGGTACAAGTGTAAATCATAGTTTCTACTCCATATACGGCGCGTTACCCAGACCTAAAAGCCTGAACTTCCGCTTTTTTCCCCCTAATTTAATAGGCCTGCAATATCCCCAAGAGCCGTTCCCGGCTGATGGAACGCAAGAAATTGGCGAGTCTCGGTCCCTGATCCTTGCCGATGAGAGCTTGATAGGCCGCCCGAAACAGCGCCTTTCCATCTAAACCTTTGTCTTCGGCTGCCTTGTATATTGCCTCCGCACAAGACTTATCGTCTGCATAGTGCTCGATATGGGCGACGACCCTGTCCCGAAGCTCCCGCACCGCCTCCGCTTCCCAACAGGCCAGGTCCGCCCGTTCTCCTGCGGGACGCAGCTTAAACCGGAATTCTTCAGGCGCACAGTTATCAATCCAGTACGCGGCGCAAACGCACCGGGCCTTAAACCCCGGAAGCTGCTCCGGTTTAATGCCTCCTAACCCGGCGGCGGTTTTTTCTATGTCCCCGTCAGATATCTGGATGAGATTGCACAGATGCCTGAAGGGAATCTGATAGGGCATCGTCTGCGGTATTGCCCCGACTTGGGATAACTCGTAGATCCGCCGGGCCTTATGATAGGCTCCCTCATCCTTGGCGGCTTCGGTCTTCCAGGCAATCCGTTCGATCCGGTCGTAGTCTTCATAAATTTTGATCACATCTAAATCAAAGGAGATCGTGAATTCTGTGTTGGGACGGGTTCCGGCAAACAAATACCGGACTACTTCAGGAGTATAGACCTTCAGGAGATCCTTCAAGTCTACGACTATGCCGGAGGAACTGGAGATTTTTCCCACCGAGCCTTTGATGCCGATGAAGTCATACCGGAATGTTACCGGAGCATCCCGGCCGTACACCTTTTTACACACATGCCGGGCCGTATCAAAAGAGCCGCCCTGACTGTGGTGATCTTTCCCCGCAGGCTCAAAGTCGACTTTTTCATATTCCCAGCGCATGGGCCAGTCCACCCGCCAGCCGAGCTTGACTCCTTTCGCACAGCGCAGGTCTACGGTCTCTGTATGGCCGCAGAGATTACAATGGTAGGAAACTCCCCATTCCCCATCCCAGCCGTCGATGTCCGTATCATCCCGGTTGCACCTATCGCAAAACACGCCGATAGGCCACCATTCGCCCCGAATCTTGTGATCTTCGTCCCGGAATGTATCGAGGATAGCTTTCAGGGTTTCCCGGTATTCCAGAGCCTTGCGGATCCCCGAAGCATATTTTGAAGCCCTGTACCGGCTGGCCTGATAGAGGTATTCAGGATAGATGCCCACAATAGGCAGCATGGTTTCCACATCAACCTCATGATGCCGGGCATAACTCTCATCCCGTTCCCAGGGATCTTTGACCATCGTGATAGGGAAACGGAGGTACCCCTGCAGCTCCGCCTGTTTAGGCATATTTTTCGGCACTTTGCGGAACACATCGTAATCATCCCAAGAATAGATGAACCGCACCTGCTTGCCCAAGTCCCGCAATGCCCGGACCACGAGATCCACTGAAATAATCTCTCTAAAATTACCGATATGCACTGTTCCCGAAGGGGTGATTCCCGATGCGCAGGTATAACACGCCTTTTCACCCTTTTCCCGGATTATCTTTAACGCGGTCTCATCGGCCCAATGTTCGCTTTTCCTCTCCATAACCCTATTATACAGGGAACGGCCAAGGGAGAACAAGCCGGAACGGGGGCATATAAAAAAGCGGCGGCCCTATGGGCTTAATGCGCTTACCCCGGCTTGTTCTCCAGTATGAATGATTATTCCCCTTATTATGTGATTCTTAGTTGACATTGAGGATAAAAAATTTTATAATAAATTACAGAATCCGATAATATTAAAGCATATATTTTAAAAATCTCGTCTTTAGGCGGGGGAGAGTCATAGAGACCCTGATTCTCAAAGGTTGGTGCTAATGGGTGTTTTAACGAGTCAACAGATTTCAACCTATTACAATCGATATAAAACAATGGAGTTAACCTTCACGAAAGAAATAATTGAGGTTACCGGTCTTATAACTAAGCAAGTATGTTTGAAATGTATGGGAGAACTTTGGCCTTGTCTCATTTATTCATCATCCTTTGAGACCGCAAAGATAGTGGTAAATACCAAGTCGGGACTGATCCAAAAGTTGCAAGACGCTAATAATGCCGGCAGTTTAAAATTTTGTTTTATCGACAGTGAAAGCGGAAATACTATTGTTTTTTTTGTGTCCAGCCGCTCCATGGGGTATGCCCCTTATGGAGGTTCTCAAGATATGGCTATTATTTCCCTGCAATTTACTCAGCGTCCGCCGGATGATTTAATTGTAATTATAGGACGGGTCTTGGACGCCGCTATGAATTCTTCCCAAAGGAGGGGGGAACGGATCACCATCACTGCCGATACCCAGCGTAAATTAAATATCCTGTCACAGGATAGTTCCATTTCTATTGAAGGGGTGCCAAGGCAGTGTATTCTGCGGGATATTTCATTTTACGGCGCTAAGGTTATCATTATGGGGCTTGCCAAATTCCTTGAGAACCGGGAAGTGATTCTGACCATAGAATTTGACGAACCTAGGAAAAGTTACCCCTTAAAAGGGAGATTTATCCGTGCGGAAGTTGTGGAAGGCCGGAAAGAACTGGTGGCTATGGCTGTAAGTTTTGATGAATCTTTAGTCCCTATGGGATATAAACTACGGATCAACAATTATATCAGCCAGATAAAGACGGATAATCGTCTGGATCAGCTTGTACTCCAGGAATAGGCCGCGAAATATGCAACGAACAAAACCTCGAAGCGGCATACAGGCAAGCAGCCCCAGCCGTATTGTGTTTTTATCGGTTCCCGAATCCTTGCGGGGACAGATTGAGAGCCTGTCCCGGGAACAGGAGGCGGAAGCGGATCAAGAATTTACCATTGACCCGGCTATTCCTATTCCGGTGGAACTGGCTCCCGGGACCGCAAACCTGGACCTAGAGGAGCTTTCCTGGGAGATGATCCTCTCCGGTATGATCCGGGTGATTCTGGATAATCCCGATGATGAGGATGCCCCTTATTACCGGCGGTTTGTGTTGACCGTTAAGCCGAATATTTTGACCGAATTTACCGAAGCGGCTATTCTGAAAGCCAAAAACGGCGATTATGACCTGGCTTTGGAGATTACCGCCGCGCTGGAAGGGCTTTTTCCCCGGATGCCTGCGGTGATCCTCAACCGCGCCCTCATTCTGGAGGAGCGGGTCACCGCTTTGGAACAGGCCGGTTTGGAAGCGGAAGCCGATGCTGAGTACGATGCGGCATACAACGCCTATCAGGATGTGCTTTCCCTTCAGCCCCCCTTTCCAAACGGGCTTTTCAATGCAGGCTTCTTCTTTATGAAACGCCGCAATTTCGATCTGGCGCGGGAATGTTTTCATACCTATCTGAGTCTTTCAGAAGCGGGTGAAACACCGGAGGATCGGGTTAAGCGGAAGCAGGCGCAGATAATCCTAAAGGAAATTAAAAACCACAGCCTTGACGATGCAAGCTTTCGGGAAGCCTACGGCTATATCCGCAGAGGGGAAGCGCAACAGGGGTTATCTAAGATCCGCTGTTTTCTGGAACAGCATCCCGATGCCTGGAACGGCTGGTTCATTTTAGGCTGGGGCTTGAGGAAACTGGGCCGTTGGCAAGACGGAGTTGCGGCTTTCAGAAAGACCATAGAACTGGGGGGAGGGAACAGCGATACCAGGAACGAACTGGCTATCTGTCTGATGGAGTGCGGTGACCTGGCAGGAGCCCGCAGGGAGCTGGAGGCGAGTCTCCGGGAAGAGCCGGAGAATGTTAAGATCATTTCCAATCTGGGGGTCTTAGCCCTTAAAAATGGAGACGACCACGAAGCCGCGGGATTTTTCCGGACCGCTTTGGAACTGGAACCGGATGATCCGGTGGCGCGGGAATATTTTAAGTTTTAAGAAATTTTTTGCCTAATATTTCCTCTGAAAGAGCCGCTACATACTTGCGGCGGGATACTACCAGAGATTCCAGTTCCGAGAGCATAGCTCTATCCACCTCTTCGGCAATGGGAAAAATATAGCGTACCGTTTCTTCAGTATACCGGTCGATAAACGCGGTTTTAACCACAAATCCCAGGGCAATCATGTTGGAAATACGATCCGCGACTTTCAAGATTTTCGCCTGCCGGGAACCGCTTTCGAATATCCTGGTGAGGAATTCAGGTTTGGTTTCTCCGGGAAAACGGGTAACTTCCAAAACCAGATCGTACACCGAAGGGCTTTCATAGTCCACCGATAACAAGACATTATGATTGAATTCCGGCACATCCTCAATGAGATCGTGTACAATCGAAGCTTTGAGTAATACCGAATCCACATAGCCATAGTCAATAAGAGTCGCCATAGTATCCAGTTGATGACGGAACATATTCCCGCCTCCCTCCCGAACTTTGCCGATCAAGGAGGTAGCAAGCTGGATATAGGGCGCAAGATGGGTTCCGTTAAGTCGCAGCATTTCCTCTGTAGTCATAGTAAAAACTCCTTATAACAGAAATAACACATACTTCACGCCGCCCTATAACATATCCCGGATATAGGATTCAAGTTTTCCGATCCGTTGTAAGGCGCCCTCTAGTTTTGATTTTTCCCCGTTCACTAATTCCGGAGGGGCGTTTTTTAAAAACTGTTCGTTCCCCAGTTTCGCTTCCAGGCCGGCAATGAACTTGCGGTCTTTTGCTATTTCCTTATTAAATTTTTGCTGCAACGCCGCAGGGTCCGCCGCTTCCGCAATATACACGAAAGCTTCAAACCCGGAACCTACCAGTCCGATAGAACCCTGGGGACGTGTACCCTGATCGGATGCTTCAATGTCCAGTTCCCCGATAGCGGCCAAGAGTTTTACCAATTCGGCGTTTTCTTTAAGAAAAGAATACCATGCTCCTGCGAAACCGGCCCGTACCAGCACATGAATCCGCGTATCGGGATTGATGGTACATTCACTCCGCAAGGTACGAATCTGACGGACCAGTTCTTGCAGAAAGGCAAAGTTCCGTTCGGTTTCAGGATGTTCCTGTTTTTCATGGTACTCGGGATAAGAGGCGTTGATCAAAAGCCCTTGGGCGTTGGGAAGTTTCCCGTAAATCTCTTCGGTTATGAAAGGCAGCAGCGGGTGGAGCAGCTTCAGGGATTCCGCCAAAACGTCCAGCACTACCGTGGCAGCCCGGTCCTTTTCCGCGTCGTCTCCGGCCTTGACGGATAACTTCGTTGCCTCCACATACCAATCGCAGAAATCATTCCAAAAATACTCGTAGGCTCTGCTTGCCGCGTCATTGTAGCGGTATGAGAGAAACGCTTCGGTTATTGCTTTGGCCGCGCTGTTAAGACGGGAGTAGATCCACTTATCCGCAGAATTGAGCGCGGGATCGGCGACCGGATTCCTATTATCCAGATGCATCAGGATATACCTGCTGGCATTCCAAATTTTATTGGCGAATTTGGAACCTATTTTAACCGATTCCTTATCCATCGGCAGGTCTTGCCCCTGGGCGCAGAGAAACGCCAGGGTAAACTTGAGGGCGTCCGCGCCGAACTCATCGACCAGTTCCAGGGGATCAAGGCCGTTCCCCAGGCTTTTGCTCATCTTCCGTCCCTGTTTGTCCCGTAATAGTCCGGTGATATAGATGTCCCGAAAGGGGACCTTGCCGGTAAACTCCAGTCCCGCCATGATCATCCGGGCAACCCAGAAAAAGATGATGTCATAGCCGGTTACTAAGGCGGTGGTCGGGTAGTAGGCGGCGAGATCCGCCGTTTGTTCAGGCCACCCCAAGGTACTGAAGGGCCAGAGCCAGCTTGAAAACCAGGTATCCAGTACGTCTTGGTCTTGCTCGATGTTTGTGCTGCCGCAATGCGGGCAAGCAGACGGATCCTCCCGGGCAACAATGGTTTTACCGCAGGATGCGCAATACCAAGCGGGAATCCGGTGTCCCCACCAGAGCTGCCGGCTTACGCACCAGTCCCGAATGTTTTCAAGCCAATGCCGGTAGGTGTTTTCCCATTTCCGGGGGTAGAAGATCACTTCTCCGGCTCTCCAGGCGGCCAGGGCTTTTTCCGCCAAAGGCTTCATGCGCACAAACCACTGCTCTGAAAAATAGGGTTCTATCACCGTATGACAGCGATAACAATGCCCTACCGCATGGGTTATGTTCTCTTCTTTAATGAAAAACCCTTGTTCTTTGAGGTCGGTCAATACCGCCTCACGGGAGGCTTTCACGGTCATCCCTTGATATTTTTCAGGAACTTCATTGTTAAGTTTCCCGCCGGAGGTGAGGATATTGATAACCGGCAGATCATGCCGTTTTGCCACTTCCCAGTCATTGGGATCATGGGCGGGGGTAATCTTCACCACACCGGTACCAAAAGCTTTGTCCGCATAGGTATCGGTCACCACTGGAATACGCCGGTCCGTTAGGGGGAGGAACACTTCTTTCCCCGCCAAGTCGTGATACCGGGGGTCTTCAGGGTGAACCGCCACTGCGGTATCCCCCAGTAAGGTTTCAGGGCGGGTGGTAGCCAGTTCCAAAAACCCTTTGCCGTCAACTCTGGGATAACGGATGTGGTACAGCTTACCCTGGACTTCCTCATGCTCCACTTCATCATCCGACAGGGCGGTGCCGCAGGAGGTACACCAGTTGACCAAATAATTTCCTTTATAGAGGAGGTCCCGCTCATAAAGCCGCACAAAGACTTCCCGTACCGCCCGGGACAGCCCTTCATCCAGGGTGAACCGTTCCCGGGACCAATCCACGCTTGCCCCCATCCGGGTAATCTGTTGGGAAATGATCCTGTGATGCTCTTCCTTGACCTTCCAGGTTTCCGCTATAAACCGTTCCCGCCCCAAATCATGGCGGTTTATGCCCCGGGCATTAAGCCGCTTCTCCACCACATTCTGGGTAGCAATCCCCGCGTGATCCGTGCCCGGCACCCACAGTACCGCCTCTCCCCGCATACGGTGAAACCGGATGATTATATCTTGAAGACTGATATTCAACCCATGGCCCAAATGAAGCACACCGGTAACATTCGGCGGGGGAATAACAATTACATCGGGGGGGGTACCCTTTTCGGCCCTTGGTTTGAAGTTTCCCTGCTCCTTCCAGCGGGCATAAATCCGATCCTCAAAATCCTTGGGATCATAAGCCTTTTCCAATTCTATCGCCTTCATGGCTCTCCTATAATCAAATATATATTATAGTAACGGTGTATTACTTTATTTCGGTCGGGCCTAAGACTTCCGCTTTCAGGCGGTACCAAGCCCATAACGACAGTATGTAAAACAATAATACTTGAAATACAAGAAAAATCAAGCCTCCGCGCCGTTTTCATGTACAATCTGGACCATAGAGGGCGGAGTTTTAGGTAAGGTTCCGGCTGTTTAAAAGCCCTTTGCGCAACAAAGACCGGCGCCGTCAAATGTACCGGAATGAAGAATAGGAATGTGCCACAGGCGAATGACCTAGCCGTTGCATAGTTTGAGTTGTCGCAGGCTCCTGAAATTGTTGCGCAAGCAATTACCAAACGCATATAATCCTGTTATACGCGGTGTTCCATGAGCAAACCCGCCACAGCTATGGATCGCGAGGGCATTCAAATAATTATTTTGCGTAAACCACCGGCTATACCGGCGAGACTTGAAAAGCCTATGCCGTGTCAAGCCGTGATACAAATAGCGAAAAACAATAGGTTACTCCCGAGGAAGCTCTCTAACAAGGCAGTCAAAAGAGTACCAATGAAAGATAGGCAAAGTTTAGCGCATACGAACTGGGAATGTAAGAACCATATCGTAATCGTACCCAAACAAAACATCTGATGAAAATCCCATTATGGAGGGGGAAAGCGGTCAGGATAAATTCTGGGGAAGCTGTGCCGGTATAAAGGACATAGAGATGATAGAAGGATATGCAATATCGGATACTCAGAACTAAGTTAAGTTCCCCCTTTAAGGGGGCTTCTTCAAGCCACCGGCTATGCCGGTGGTACTTGACTTTATATACCATTTATTTTAATATAGTTTATAAAATATTATTGTTTTTTATGTTAAATAATTTTACAATGAACAACCGCAGGGCAAGCCCTGATGTATCTTTAACCTTCATGTTTTATGCTGATATGGAAACAGTTCAAGCTGCTTCCCTTCATGTATTTTTTGGTATTCGCCAACCTTTCGCCCTTGATTCTTGACATACCGTTGTATTACTTCTCCTCCTCCATGTTCCCCTGCCGTTCCTTCATAATATCAGCGAGTCCAAAATTACCCTCCCCATAACATCTTTTTTACCTCCGGGCATACTTCAAATATTTTCCGCTCTGTTATGCCTTTTATTGTCCGTACAGCCTGCCCGGGGCTGTATGTTTGGACTGACTGAACTAGAAAATGCGCATGGCCTCTTTCCGTCCCTATCTCCAAAAATTTTATTTCATATCCTGCCTCTATCCCAAGACATATTTCCCTCAGTTCCTTGTCTGCTTCTTCACTTATTACCGCTCTCCGGTATTTTGCCGGACATAATATGATACTTCAGTATACTCGCATTATGTTCTTTTCGAATGATCCCGCTCATCCTTCCATTATACGTTTGCTTTCAGCCGCGGCAAGCCGCGGGGTATTAAACCGTATAGGCTGCGCCTAGTAAATGCGTAAAAACGGATAAACTTAATAATTTTATACAGTTATTTTCTCCAAAAGCATTCAGCAGATATGAATAATATCCGTTTATACTGCATGACAGTATAAATAACACAAACAGTTTTATTAATACCGGTATTTTTCTGAAGAAAACAAATATTAATACTATTGCTGTATAAAATTCGATCTCTACAGGAATGGTCCACAGACTTCCATTGGGCGCGCTTACACCCCAGTCCCTAAGAATGTCAGGAGTATAATATTGGAAAATTGTAAAATGACAAAAATCCACATAATAAATTATTTTGTGAAATATGTATTTAAGGGAACTGCCTTAAATACGTGGGATCAATTAAGTCCTTTTGCCAAGTTTTTATGCCGCTTTTCAAAAAACTCATAAAAAATTTCGCATAACGTTCCGGCTGTTTACGATGTTTGGGCGGACATAAAAGGGCTTTGCGTAGCAAAGACCAGGGCCGGCAAAATGTGCCGGAATGAGGCGTGGGAAGGAGCCGCAGGCGACTGACCTAGCCGAATGGAGGCCAAACCCGCTACTGCGGACGCAGCGTAAACAGACCTGTTATATGCCATTTTTTATGAAATTTATGGGAAAAATGGAAACGGCGGCATCCGTGCCGCCGCGAGACAAACATTTTGGTAATAGCGATAACCAAGGAATCCGCCTTGTTTTGGGATGGCGAAGCGGACGCGCCTTTGCCAAAAACCGCCGCAGCGGTCAGAGCCAGCAAGAGCAGTATAACTATTGTTTTTTTCATTGCGTTCCTCCTATTGTATCAAATGAGCGAAATGGTACAGCCCTTCCCGGCGGTAGGCTTCGGCAAACCCGTAATGAGCGTGTCCGGTAGCGCCGTGATAGAGATAGTACGCCCGGTCAAAGGCTTGTTTCCCCAGCCTGCCTTTTTCCAAATCCGTCCTCGCGCCTTTCCAGCCGGGCGCGGCTTTTTCCATAACTTCATCGCCATAATACGCGGCGTAATGCTGGGCGCAGAACTCAAGCTGGCGGCCCAGCGCGTCCATGGC
>JAITHW010000128.1 GCA_031279815.1 Treponema sp. | reverse complement strand
ACCGGCTTCCCGTCCTGGCTGGCAACAGCAAATGATTCCATTATGTCCATTAATATGACAAAAGTTTCTCCGCTAAAAGTAGCATTATACATATATGATTCTATTGCCTTATAGACATACTGATAATCTTCGGGCAAGTTTTTTAATAATTTTACAGCGGCTTTATATTCAGCTTTTTCCCTTAAATTTCCAATTAATAATTCAATAATATTTTTCATTTTTTCCTCCATAATGTTAGAAATAAGCCAATATGAATCGACTATTCTTTTGTCAAATACAGTCTATTATTTTTATACAATTTTGTTGTTTTTTAAAAAACTTAACGGACTTGCAACGCCCCTCAAAAACGGGGATTCCGTCCCGCTCGTTTCCGGCAAGTGCGGTGACCACTTTAGGACATACAGAAGGATTCACCGGATAATTCTTCACCCGGGGAGGCACGGCAAGGTAAAGGGCCGCGTTTACTTTATCGATGGAGCGGTATCTCTTTATTCATACCCGAATCTCCGTGTCCTTGTGCGAGATAAATGCCGGGCATAGGGACCGTTCGCCGGTTATTGCTTAATCAGCGCCTCTATCTGGGCGCCCGCTATTTTCGGATCCGCCCGTCCGCCTGTAAGGGCCAGTACCTTGCCTACGAGATAGGCGGTGAGGGTCTGCTGCCGTTTGCGGTTCCCGCCGGCAATAGCGGTTCTGATCTGCGCAAAGGTCCCGGCCTCCGCGGCATAAACCGATTGCACCGCCTCGGCAATCTTCACCGGGTCTGTAAGCTGCTCCCAGCCGCGCTCCTTAATAAGGGTTTGCGGATCCCGGTCTTCCAAGATTGCCGTTTCCAGGGCTTGCTTGGCGTTCTTCATCGAGACTTGACCTTGAGCGGCCAGTGCGACCACGGAAGCAAGCCGCCGGGGAGTAAGTTTGAAAGAACCGATTGCGGATATCTCAATCCCTTCCCTGGCCAAGATGTGCTTGATGTCCGTGAGCAGCCAGTTGGCAATCCGGGCCGCCCCGTCTTGTTTGGTCATGGAACGCTTCTCCGCCTCTCCGACCGCTTCTTCAAAGTAATCCGCCAGGGCTTTTTCATCGCAAAGCAGGTCCGCCTGCTCTCCGGTTAGGGCGTATTCCCGTTCAAACCGCCGCATCCGGGGAACCGGAAGTTCCACCAGCGCATCATCCACAGATTTAAGAAACGCCGTATCGGGGGTAAATACCGGCAAGTCCGGTTCCGGGAAATAACGGTAATCGTGAGCGTTTTCCTTGGTCCGCATCTGCTCGGTCTGATCCCGGTTCTGATTCCAGAGCCGCGTTTCTTGAGCAACGGTTTTTCCCGCATCCAGCAATGCTCCCTGCCGCCGGATTTCATAGTTCAGTCCCAGCCTGACAAAACGGGAGGAGTTAAGGTTCTTGATCTCTACTTTGCGTCCAAGCCCTCTGCCGGGAAGGTTAATCGATACATTGGCGTCCGCCCGAAGGGATCCCTCCTCCATGTTGCCGTCGCACACCCCCAGGTAGCGGACCATCCGGCGCAGTTGCTGGATGAACAGTTCAGCCTCTTCCCCGGTTTCCATATCCGGTTCGGTTACGATTTCCAGCAGGGACACCCCCGCCCGGTTGTAATCCAAGAGAGAGGCCGTACCTGTATGGATCATCTTGCCCGCATCCTCTTCCAAATGACATTCCTTAATCCGCACCCGCTTCTTGATCCCCTTACCCTCGATATCCAGGCAGCCTTCCTGTCCCAAAGGAGAGGTAAACTGGGAAATCTGATAATTTTTGGGCATATCCGGGTAAAAATACTGCTTCCGCTCAAACCATGTCTTTTCCGGAATCCGGCAATTCAAGGATTTTGCCACTATGCAGCCCATACGCATAGATTCGATATTGAGAGAAGGCAAAACCCCCGGATACCCCATACAGACCGGACACACATTGGTATTCGGTTCATCTCCAAACGCTGCGCGGCAGCCGCAAAAGACTTTGGTTTTACTTACAAGATGAATGTGGACTTCAAGTCCGATGAATGACTGATACATAGTTACTAACTCCAAAATGCCCGGTAACCTGTAGGACGCGGAAACGGATAGGCTTGTTCATAGGATTCGGCCAGATCCAGCAGCGTGCCTTCGGCAAAGGCCCGGCCCAAAAGCTGTACCCCCACCGGCAATCCTCCCTCGATGCTCACCGGAAATGCTAATGCCGGAAGACCCGCCAGATTGGCGCAACAGGTGTAGAGATCCGCGGCTTTTTGTGCAAATGGGGACAGAGACGTTTCCCCCCGGCCAAACGCTCTGGTAGGAAATACGGGCATAAGAATGGCGTCGCAGGGTCCGTTGTTTTCCGGGCTTCCCAGGAGAGCTTCAAAGTTTTGCCTGATGCCGCTGCGGATCCGTTGAGCCCGTAGGTAGTATCGGTCCTGAAACCCGGAACGAAGCACAAAGGTTCCCAGGAGAACCCGGAGTTTTACCTCCGCGCCGAAACCCGCGTCCCGGGCCTTGTCGATTAAGTCGTCGGGATTTTCCGCCCAGCCGGGACGCTTGCCGTAACGAATACCGTCGAACCGGGCGAGGTTGGCGCTGGCTTCCGCGGTAGCAATGGTGTAATACGCGGGCACCCCGTATTTCAGGTTCGGAATTTCCACCTCCAGCAAAGTATGCCCCAACCCGGCGAGCCGGCTCTTGGCTGATTCAAAGCCGCGCCGGACTTCTTCTTCCAATGCTGCCGCTTGGGCGGCGGTTTCCCCGCCGATAGCCTTGGCTATGGTTTCAGCGGAAAGCACCCCGATGGTTTTCCTTGCGGACCTCTCGCTCCCGCCATACAGAAGCGGCGCGGAATCGGGGGCGTCTTGGGAGGTTTGATCCATCGGGTCTTTGCCCCGAATAGCCGCGAACACCGCCCGGCACCGGGCTGTGGTATCGGAAATGACCCCAATCCCTTCAAGGCTGGAAGCGTACGCCACCAAGCCGAACCGGGAAACCGCGCCGTACGTGGGTTTGAGCCCCACCGCGCCGCAGAACGACGCGGGCTGCCGAACCGATCCGCCCGTATCGGAACCGAGCGCAAAAGGAACCAGCCCGGCGGCCACCGCCGCGGCGGACCCGCCGGAAGACCCGCCGGCTACCCGGCTTGTGTCCCAGGGATTGTTGGTCCGCTTGATCCCTGAATTGTCTGTGGAAGATCCCATGCCGAATTCGTCGAGATTGGTCTTTCCCGCAACTTGAGCGCCTGCGGCTTCAAGTTTCCGCACCGCCGTAGCGGTATAGGGAGCGCGGAAGTTTTCTAATAACCTTGAACCGCAGCTTAGAGAAAAATTCTTGACCGCGATATTGTCCTTTACCCCAAAGGGAAGCCCTTTGAGGCCGGGAATACCGCCTCCCTCCTGTGCGCAAGGCGAAACCGGGTCGCTTTTAAACTCGATGAACGCGCCGATTTTTTCTTCCCAGGCATTAAAATATGGTAAAAAGCCTTCCGGTAAGGTCATAAATCTCTCCTAAAATCATCAAAGAAACAAAAGAATACGGAACAGCGTATTGATTCGGGACTCTTACAGAACGTTGGGAACCACCACAAAATTGCCGTCCCGCTCGCCTGCATTGATGAGCAGATTTTCGTTCAGGTTCGGAGAAGGGTTATCAACAGCCGGATTATCCTGCCTGAAATGATTGGAAACAACCGTTAAAACTGCGCCGGAGATGCGGGAGCCTGCGCGGTTTCCTTCGGAGAACCCCGCGGTATCCTCGTCGGCGGCTTGCATAGCGGCAAAAAATCCGAGCATCTGCTCAAAGGCAGGAAAAGCCGCGGCCAGTTCCTGATCATCCATTGTCAGGTGAGCCAGTTGCGCGGTTTCCTGTAAATCTTCGATTTTCATGGAAGTATATTCTCATAAACAGGTGTACTATGTCAAGGAGCTGCCGAATACCCGGAACTTAGGGAAAAGGTAAGAGGATAAGCAACGCGGACCGGCGTCTTGTGTTAGGGCGCCTGTTACGGTTACAGTGAATACATAAAAAGGAGGGATACTTGCAGTATGACCGTGCATGAAATCGCCGAGCTTGCGGGAGTCTCTATCGGAACCGTGGATCGAGTCCTTTATAAGCGGGGACGGGTATCGGCGGCCACCAGGGCGCGGGTTGAGGCGATTATCGAACAATACCAGTTTACCCCCAACCCCATTGCCCGGCGGCTCAAGCGTAACCGCCCGTACCGTTTTTGCGCGTTCATCCCAAGGCGGGATCAGGATGCAGGGTATTGGGGCCTGATCCTTGCGGGTATTGAACGGGCCGCCAAGGAGATTAGACCTCTGGGGGTAGAAACGGAGACGGCGGAATTCGACCGGTACGATTTTGCGGACTTTGAACGGATCGCATCGAGAATATGGGATCAAAAACCCGACGGCCTTCTGTTTGCCCCTATTATGCCGGAACAAACCAGGCCTTTTGTTGAGCGCCTGTGCGCGGAATCCTTCCCCATGATTTTTATTGACGCGGATATGCCGGGAACCGCGCCGCTCTCCGTTATTGTTCAAGACCCCTTGAAGGGCGGCTACCTTGCGGGCCGGCTTTTTCATCTTTTTGCCGGAACCGTTACCGGTCCGGTGGCCGTGCTGGATGCCCACGGCGAGGATTACCACATCACCCGCCGCCGGGATGGTTTTCTGCATTACGCTGCGGAGCGCGACTTCCCTGTGGTGGTGCGGGACTATTCGGATTACCAGGGAACCGACCTTTCGGTGGAGGAAATCGCCCGTTTTTTAAAGGAAGAACCTGAGCTTTCAGGGGTTTTCATCACCAACTGTATGGCCTACCGGGTTGCGGAGGCCGCGGCAGACCGGCGGCAAGGGGATCGGACCTTTCTGGTCGTAGGCTATGACCTTATCCCCAATAATCATCGCCTCCTGCGGGAAGGCCGCATAGACGCCATTATTTCCCAGCGTCCCGAGGAACAGGGCAGAGAAGCTCTCTTAACCCTGTTCCGTTCGGTGGTGCTGGAACAACCGGTAGAATCCAGACGGGAAATTCCATTGGATGTGTATATCAAAGAAAACGCGCCGGCATAACTTTCTTGTTGACTGAGAAAAAGAGATATGGTATGATGTGTGTACGTTCACGCAATAACGTGTGTACGGCCACTCATTTCTTTAAGCACTTTGGAGGAGTATAATGAGAATCGGAAAAATCATAGGGGCTGCGCTGGTACCTGTAATAGCGGCAGGGTTCATGTTTAGCTGTAGCGGGAAACAACAAAGCGGCGGGGGAAGCGCCGGTACAGGCGCCCAGCAGAGCGGGGACAAAGGAACCGTGGGCGTGGCCATGCCTACCAAATCGTCCCAACGGTGGATACAGGACGGGGATAACGTTAAGGCCCAACTGGAAAAGCTCGGCTACCGGGTTAATCTCCAGTACGGGGAAGACGTGGTGGAGAACCAGGTTTCCCAGATTGAAAACATGATCACCGCCGGGGTGAAGGTGCTGGTCATCGCCAGCATCGACGGGGAGTCCCTTACCTCGGTGCTGGAGAAAGCCCATGACGCGGGAATTCAAGTTATCGCCTATGACCGGCTTATCCGCAACAGCCCCTATGTGGACTATTATGTGTCTTTCGACAACTATAAAGTAGGGATGCAGATGGGGGATATTCTGGTTAAAGGGCTGAACTTGAGCGAGGCCGCGCCGGAGAATCCCAAATACATCGAGCTGTTCGGCGGGTCCCCGGACGACAACAACGCCTATTTCTTCTATAACGGCGCGATGGACGTGCTGAAACCCTACCTCGACCAGAAAGCGCTGGTCATCGGCTCCGGACAACAGGGCATGGATCGGGTCGGAACCCTTCGGTGGGACGGCGCCGCCGCTCAAACGAGAATGGACAACCTGCTTTCAGCCTATTACACCGAGCGGAAGCTCGACGGCGTGCTTTCCCCTTATGACGGCATCAGCCTAGGAATTCTCTCTTCCCTCAAGGGATTGGGCTACGGTTCCGGCGGCAACCCCATGCCCATAGTGGGCGGTCAGGACGCGGAACTTCCCTCCATAAAATCCATTCTCGCGGATGAGCAGTACGCGACGATCTTTAAAGATACCCGCCTCCTTGCCGCCGAAGCGGTCAAGATGGTTGCCGCGATTTTGGAAGGCAGGCCCGCGGAGGTGAACAATACCGCCGATTATGAAAACGGCAGTATCAAAGACGGGAATAAGTATATCGTTCCTTCTATGCTCTTACAGTCAACCGCGATATATAAAGACAATATCAAACAAGAGCTGGTGGACAACGGGTACTATACCGCCGCCCAATTGGGAATCTAGCGCCGCAGGGCGTGGGGGTAGAGACAAAATGGATAACGGAACCGGCGCGGTCCTGCTTAATATGAGCAATATCACTATGGAGTTCCCCGGGGTAAAAGCTCTGGACAAGGTCAACCTTGCGGTGCGGCGCCGGGAAATCCACGCACTGGTGGGGGAAAACGGCGCGGGCAAATCAACGCTGATGAAGATTCTCTCCGGCGTGTATCCCTACGGGACGTACCGGGGGGAGATTATCTTTGACGGGAAAACCTGCGCGTTTCCTGACATTAGGCAGAGTGAACGGGCGGGCATCGCCATTATCCATCAGGAACTCGCGTTAAGCCCCTATCTTTCCATCGCGGAAAACATTTTTCTAGGCCACGAGCGGGCGCGGTACCAGGTGATTAACTGGCACAAAACCCGCGAGGACGCTTTGGTATATATGAAGAAGCTGGGGCTTGCTGAAAATCCCGACACGCCGGTAAACCGCATCGGCGTGGGCAAGCAGCAGATCGTGGAAATCGCCAAAGCCCTGGCAAAAGAGGTCAAGCTCCTCATTCTCGACGAGCCTACCGCCGCGCTCAATGAAACCGACAGCGAGAACCTGCTCCGGCTTCTGCGGGAGCTGCGGGACGCCCACGGCATCTCGTCGGTCCTGATTTCCCACAAACTCAACGAGGTGGCCGCGGTGGCCGATACCATAACCATCATAAGAGACGGCAAAACCGTGGAAACCCTGGAAGTCGGGAGCGCCGGTATTCATGAGGAGCGGATCATCAAGGGCATGGTGGGACGGGAAATTATCGACCGGTTCCCCAAACGTTCGGTCGCGCTGGGCGGCGTGGCGTTCGAAGTGCGGGATTGGACGGTGTACCACCCGGAACAGGCCGAGCGGAAGATGATCGACAAGGTGAACCTCACGGTCCGCTCCGGAGAGGTGGTGGGCATCGCGGGCCTTATGGGAGCCGGCCGCACCGAGTTCGCCATGAGCCTTTTCGGGCGGTCCTACGGCGCCAATATCAGCGGAAAGAGCTTAATCAACGGCAAGGAGGCGGCGCTTACCTCAATCCCCAGAGCGATTGAGATGGGCCTTGCGTACGTTACCGAGGACCGTAAGGAATACGGGCTGGTGCTTATCGAGGATATTAAACGGAACACCACCCTTGCAAAACTCAAAAAAGTGGCGGCCTATAATGTCATAGACGACTCCGCGGAAGTGCGGGAAGCGGAGTATTACAAACGCACCATGAATACCAAAGCCCCGTCAATACTACAGCTTGCCATGCACCTTTCCGGCGGGAATCAGCAGAAAGTCGTGCTTTCCAAATGGCTGTTCAGCGATCCCAAGATACTCATTCTTGATGAGCCGACCCGGGGCATTGATGTGGGCGCGAAATATGAAATCTATACGATAATCAATATGCTGGCCTCTCAAGGCATGGCGTGTATTCTTATCTCGTCGGAGATGCCGGAGGTTATCGGCATGAGCGACCGTATCTATGTGATGAATGAGGGGCGCATCACCGGCGAACTTGACGGAAAGAGCGCAACTCAGGAAGCGATTATGCGGCATATCATACAAACCTAAGAGGAACAGGATGAATATTTTATTGGAAAACCTAAAAAAGAATTTCCGGCAATACGGTATGGTGATCGCCCTGGCCGCGGCGATGCTCTTCTTCGGCGCGCTTACCCGCGGGGTGCTCTTCCGTCCGGTGAATCTTACCAACCTGGTTTTGCAGAACAGCTATGTGCTGATCCTCGCGGTAGGGATGATGCTCTGTATCCTGACCGGCAACATAGACCTGTCGGTGGGATCGGTTGTGGCCTTTGTAGGCGCCATCGCGGCGATGCTCATTGTTGATAAATCCGTGAACCCCTTTCTGGCAATACTCATATCCCTCTTGGCGGGCGGAATCATCGGCGCGTGGCAGGGCTTCTGGATTGCCTTTCTGCGCATTCCCGCGTTTATCGTTACCCTTGCGGGGATGCTTATCTTCCGTGGAATCGCGCTGGTTCTGCTCCAGGGGCAGTCCAAGGGGCCTTTTCCGCAGATGTTTCAATCCCTCTCTTCCGGCTTCATTCCCGATCCCTTCGGCGGACTTGTCCTGGGCGGCGCGAAACTCCACCTCTTGACGTTGGGTATTGGGGTTATCCTCTCCGCCCTTGTCATCCTCAGCAGCGTGAAGGCCAGAGCGAAAGAAAAGCAATTCAATTTCGATATGCTTCCCGCAGGTCTTTGGATTGCCAAAATGGTATTTCTGGCAACGGTCATCATGGTCTTCGCCGTTGTATTTGCCCTGTACCGGGGCATTCCGAATATTCTGGTTGTGCTGGGATTGCTGGTGGGTATCTATCACTTTATCACCTCCCGTACCGTACAGGGCCGGCATATTTACGCGCTGGGCGGCAATGCCAAAGCCGCGAAGCTGTCGGGCATCAAGACCGAATGGGTGATGTTTTGGGTGTATACGAATATGGGCATTATCGCGGCCCTTGCCGGCATGGTTTTTGCGGCGCGGCTTAATGTGGCGACCCCCAAGGCGGGGCAGAATTTTGAGCTTGACGCGATTGCCGCTTGTTATATCGGCGGGGCTTCCACCACCGGCGGCATTGGAACCATTATCGGGGCGATTGTGGGCGGGCTTTTCATGGGGGTTCTCAACAACGGCATGTCGATCATAGGGGTAGGAATCGACTGGCAGCAGGCCATAAAGGGTTTTGTCCTGCTCGCCGCGGTCGCGTTCGACCTCTATTCTAAAACCCGGTCTTCCAAGTCTCTGTGAGACAATTACCGCGGTTTTGAACTAAACGGTTCGTCAGCTACCCCATGCCTAAAGGCAGAGGCTTGAGGCTTGTTCCGGTTGCCCGGCTTACTCCTCAAGATTTCTACTTCAACGATACGTGCCTGGGGCATAGCTTGGTTATCGCAAAACTCCCTACAGGGAGCTTTTACGGTGGTTCCAAC
>JAITHW010000021.1 GCA_031279815.1 Treponema sp. | reverse complement strand
ATTTCACGGGTTAAAAAGGATATAAGCAATTGAATAGCGCGGATAAGGAGAATATTTCAAGGAACCGACGATTACTATAGACCTTTTCCGGCGCTATGTACCCAAATCCCTGTTAAGCTGTGGGCTTTTTATACCCTTAAAAAGTTAAATGCTTTTGCCCTGCCGTGCGAGGGGATTCTTTCCTTGACATAGGTTCTCTATATTTTTTATACTGTATCAAACATTAATTTTGAGGAAGCATTGTATGAAAAAGGCAGGTATTGTTATCTGTTTCGTGTTGGGTGTTTTTATGACGACGCCCTGTCCATCCAGTCTGTTTGCCGGCGGCGGCCAGGCACGTTCAAAGGCAGCGGATCAGGCTCCTTCTGACAGCAAGGCGGTTAAGATTGCCCTGATCATTGAGAATACCATTGATGATAAAGGGTGGTGTCAGGCTATGTATGACGGGATTGTTGAAGCTCAGAAGCAACTGCCCGGACGCATTGAGTTTAGCTACAGTGAGAAAATGCTGCCGGTGGATGCAGGTTCCGCGGCCCGTCAATATGCGGCCCAGGGTTATAACATCATCATCGGGCATGGGGCTCAGTATAAAAACCTGATCCTGGAAATGGCGGAAGAGTTCCCTAACATTACTTTTGCTTTCGGGACCAGCTCAGAGATCGGACCCAAAAATGTATTCACCTATATGCCTGAGAGTGAAGAAACCGGGTATCTTTCAGGGGTCATCGCGGGATTGACCACGAAAAGCAACATCATCGGCTTTGTAGGGCCTGTGGATGGGGGGGACGCGGCCCGTTATGGCCGGGGCTTTGTACTGGGAATCCAGAAAGTCAATCCCTCAGCCAAGATCATGGTGGCGCATACCGGTTCTTTCTCCGACTTTGTTAAGGCCGGCGAGGTTGCCCATTCTCAGATCCGGTCCGGCGGGGATGTGCTGACCGGTGCAGCCCAGCAGGCAATAGGCGCGTTGCGTGCGGCCGGCGACGCATCTTACGGCGGTCAGTTCCTCTGGTGGGTTGGACAGGATATTGCCCAGTTCGGCACCCCCGAAGGCGCGGCCAAATGTCTCGCGGCTTCTTCATATAACTACGCTGCGGTAATCGCGGGTTTGGTGCAGAAGCTGGACGCGGGGGTCCGCGGGGGGGAATGTATTCCCATGAATTTCTCCAACGGAGGTTTTATCTTTGAATATAACCCGAATCTTTCCGGCCAGATATCTTCAGAGGTCCGCGCTAAAGTTGATGAAGCTCTAGCCGATTTCCGTAAGACTCCCAATACGCTTAACTGGAATGGGGTGGATTATTCCAAGCTGTAGGGTCCGCCATAAAAGAGGTGAAGGAGGAGAGTTTCTCCCGGTATGATTGATATACGGAGCGATACGGTAACAAAACCCACCGAAGCGATGCGTAAAGCTATGGCCGAAGCGGAGGTGGGAGACGATGTTTATGGGGACGATCCCACCATAAACGAGCTTGAAAGGCTGGGCGCGGCGATCTTAGGCAAAGAGGCGTCGATATTCGTGCCTTCCGGGACCTTCGGAAACCAGTTGGCCCTGTTTACCTGGTGTAAACCGGGAACCGAGGTGATTCTGGGAGAGGAGTGTCACATTATTCAGCATGAGGCGGGGGCGGCGTCGATCATCGCCGGAGTACAGACCAGACCTATTCCCGCGCCCGATGGTACGCTCCCTCCTCAGCAAATCCGGGAACGGCTGCGGAAACGGGACCTCCACGCTCCGGCAACCTCTCTGGTTTGTCTGGAAAACGCCCATTCCCAGGGCCGAACCGTATCGTTGGCCGCTATGGATGAGGTCCGGGCCCTTACGGATTCTTGGGACATTCCGGTTCACCTGGACGGAGCGCGGATTTTCAATGCCGCGGCGGCTCTGGGAATAGAGGCCCGGGAGATTGCTGCGCGTGCCGATTCGGTGATGTTCTGTCTTTCCAAAGGGCTTTGCGCTCCCGTAGGTTCTCTCCTGGCAGGACCGAAGGGGTTTATTAAGGAGGCGCGGATAAAGCGGAAGATCATGGGCGGCGGTATGCGTCAGGCGGGGATTCTTGCCGCCGCGGGAATCATAGCTCTCAAAGATCAGATAAAAAGACTTGGCGAGGATCATGCCCGGGCAAAACGCATAGCCCGGGAACTGGGGGCCATTCCGGGGATCCGGATTAACCCTGAAGAAACGGAAATCAACATGATTTTCTTTGCCTTTACCCCTGCGGAGGAGCCTGAAAAGGCAGCGTTAATCCTGGACACCTTTACTAAACAGGGAATTCTCGTGAATTCTCCTGACCGGGGGGTCTTCCGGTTTGTTACCCATTACCAGATAGGGGATCAGGAAGCGGACGCTATTGTAGCATCTTCCAGGGAGGCCTTTAGATGAGCGTTTATGAAAATCGCCGAAAAAAACTCTACAACTGGATGGCCGAGGAAGGGATCGCGCTGATCATGTTTGAAGATATCGAATCCCGGCGAGAACCCGGGATTCGCTGGCTAACCGGGCAGCCGGGAGATGCCCTGCTGTTCCTGTCGGTTGAACAACACGCGCTCTTGGTCCCTTGGGACATCAATCTGGCCATGCTCTTTGCCGACGCGGATATGCTCATTCCCTATAACGAATTCGAGCGTAATTCGATTAAGGCCCTCAGAGGCGCGGCGGAGTCTTTGAAGATCCCTTCGGGTTCCAAATTGGAAATTCCTTCGGTTACTCCTTATCCTCTTTTTTTACAGTATGTAGAAGCCTTCACGGATTTTGATATAGTTTGTAGGAACGCAGGGGCTCATCAGGAAGTAGGGGAACTCAGGGCCGTTAAGGATGAGAAGGAAATTGAAATCTACCGGCATATTGCAACAGTTACCAACGGAATCATCGGCTTACTGGAACAGCATATCCGGGCCGGTACCCTTAAAACCGAAGAAGAGACGGCGCTTTTTATTGAATCCGAAAGCCGCAAACAGGGCTGTGAGGGCATGGGTTTTGAAACTCTGGCGGCGGGTCCGCAAAGGAGTTTCGGTATTCATACTTTTCCCGCCTACACCGGGGGAGATTTTGCTGCCCAGGGTCTCTCCATTTTAGATTTCGGGGTCCGATATGCAGGATATACCGGCGATGTTACCCTGACCTTTGCCCGCCCTCCCTTAACCAAGGCTCAAGAACGGCTTATTACCCTCACTGAAAAGGCGTACCGGCTTGCCCTAAATCTGATACAAAACGGTATGCTCACCCGTACTTTAGGAGCCGCGGTGGATAATCTGTTTAAAACCGCAAAAAAGAAGATGCCCCACGGTTTGGGACATGGCATCGGCCTTGAAGCTCATGAGTTCCCTCTGTTTCACAACCGAACCGATAATACTTGGACGTTTAAACCGGGCATGATTTTTACCCTTGAGCCCGGTCTTTATGATCCTATCCAGGGAGGTTGCCGTCTGGAAAACGATATCCTCCTCACCGAGTCCGGCGCGGAGGTATTGACCAATGCGCGGATAATCAGGTTATGAACTCAAGGTCCCGTGAGACCATAGGGGAATCTGTTCAGGCTGCGTTTTCCCTTGAAAACTATAGATACCCTATTATTCCGGTCTTTAATCCAAAAGTTCACTCTTCGACAAAAGCTCCTAATTTTTTATACTGCCGGTATATACGATCATACAGGTTTACCATTTCCGGATTGGGGATGTAGGTTTTGTCTATCGGAGAACCTATAGCCTGTTGAGCGGAAGGGATGTCCGGGTACAAACCCGCAGCAACCGTGGCAAACATGGCGGCTCCCAGGGCAACAGTCTGATTATTGGCGGGTATTTCAATGGGCATATTCAGTACATCCGCAAGGATCTGCATTACCAAAGGGGATTTCCGGGCCACCCCGCCGACTCCGGCAATACTTTCAATGGCCACTCCTTGTTCCCGGAAACACTCTACGATAGCCCTTGCCCCAAAAGCGGTGGCTTCCGCTAAAGCGCGATACACCCTGGGCGCGTCAGAACCTAGGGTAAGCCCGGTAATGGCTGCGGTTAGATACGGATTGGCTTTGGGGGTACGCCGGCCGTTAAACCAATCTAGGGCAATAATACCTGAAGAGACAGGATCAACTTTGGCGGCCTCTTTTTCTAATACCGGAAGCGCCTGTTGGGAAATAGTCCTGCGGATTTTTTCCTTCCCCTCCTGGGCAATACCCTCAAGATTCGGGAGCAGGCTCTCGATGGGCCAGAGAATCAGCTTCCTAAACCATGCATACACGTCTCCAAAGGAGCTTTGCCCCGCCTCATAACCGATAAAACCGGGAATAACAGACCCATCCACCTGGCCGCAAATACCCTGTACCAGGGTCTCGGGACCGGCGGCCTTGGGACCGACGATCACGTCGCAGGTAGAAGTCCCCATAACCCGGACAAGGCGGCCCGGTTTCACGCCTCCGCCGACCGCGCCCATGTGGGCATCATAAGCGCCGACCGCCACGGGTATTCCCGCGGGGATGCCAAGCCGATTCGCCCATTCTTCACTGAGATGCCCTGCAACCTGATCACTCGTATAGGTTTCGGTTCCCAGACTTTCTCGGATTTTCACCAGCCGGCTGTCCAAGATAGACCAAAAATCCGCAGGCGGACACCCTCCGAATTCAGCATGCCACATAGCTTTATGCCCCATGGCGCAACGGCTTCTTTTAATAGCGGAAAGATCCCGTACGCCAGTGAGAAGCGCGGTCATCCAGTCGCAATGTTCAATAAACGAAACCGCCGCCTCCGCTACCTGCGGATCTTCGGTAAAAACCCGCAGGGCCTTGGCCCAGAACCATTCCGCAGAATAGATGCCCCCTACAAATTTGGTAAAATCCGTGCCTCCCCATGTCCGTGCGGCCTCGTTTATCCTGTTCGCCTCGGCAACTGCGGTGTGATCTTTCCAGAGTACGAACATGGCGCCGGGGTTTTCCGCGAATTGGGGATTAAGCGCCAAGGGCTTCCCTTCCTTATCCACCGCGCAGGGAGTGGAACCGGTGGTATCAATGGCAATACCCCGGATCTTGTCCGTAACACCCGGACCGGCCTTAGCTAGAGTTCCCACAGTTCCCTCAAGCACGTCAATATAATCCTGGGGATGTTGCCGGAAACGATTCGTTACGGGATCGCAATAGAGACCATTAGTCCACCGGGGATAGTTCATCATCACCATACCGACCTCATTCCCGTCGGCGGCATCAATAAGCACCGTCCGGCAGGAATCGGAGCCATAGTCTAAGCCCAAAACATAGTGTTCACCTCGTTTCAATTCCATACAAATCCTCCTTAATTATGAAACATCTTGAAATGCCCTGACCCCTCAAGGTAAAGGGATAGATGAATAACTCAAGTAAGGATACCATATCATAAACAACTAGGCAAGTGATTTATCCGGTTCGCCGTAAAAACCCTGCCTTTAGGCATGGGGGCAGCTGGCGGAAGGAGTTATCGGGAACATTTACACAAAAAGGGTACGGCCCAAAGCCTTATAACCCGGGCAAAGTGTAGGAGACTCGTCCGGCCCGGATATCATCCATGAAGGCATTGAATTTGGTTTGAATCTCTGAGGGGACGAAATTTGTATACCCCGGATCATCGGCGATAAAGTCCAGATACCCCTCTTTAACCCCTACGGTTTTTGAGGTTCCGTATTGGATTTTCCCGGCCAGTACATCGGCTAGGATCTCCTCAACCAGCTTCTTTTGCTGCATCAAACCGCATCCCACAATGATCCCCGGGGCGGTTTTATAGGCATTGATATTATGATATACCAGATAAGCTCCCCGTTCCTGAGCGGTCTTGATAAGTCCCTGAGCCGCGCCTCCCGCAATAGAGGCAAAGACATCGACTCCGGTAGAGAGCATACCGGCGGCCAGTTCCGCGGCTTTGTTCGCGTCAAACCAGTTTCCGATTATTCTAAAATCAACCGATATATCCGGATCAGCCATCCGAGCGCCTTCACGGAAACCAGGAAGTATATGATTGTTCAAAAGAGGATACTCTTGGGCCGCAATGAAGCCAATCCGTTTATCCGGATTGGCGTATTCCATGGTACTGACGGTAATGAGGCCCGCCAGGTATCCCAGATATAGGGACTGCTCATATTGATTGAACAAATAGGTACTGATCTGAGAATTACCTGAAAAATCCGCATCAGTGATGATGAATTTTTGATTGGGGAACTTCTTCCCCACATTGGCGCAGATTTCAGGCAGGGAGGGGTTTGAACTGAGGACCAGACTATATTCCCCGCCGGCCACCATGCTGGTAAGCTGTTCTTCCCATTCGGCCTGATTGAACCCCGCTTCGTAGACCTTAATCTTCACACCGGTATGGGCAACGGCAAAACTTTCCGCTCCCGCAACCAACATCTCGTAGGGAGGGCTGCCCGCCACCATACCCGGAATGTAGACCAATATGGACAAAGCCTCCGTTTGCTTAGGCGCGGGTTCCTTTGAACCTGCCGCCCATAAGCACGGCGCAGCCAGTAAGAACCACATCCATAGGACGGTTCTTTTTTTTCCTTTAATCATCATGTTGATTCTCCTATAATTAGAAAATGTAATGGATTTTCTTAGGGTATACCATACCGGTTATTGCCGGAATTTTCCGCTATCTTAGAAATATCCTTATTTATGTATTATATTAATTTTTTCTTTTTTACAAGAATATCCTAAACACCGGATTCGCCTTTTTGCATAAAGTCTCTTAGATGATATTTTTATCTTTCCACAATCCAAAAACAAATTCTATAGAAATTTCATCGTTTGAAGAAACATCAAAATTATGCCAAATTAGCCATAAAAACGCTTAATAATAAGAAATTAATAGTATCTTCATCTTTTTGTCAAGTATGTTTATTGATTTTTCACATATTTTAACGCAAATTGTACATACCGTTCCGGCAGGCAGTATGCGTCATTCGGCCTGGAATTGGAGGGCAGGGCCGGGGCGCTTATTTTCCTTTGGGAATACACCGGGACGGCGCAACACCCGTCACCGCCTTGAACTGCTTGTAAAAGTGAAATATATCCCCGTAGCCGCACAGTCCGGCTACTTCCGTTACGGTATATTCGCCGGTGCGGAGAAAATTCTCCGCGTTTTTTATTCTGGTCTTGATGACGTACTGCTTCAGGGTGCCGCCGGTTTCCTTTTTAAACAAGGCTCCCAAATATACCGTATTAAGTCCCGCCAAAAGGGCCATGCTTTTAAGGGTTATCTTTTTGGCGTACTGTTTGGCAATATACCGGATGATTTTCTTTATCCGGTAATCCCCTACAGCGGGTTCGTTTTTGGGTACCAGCACTTCCCAAAACCG
>JAITHW010000201.1 GCA_031279815.1 Treponema sp. | reverse complement strand
TTTACACTGAAGACGGTTGCCGCGCGCCCGCCATGGAAGCGGAGGCGGTTTGATTTCGGCTAGGTTTTGGTTATTAGTCATTAACCCCTTTTCGGCTAGAAAACTTTTTAGGCAATGCGCCCTCTTGACAAAATCAAGCGGCGGCTTTATAATTATGGGTGTTAGATAAAGTCCGCCCTGATTGAATTGAGAAAATTGCCGCCGGTAATGCAGGATTATCGTACTGTTTCATAAAAAAATCACTGTATAAAAAAGTTAATGGAAAAAACATATCAGCCACTATATTTTTAGTCAAGCGGTTATCAGAAAAACCCTCAAAGCGCAGGAATTTTCTGCATATACAATCTGCAAAAATCCGTGTAAAGTAGGTATTATGCAACACATACAGAATCGGTCCGTCTGTAAAGAGGTGCGTTTCCTATGAAAGGGCAAGACCTGTTGAAAACCGGCGCGTTGAGGCATGGGGGAATTATGGCGAACTACCGGTGTACCGCCGCGTGCCGGCACTGCCTCTATGCCTGTTCGCCCGCCAGAACCGCAGGGTATATCTCTTCAGATATTGCCGAAGCGGTCTGTAGCCTGCTTAAACAGGGAGGCTGCGGCTCCGTGCATATCGGCGGGGGGGAGCCTTTTCTCGATATTGAGGGCCTCCTTATGACGGTTCGGAAACTGCGTCATAAGGGGATCCGTCTTGAGTATATTGAAACCAACGCCTATTGGGCCGCGCGTGAGGATGAGGCCCGGAATATCCTGAAACGGCTACAGGCCGAAGGGGTGGAGGCGCTCTGCATATCCGTGGATCCTTTTCACGCGGAATACGTGCCTTACGCTTATCCCTTGAGGCTTCATGCGCTCTGTAATGAGATTGGAATGGGCGATTTTCTTTGGAAGCCTCAGTTTATCCAAGTTTTATCCTCCCTGGGCTCCCTTGAACCTCATAGCCGAGCGCAAATGGAGAGGAAACTCTCGTCCGCCTATATCGGCGAAACTGCCCGGGCCTATGGGATCCGTTTAGGCGGCCGGGCGGTCAATATTGAACAGGAGTATGCGCGGTACCGTCAAGTTGAGGAACTCTTGGATGACGCGCCCTGTTATGGGCTGCTCTCCACTGATCATTTTCATGTGGATATGCAGGGCTATTTCATACCTCCCGGATGTACGGGACTGCGGCTGCCCTTGGTCGAAGCGATTAACAGCACGGCTCCTGAAAAGTACCCTGTTTTTGAAGCCCTGTACTACCGGGGGATTCGAGGGCTTCTGCATCTCGCCGGTTCCTATGGATTCCGCACGTCTCAAGAGGGATACCCGTCGAAGTGTAATCTATGTTTTCATATCCGGCGGTATCTTGGAAAATATGCGTTTCAGGAGCTGGATTCCGATCATTATGAAGCCGCGCTGCAGTACTATTGACCGCAACAGGATTTTTTTAACCGGCCGGTCGCATAAAGGCCCATGAAAGCATTAGAATGAAAAGAGATGCGTTGTTGTCTCACATACTATAAAATCCTAGGGGTAAGGGTGTAATGGCAGGGTTAATTCATTTGTACATTGGGAACGGAAAAGGCAAAACCACCGCATCGGTGGGGTTATCAGTCAGGGCCCGGGGAAGGGATAAAACGGTAGTGTTCGCCCAGTTTTTGAAAAGCGGCGTTACCGGGGAATTGCGGTCCCTGGAAAAACTCGGTATCCGGGTAATCCGTTCGGACGTGACCTTCGGCTTTACGCACCGCATGGATGAGCAGACCAAGGCTGCGTGCCGGTACGAACAAAACCGGCTCATCAACCTGATTAATGAAGCGATGCAGGCTGAAAAGATAGATCTTTTGGTGCTTGACGAGGTTCTGGACGCGGTGAATACCGGGATGCTAGAAGATAAGGCCCTCCGTTCTCTGGTGGAAAACAAGGATATGGATATGGAGGTGGCGCTGACCGGGCGGGATCCCGCGGAATGGCTTGTGGAAGCCGCGGATTATATCTCGGATATCGCAAAGGCGAAACACCCCTTTGACCGGGGCATACGGGCCCGAATAGGAATCGAAAAATAACTACACCCTCTCTATGAGGGCGCTCAAGAGGGGGAACCGGAGACGTATCGTAAGCGCCGGGATATCACCGCCTTTAGGCGTGGGGCAGCCGGCATAAGGCCTTATTCCACTTCCTCATCGTCTTCGGCAGATTTAGGTTCCGGTTTATTTTCTTTTTTGGGCTTCGGTTTTGGTTTAGGCATAGCCGGAATCTTTACGGTGTTGCTAAACCGGGCCACATAGAAAACCAGAGAAAAGTATAACACCAGCGCCACACTAACGGCGATTACCTGCCAGGATGTGATAACCTGGATAAGCAAGCTTTTAAGTTCGTTTGAAATCATAATTACACGTAATCTAAAAATACTCTAATTTTTACCGAATTGCAAGCCGGCGATCCGCCGGATAATCCGCGGATTTTTTATACGTTTATCCTGCGCTTCCCGGTAATGCCGGGTGTACGGGCGTTTTCCCGCATGGTATAATGATACGGTTGAAAAGATTGGGTATTAACATAAGGAGCTTTTTATGGAAACTATCCGGCACATTGCTACTAAGACATTCGGTATTCTAACCGGCGGCGGTGATTGCCCGGGCTTGAATGCGGCTATACGCGGGGTGTGCCGAGCCGCGTATGATCGGTATAATATGACTATCCTGGGGATTGCTAACGGATACCGAGGGCTTATTGATGGAGACGTCCGGTTTCTTCAGCCTCGAGATTTTTGGGGGATCCTCACCAGAGGGGGGACCATTCTGGGGGCCAGCCGGGAAAAGCCCTTTAAATCCCAGGGAAGCATATATGAAGATAACTTCAGCAGGGATAAAGTGGGGATGATCAAAGAAAATTACCGCAAATTCAATCTGGATTGCCTTGTGGTACTGGGAGGCAACGGCACCAATACTACAGGGTATCTCCTCTCCCAGGAAGGCCTTCATGTGGTGGGGCTTCCCAAAACCATTGACAACGATATCGCCGGTACCGACTTGACCTTCGGGTTTCATTCGGCCCTTGCCATCGGAACCGAGGCTATAGACCGGCTCCATTCCACAGCCCATAGCCATAACCGGGTCATGGTTATCGAGCTTATGGGTCATAAAGCGGGCTGGCTTGCCCTGTACGCGGGCGTTGCCGGAGGCGGGGACGTGATCCTCATCCCGGAGATTCCCTATGATATTAACGCCATTGGCCGGCATCTTTTGAAGCGGGTCCAAAGCGGGAAGAACTTCTCCATCGTGGTGGCGGCTGAAGGCGCTATGTCCATGGAGGAAGCGGGCATGGAAAAAAAGGAACGCAAGCGGTACCGGGAACAGACCGCGGTTCCCTCCATCGGATACCGGATAGCCAGGGAAATCGAAGAGGAGACCGGCATGACCACCAGAGCCACTGTCTTAGGCTATGTACAGCGGGGCGGCATCCCCTGCGCCTCGGATCGGGTGCTGGCAACCAGCCTGGGCACCGCGGCCGCGGATCTCCTTGCCAAAGGAGAATACGGCAGAATGGTAGCCCTGGCGGGCAATGAGATATGTTCTGTGGACTTGAGCGTTCCCGCGGGAAAAGTCAAATCCGTTCCTACAGATCATTATATGCTCGATACGGCCGTATCGGTGGGAACTTGTTTAGGACGCTGATACGCTCGGGACTCGATCAAATCCGCCTCTTCCCTCTATTGGTTGTCTTGGGAGATTTTCTCAAAGGCATCCGCAATGGTAAACAACGCGTCGGTAAGCAGCGGATCAAACTGGGTTCCCCGGCCTTGCCTGATTATCTGTAGAGCCTCCTCATAAGGTATGGCTGTTTTGTATACCCTGGCGCATACGAGGGCGTCATATACATCAACCAGAGATACGATCCGGGCGGATAGCGGTATACCGGTACCCGCAAGTCCCCGGGGGTAGCCTTTCCCGTCGAACCGTTCATGATGGCAGTAGCAGATATCCAGGCAATGCTGTAAATAGATGGTGTCGATATTGGTTAAAATAGACTCGATAATATCTTTCCCGATGACCGTATGGGTTTTCATAATCTCGAATTCTTCATGATCGAGCTTACCGGGTTTTAAGAGTATCTTGTCGGGAATACCGATCTTCCCTACATCGTGGAGAGCCACGGATTTAATGATGATATCCGGCTCAAGAGAACGCAGTTCATCGGCATAGGGCAGAGAAAAGTCCAGAATATGATAGATCATAGCCTCGGAGAAAAGCTGAGTCCGTTTTACATGGCTTCCGGATTCAAGGTTCCGGTATTCTATGATGTTGGCCATGGTTTGGAGGGTATTGTTCAAGGTCGAGGTAATCTCCGCGGCCTTTTCCTCCACCATCTTTTCCAGGCTGTCGCTGTAATTTTTCAGTTCTATCTGGTTTTTGACCCGCAGCTTGACGATCTCCGGCAGAAAAGGCTTAGAGATAAAATCCACCGCTCCTGAAGAGAGCGCTTCGGTTTCCGAATCCGACGTGGTAATGAATATCACCGGAATTCGACGAAGCGTATTATCGGTTTTCATGATTTCAAGCATCTCATAGCCGTTCATCTCAGGCATAAACACATCAAGCAGGATAATCTTGGGAAGAATCTTGGCCTCACGCAACACATTAAGCGCTTGCACCCCATTTCCCGCGGTGATTATATCATAACTGTCCTTCAAAATTTCTTCGAGGATCATGATGTTCATTTCCACATCATCAACTACCAGAACAGTGGGTCTTGGATTGCTGCCGTTAATCATATTGTTTTATCACCGTATCAATCGCGGCTAGGGTATTATCAAAGCAAGCCTTGATATGTTGCAAGGATCCGGGCTGTAAGGCTTTAGTTTTAATTTGATTTTCCAAATCCAGACTTTGTTTAAACAGTTCTGCCAGGGATAAATTCCCCGCGGTGCCTTTTAAGGTATGGGTCAGAATCTGGGCTTTCTCATAATCACCCGCTTCCGCCGCGGTAATAAGGCCGTCCAGCTTAATATCCGTCTTGAATTTATTCAATAATTTTACATACAGTTTTGTGTTATTCATCACCCGTTTCAGCCCTTCTTTCTGATCCACATAGATGATGCCGTTGTTGCCGCCGGTTCCCTCATTGTTTTCAGCCATTGGATCCTTCTCCTTTTATCCGTATATTGAATATTATCGTACTTTTTTTATCAGACAGTACAGCTTACTAATTTTATAGCAAAAACGTCCAGACCTTTCACCGCCAAAAACGGGTTTAACCGCAGAAAACCGCCGGGGTTTTCGCGGAAAATTCAGTTTTTTTCAGATTACCTGCTTAAGAGTTTCCGCACCGCCTTGTTTTCTTATTGCTTCCTATTCTTTCTTTCTCATTATCGGAAGGATATTATTTTAAAACTCCTTTAAACAGCACCTCACCAAATGGGGCGCTTCCCGGGGAGGGGCAATAGATATCAGCTCCTGGGGCGTGTCCCTGCACGCGCGGGTTTGCCGCGTACATCGCCCGGCAAAGCGGCAGCCCGAGGCGGTTTCTTCAGGCTCATCGGGGATTTCCTGATAGGAGGAAGTGAAAAAGGAAGCCCTTATGTCTATACCGGGCGCCGCGTCTAACAGGAGCCGGGTATAGGGATGAGCCGGCGCGGCATAGATGGCTTCTGCGTCGCCAAGCTCAACAATCTGCCCCCGGTACATGACCGCAATACGATCACAAAGATAGTACACCACCTTCAAATTATGGGAGATGAACACCAGAGCAAGTCCAAGCCGCCGATGAAGGTCCTGAAACAGGTTGAGAATCTGAGCGCCTACGGATACATCTAAGGAGCTTATCGCTTCATCTGCGATGATGAGCTTAGGCTCAAGCATTAAGGCGCAGCCTATACATACCCGCTGCTTCTGCCCCCCGGAAAGCTCCTGCACCCTTCGGGCCTTATAAGAAGGATCTAAGCCCACCAGACGGAGTGCCTCATCCACTTTTTTGAGACGCTCCTGCTTCGTGCCGATCCGGTGTACCCTCAGAGGTTCCTCCATAAGCCATCCTATACGCTTTGCGGGATTCAGGGAACCGGAAGGGTCCTGGAACACCGCCTGTACTTTCCGGGCCATTTCCCGGCGTTGTTTTTTGTCCTGCCGCAGTCCGTCGATAATAATATCCCCCTCATAGTCTATAAGTCCCAGTATGCTTCTCCCCAGGGTCGTTTTACCGCATCCTGATTCGCCTACCAGACCGAAGATCTCCCCATGACGCATATCCAGGTCAACGCGATCAAGCACGGGCTTTATATTTTTTCCGCCCCATACCCCGTGAACTTGAGTAATGTAGGTATTGGATACCCCGCGTACCTGCAAGAGCATTTCAGATTCCGGCATATTCCGCCTCATGAGGTTTATCGATCAATCTGCAATACACATGATGATGATCGTTCAGGCTGATCTTGTCCGGGAACCGGGTGAAGCACGGCGTTTCCGCCCTAAGACAGCGGGGCGCAAAGGGACAGCCCGCTTGTTTTTCATTTATAGAAGGGACTTTTCCCGGAATGTTTATCAAAGGCTTGCCCTTCCGTTCTTTACTGGGTATGGAACCCAGCAAGCCTTTGGTATACTCATGCTGAGGATGGGAGAACATAACCGTTACCGCCCCTTCTTCCACCAGTTTTCCGGCATACATAACCAGCACCCGGTCGCAGAGCCGGCTTATCACCCCCAGATCGTGGGATATGAACAGGACCGCGGTCCCCAGTTCTTGATTTATCCCCTTCAAGAGCCGCAGGATCTGGGCTTGAATGGTAACATCCAGCGCGGTGGTCGGCTCGTCGGCAATGAGGAGCCTGGGCTTACACACGATTGCCAGGGCAATCATCACCCGCTGGCGCATTCCTCCTGAAAGCTGGTGCGGGTACGAGGCGGCCAGCTTTTCCGGATCCGAAAGACCCACCCGCCGCATGATGTCCAGCACCCGGCGGTATATCAGCTTGCCGTCTTTTCCGCCGTGCAGCGCCAGCGGCTCTCCAATCTGCCGCCCTATGGTAAGCAGGGGATTAAGAGAGGTCATAGGTTCCTGAAATACCATAGAAAGTTCATTCCCCCGGATCCGGCACAGTTCCTTCTGAGAAAGCCCGCGCAGTTCCGCCCCGTTGAATACGATACTGCCCTTCATTACCTGTACCCCTTGGGGAAGCAAACCCGGAATCGAGCGGGCCGTGAGGGTTTTACCGCACCCGGATTCCCCCACAATACCGAGTATTTCCCCAGGGTATATCTGAAAGCGTATATCCTCCACAGCCGGCAGGTATTTTTTGCCTTTTTTTATACCCACCGCAAGATCCTGCACTTCCAATAAGGGTATCCGGTAGCTGTTTTGACTGCTCATATCCGCCAGTATAGCCTATGAAGCAGGAATTAGGAAGAAGGCGTCTTTAATCGTTTATACGGCGTGTCTCCCCCGCTATGGAGGTGTCTTTTTATAATTCTTATCTTGCGAGATATACTATACAATAGACCTGTTCTAAAACCTTGGTCAAAGGCAAGAGGTATGATATAATGACGAGATGGATACTCATAGCAGGATAGCGAATTTAGCCGAAGGGAAATACCCGGTCACATATGGACTACGCAAACCACCATT
>JAITHW010000171.1 GCA_031279815.1 Treponema sp. | reverse complement strand
TAATGTCAAGCCGAATTTGCAAAAAAATCAAAAATGCGGTAAAAGCATTTAAACATTGCCCGCGGATTACACGGATTTTCACGGATTAAAAAGCGCGGGCATATTAATACACCGGGGGTAAATCCCGTTTTTCTGTCTGTAAACGCCCGCGCAGGCTTCCGCGGCGGTATCAAAGCGGTCTCCCTCATAGAGAAAGATCAGATCCGCGATTTGATGAGGCCCCCGTTTCATGAGAAATCGGTCCAAGGCCGCTGTTTCCGCTGTTTCCGCAACGGATCGGGGCAGAGCCAAGAGCAGGATCCCCTGATCCTCCGGGGAGCAGGGAAGTTCTTCCTGGGCGGATAGGGGGAGGGCCGCAGGATACGCCAATGCCGCGGCTAGTTCTACAGGGGTTCCCCTGCGTATGCCCCCGCCGGTATAACCGATACCGATGTCCATACCCCGCTCCATATATTCTATGGCTAGGGCCAGCGCGTTTTCACAGAGCAGATCCACACCCCGGCGGCCCGCTTCACCGCTATACAGAGAGGGATCGGTTTGGGTATCCACCAGGATGAGGAGCCGGGAATGGGGCGGCGGTTCCGGCTCACCTTCCCGGACAAAAAGGTCTCCCAAGTGGCCGTAGAGTTTCCAGTTGATCCGCCGGGGATCATCCCCCGGAATATAGGGCCGGTGATCCGTGAGGTTGTCGGTCCGGAGGAACCGGGGTTCGCTCCGCTGCACGGTCCCTCCGGACCGAATAGTAACCGGAACGGTTTTCTCCGGGACTTTGGGAGTCGCCAGTATCCGGGGGCTTCCGTCTTGGGGAATCCTGAAGGCCAGCCGGAAAAAGCCCGGTATGTCAAAAATCGCAAACTCATCATAACCGGTGTAATAAGCCCCGCGTTCCGGCACGGCAAAGCCGAGGGTACTGTTTTGGAAATAATCGGGATCAAAGAGATGATAAAGCCTGCGCCCGTCCCTGGTACTTAGATGCATCTCATACCTGATGAGGATCCCCGGCAGGCGGAGGAATCGTTTTTTCTTCCCGGTATTCTGGAGCTCATCAAAGGTAACGGTACATTCTTCATTATATCCGGCGCTTACCTGTTTGGTAAGAATACGCGCGGAAATGGAGCGGGCCCGTTTTCTGTGTATGCAGGAAAGCAAAAAGACAGTCCCAAAACAGTACCCTAGAACCGCAAGAAATACCGCCCCCATCAGGATAAGGACGAGTTCATTCCTGATGCCGCCCGCAGTAAAAGCCAGGACGGTAATGATCAGGACAAAGGCCCCCAATGTTCGGGGTATGGGAATCAGGTCGTTAAGAGATATGCCCGCCGCGGTATCGGGCGGATCACTCCGGTTTAATTCCATTGATCCGCGCAAGGGCGATCTCCCTGATGAGTTTGCCCCCTTCAGCGTGGGGATCCCGCGGTTTGAGCCGGTGGGCCAATACCGGGACCGCCAAAGCCGCGATGTCTTCATCAACCGCAAAGGTTCTTCCCCGTACCAAAGACAAGGCTTTAACCGCGCTTAAAAAGTGCAGGCTTGCCCTGGGAGAAGCGCCCAATAGAAAACCCCGGTGGTTCCGAGTATCCCGGACTATATCGGCTATGGTCTCCTTCAATGTAGGATGACAGAATACCTGGTTTACCGCTTCCTGCATGGCTAAAAACTCATCCGCCCTCAACACAGGTTCAAGCCGGTTCAAGCCGTATTCCGCGGGATTTTCCTCCAGTATGGCCAATTCGGTGTCCCGATCCGGGTATCCTAAGGAAAGACGCATGATAAAACGGTCAAGCTGGGCAGCGGGCAGCGGGAAGGTTCCTTCGCTTTCTATGGGGTTTTCGGTGGCAATAACAAAAAACGGCTCCGGAGGCCGGTGAGTGGCCGAGCCGATAGTAACCTGCCGTTCCGCCATCACCTCCAGCAGGGCGGATTGCACTTTGGGAGTGGTCCGGTTAATCTCATCGGCCAGTACGATATTGGCCAATACCGGGCCGGGCATAAACCGGAAAGAGCGGCTTTCAGGATCAAATACATCGACCCCGGTAATATCGTACGGAAGGAGGTCCGGGGTAAACTGGATCCGCTTAAAAAGCAGGGGGCCGTCCCCTCCGGCAATGAGCCGGGCAAAGGCCTTGGCCACCGTGGTTTTTCCCAGTCCCGGATTATCCTCAATGAGCACATGCCCTTTCGCCAGAAGCCCTGCGGTGAGCAATTCCAGAAATTCCCGCTTACCCTGTATGATTTTGGCGGCGCCGTTAATGAGGGCTTCCGCAGCCTGTTCACATTTCATAACAGCCTAAGCATAGCATGATTGGGGGAGCATGGTGCAAGTACAAGCTATAGTTGTTCCCCTTAAGAATAACTAAATGAGGCCCACTGATTACATGGATTAACACGAATTTCAGTTACCCAGAACCGGTATAATCCATGAAAATCCGTACAATCCGTGGATTTTTTCAAGAATTGCCTATTCCATATCAGGAAGCTGACGCGGTATTGTCTTGAACAAACCCGCAACCCTTTGTAAGGGGTTTACCGCCTCCTAGATCCGCTTGTTTCCTAATTCTTGTTCGTCTATTATCCGTTTTTCCAGATATACCGGGCCTCCGATTGAAATACCGAGCAGATTACCTTCACGCTTCTGGACTTTTACTTCAATGACTCCTCCGGGCTGGGTAACAGAACAACGGCCCTCCCCGTCCTTGAGAGCCTCATAACGCCATACCCCGAAGGCCGCGGAACCGGAACCGCAGCTCGACTCGAAAATCAGGGAATCCGTAGCGTAAACATACACCCCCGGGGTCATCATATTCGCGGATTGATCATAGAACATCACCCCTAAAGCCGGCGGCGGAGAACGCCTTGTTTCCAGCAGGGCTTTAATCGTAAAGAATAAGTCCTGTTCCGGGGGAAGCCCCGGGGCAATAAGATGGGTGATTCCGTCGAAGATATACACCGGCAGAGAGCGGCCCCTAAAATCAAGGGTATCCTGAGTTATGGGTTTTGGAATGTTCACTTCCGCGGCGCCCGCTTCAACATCCACGGCAACCTTCAGGGGGCCCTTCATGCCGCTGATTTCAATGGGGATTTCGGCGTTTCCTGAAAGTCCGATGGTTCGGGCTACAAAAAGCCCGAAGCTGCGGGCGGCGTTTCCGCAAAATTCACCTCCCATCATTTCAAGCCGCCATAATCCCTCGGATGTATTGGGAGGAATGACGAATCCCACCTGTTCGGCCCTTAAAGAAGGTTCGGCTAAAAGTAATTTTGCGGCTTCTCTTGGGTTTTTCACCGGGTTAAGCACCAAAAGGGTGATGTTTTTTGCCGGGTCCGCAACAACTATTTCATACTTCATTATTACATGGTACTCCCGCAGGGAGAACGTTTCAAGAAGACCCTTGCAAAGCCGGCCTTATCAAAACCGCCGTAAAACCCCGCCCTTTAGGGCTGGGGATATACGGCGGCACAGCGGCAAAAGATAGGTTGGAAATCATTTGACATGTACGAAAAGATAGGTTAGAATAAACGTGTTGAAAGACCTACCCCCGCGGCGTGGGAACGTAACGTCTATGGAGATACTATAAGACCGGGGAGCATGGGTTGGAACCGCCGTAAAAGCTCCCTGTAGGGAGTTTTGCGATACCCAAGCTATGCCCCAGGCACGTATCGTTGAAGTAGAATATAGTATAATCCTATATGAGGAGTAAGCCGGGCAACCGGAACAAGCCTCAAGCCCCTGCCTTTAGGCATGGGGTAGCTGACGTTCTGAACCCGCCGTGCCGCCGCGCCTGTACGGAGCCGCGGCACGGCCTTTGGTAAAAGAAGGGTAAAACCCGCTACTGGGTCATCACTTCCGCCGCGGTCGCGGCTTTCGCTTCCAAGTCGTATATATCCATCACCATTTCAGGAAGCCATCCCCGATAATTCCCCTCCACCAACACCCAGGACTCCGAGGTTCCCCGACTGACCACCGCCCG
>JAITHW010000086.1 GCA_031279815.1 Treponema sp. | reverse complement strand
GACAGCAAGTTTGTCTGGCTGGCGATATTCTGCATGACCGCGTTGATCTCCAGCAGCCCTTCGGATTCTCTTGCCACTTCCTGAAGGTCCTGGGAAACCTCGAACAAGCCGGCCCGCCCCTTTTCAGAGTCTTCAGCCAAACGCCGGACATTCTGCTCGTTCTGTCCCAGCGTATGGGTCACCGACGCGATATTCGCGGTCATCTCTTCAATCGACGACGAAGAACGATCGATTTGCGCTGCCTGGCGTTCGATGCTCGTATTGAGGGTGTCAATATTTTTAGTAATTCCCTGTACCTCGTCATTAGTTTTAACCGCGCCCTGAAACTGGTCTTCAGCGAGAGTTTCTATCTTCTTGGTATTCGCGCTCATCTGATCTAAAGACGCCGCGGTCTCAATGGACATGGAAGACAGTTCGTTCCCCACATTATACAAATCTTCGGAACGGTGTTTAATAGCGAGAACCAGGGATTTAATCCCTTCCCTGGTAAGGTTCAGCAGGTTGATCATATCGCCGACTTCGTCGTTGCTGTTTGAATGGATTTCCTGAGTCAAATCCCCGTGAGCCATAGCTTCGAGAAAATCAAAGGCGTGTTTGATAGGTTTCGTGATAAGCCCGGCGATGAAAAATCCTAAAACCAGCGAAACCGCTATGCCCACGGCAATTCCCAGCAGGGTTATGATGATAAGGCTTTTGCCCAGCGCATCATTTGTTTTAACAAGCGCTTGTACGGTTCTTGTGTTTTGCTCGTACAGCGCGTCAAGAGCCGCTTCAAATTCTTCGGTAGCGCGGTTCATGTTATGGAGCGCGCTTCGGTAGTCCTTATACAACAGGTCGAGTTCAGGCCCTTCCGGGGTCTGGGCCAGCCGGTCGATGTATGCGTCCATGGAGGCTTGGCAGGGCTGCCGCCAAGCCTCAAACTTCGCGGTCAGCGCGGCCAGCAATGCCCGCCCTTCGTCGGTGGAGCGGGGAATACGGCTGAGTTTGTCCCAAGTGGAGTCAATAGCCGCGAAGGTTGTTTGATAACCGGTCTTGATTTTCTGTAAATCCCCCGCCCGATCCGGTTCTCCCTGGGTCGCGGTAATCTCATACCGGTAGGAGCGGATCCTGGAGCGCAGATGTTCAAGCCCCTGAATTACGTCGGAATTCGGAATCCGGTTGGTATCTATATACGTCAGCGCGTTATTCAGGGTTACAATCCCATGCAGTCCGATAGCGCCGATCAACAGCGTAACTATCGTTCCCGCAAGATAACCGGTTATAATTTTCTTTCCAATAGTTAATTTCATAATCACTCCTTATTTAGTGAACGGTCCGGCGGCTATATGCCGTTTCTCCGGCTGTTTATAATTTCCTAGTCTTTTTCCGTTTCCCCAGAGCGCCGCCTCAGGTACTCCTATGAGCCCTTAGGGAGGCATGCACGCTTTCTGGGGGACCCGGGGCATCTCCGGGAAACCCCGCAAAGGCTGCGGGACGGAAAAAATTGATAAAAAAGCAATGAATTCTGGTCTTAGGCGCCTGACACGGTGAAAACGGCCTCCATAATCGGCGTGGCGGCGTGGCATGGGGAAGTCCGCACCGAGGGGTGAGCTTAGACTTGCTGGATTAGGACTAAGGCTATAAGTCGGCATACTTTTATCACTACAAAACCAATGGAATTATGATATTTATCCGGCAGCTTTTTGTCAATATCATACCAGGCTAACGCTTCCCCCCTCCTTCCCCGGCGCTTTGAAATGCCGTATCTCATAGCCCGCTCCTGTTTTTCAACATCGTGTACAGCAAATTCCCCCAGCCGCCGCGGAACCGCAGGTTTTCGCCGCTTTATCTCCCTGCCTCCGGGAACCGCTGCGGCAGGCAGCCGCGTCTTGCTTTACGGCGGCCGGTCCAGACTATTCTCCATGCCGGAGTTTCCCGGCCCGTTAGACCGGAGTGCCGCGTCTTCCCGATATCTAAATCATAGGTTCTCAGCGGGCCATGTTTAAATGCTTTTGCCCTGCCGCACAGGGCCGCGGCTTTTGATCAAAACCGATGGACAAATATACTGTTGTGTTATAATAATAATTATGGACTTTTTTGAACGCCCTGTTGCGGTTCTTCTCGCTGTCGCAGACTTGGGCCGAACCCCAAACGCGGATTTCCTTCTTTCCTGGGCCGCGGTCCTGTTTCCGTAGCCCGTACGGGAAATTTGTCCGGGTTTACGGAAAATCCGTAAGGGCTTACGGGTCTTCCGTAAACCCGGGGGAATCACCGGTTCTCCGGTCTTAATCCCTGTCTTATCCGCCCGGAAAAGACACGGCTCAGGAGCGGTTTACCGGCTTGATTCGCCCCGGTAAGCCCGGGTACACGCCGTGCGGATGAGCCTGCGGAAGCCATCGAGGACCTGCGGAGAAAACAGGAGTATGATATGAAAAGCCTTAAAGCGCAGTTTTTTTTGGTTTTTATCGGATTAGGGATGATAACTTCCCTTGGGAGTGGAATCATTATGTTTAGTCAGTACCGGAGCTATATCAAACAGTCCTACAGAACGGCCCTTACCAACGTATTAACCATGATACAGAATCTATATCCGGCGCTGGCGGAACCGGACCGGCTGGAACAGCAGGGAAGGCTTGGAAGCGGCGAATACTGGAACCTTGTCTATGCCATGAAGGATATAGCCGCAGCTTTTAATTTAACCTATATCTATCTCTGTATACCCTCGGGCAATACCTATCAATTCGTGTTTTCTTCCGAAGACAGCCCTGAAGAAACCGCGCCGGAGGATATTTTCACCGACATGGACCCTGATCAGGTTCCCCCGATGCTGGATGCGGCCTACAAAACCGGAGTCCTTCAGCTTGAGAAGACCCCGTATGCCGATGAATACGGGACTTTTATATCCGGGTATCAGCCTATTTTCAAAAACGCCGGGGTAAGCGCGGTGCTGGGGGCGGATTATGACGTATCCTTTGTAAAAGCCTTTGAACGCCGGGCGCTTACCGCGCTGCTGCTCTCTCTGGTGATAACCATCGTGATAACCGGGCTTTTCGCGTTCAAGGTTGCGTCGTCTCTGACCGCTCCTATCCGGGAAGTCAGGGATATTGCCGGCGCCATTGCCGGGATGAACTTTGACGCGGACATCCGCCGGTTCAGGAAGGACGAACTTGGGGATCTGCAGCGGGCCCTGCTGCGGATTCGGGACGGCCTGCGGGGCGCTATTGGTGAACTCAACAGCCATCTGCTGAAAATGACCGATACGAGCAGACGGCTCAATACAGTTCTGATAAAATCTTCCGATGCTTTGGGGATGATAGCCGGCGATATGGACCTTATGGAAAACGAGGCCGGCGCCCAGCTTGAATCGGTCGCGCAGACTTCCGGCTCGGTGGAGGAAATCATCAAATCCATAGACACGCTGGACAACGCTGTTAATACCCAGGCGGCGCATATCGGGGAGTCTTCCGCGTCGATTCAGCAAATGGTGGCGAATATCGGCTCTATCAGGTCAGTGGTGGGTACGGTGAGCAAAACCACCGACACAATCGGCAAGTCTTCCGCGGTGGGCCATGCTATGCTCCTCAATCTGGCCGAGGAGGTGAAACATATCCAAGATCAGTCCGCGACCTTGCAGAATGCGAACAAAACCATAGCGGACATTGCCGCGCAGACGAACATTCTCGCCATGAACGCGGCAATAGAGGCCGCGCACGCGGGGGAGTCCGGCAGGGGTTTTGCGGTGGTGGCTCAGGAGATCCGCAAACTTGCGGAGCTTTCAAGCAAAGAGTCCGCTGGGATTTCCGAGGAGATTAAAAAGATGGAACAAGGAATCGAGCGGATAAGCGTTGCTTCAGATGAAACGGTAAGGTCCATGGACAGGATGTTTACGGAGATCAAGACCATGCACAATTCTTTTACGGTTGTTATCAATGCGGTGGAGGAGCAGGCCGCCGGGGGATCGCAGATTCTCACGGCCTTGCAAGCCCTTCAGGACACCACCGGACAGGTGCGGGACAGCGCGGGCGCCATACAACGCCGGAGCGGTTTGATCCGGGAGGAAATGGAAAAGCTCTGCCGGATTTCTGAGGAGATAACGAAACGGGCTCATGAAGTGAGGGGGGCAAGCGGGAGCATCGCGTCTTTTCTTGAACAAGCCAGGGATTTTACCCTATAGCCGGCCGCGGAAACGCGGACCGCGGCGGAACCCCATAGTAAGAGCGTGCGGAACAGGGGACGTGCTCCCGCGGCAGGGCCGGCGGCTCACCGCTATTTCTTATCCGTTCTAATTCCTGAAGCTGTGAATCGGCGCGGGAATCGAAGGATATCATTGCCCCGATCCTGAAGACCTTTCCCCGCGTATCTTTCACCAGGCGGCCGAAATTTGACCTGGACGATTCCGGTAAAATCCTGTATATTTGCAAATGTTACCATAAGCCGGGGATGAGGCCCGCCCTCTGCGAGCGATTCAGAGCAGGCTCATCTCCCAGGGGTTATATCAGGTTTTTGTACCCGCCCGTATGGCCGGGTAATAGAGATAAAGGAGTCTTTTCTATGAAGAAAAGCAAATTTTTGCCGGGAATGTTAAACATGGCGCCGGCATTCGTATTGGTCTTTTCAGGATTTATATGCAGAAACTCTATGCCGCTGGCTTACATACGGCTATCCCGGGGATTGTCTTGATGAGCGTCCTCACCGGCTTTGAAAGCCCTTTGACCGAAATCTCCGCCCAGGAAGACCGCGGCGGAGGCGCGGTACGGCTAGCCATCAGCAGAGGAACCGCAGAGGCGCGGAACTTTTTTACTTCGTTCTTGGATTTTACGAAGTATACCCTGAGTTTTACGCCTCTCGAAGGCCAGCCCGTCCGGGAGGACCTTCCCTGGCAGGGAGAATCTTCCCAAGAGATATACCTTCCCCTGGGAAACTGGACGATCCGGGCAACCGCGTATATAACCGTAAACGGAACGGATCGCCCCGCGGCCTATGGCGAAACCGGTGTTGACGTAGGAAGCGCTTACTCTTACGCGGACATTGAAATAGACGCGCCGGTAGAGGGAGAAACCGGAACCTTCGAATATTCCGTAAAAGCTCCCGCACAGGCCGCGGTTTCAGGGACCCTGGAAAAGATGGGCGATCCCGGGGTACCCCATACAATCGCCGCGGCAGGTTCAGGTACAATTTCCAACGCGGCAAGCGGTATCTACCTTTTGAAACTGAAGGCAAGTTTCAACGGAAAGACCGTAAACCGGACGGAAATCGCGTATATTTACGGTAATTCCGTCACCCGCGGGGATTACGTGGTTACCAAGGCCGATTTCGGCGAGCCCCTCATCCTAAGCGGCTCGATCCGGCTCACCGATGACGGAGCCTCCGGTTCTGAAAGCTATAGTATCGCGGTGTATACCGACGAGAACTATACCAATCCAATAGGATACATCCCTATCCTGCTTACAGATACTGCCTGGTCTCTGGCGCTTCCCCCGGTTCAGCGCGTTAAGCGACTCTACTTTAGAGTAAACGCCAACGGGTGGTGCTCTGCGCAGGCAGGAGACATAGCGGTTCCCCCGGAAGATACAGCCAATATCGGCCTGGGAACCGTCGCGTTTATTAACCTGAGCGGGACCGTTAAGGTTCCCGCGGAACCGGCCCCCGGGAACCTCTCCGTAACCGCCTATACCGGCAAATATACAAACTGGCTGCAAGACGGGTTCGTCCAAGCCTCCGGCGAATGGGCTATGAAGATACCCGCGCCGCAGAACAGGACGGAGGTTTCTTTTATTTTAAGAGCCGGCTCTATAGATTTCTATGAGACCGCTGTTTCAAGGAGCGTATATAACCAAGCCGAAGGCTCTATTAACCTGACTCTGGAGAAAACCGAAACCGGAGATATATGGATTGACAAAACCTTCGTAAAGGCAGGGGATTATGGAAGATTCGGATCGGCCCTTTTCATTCCCGGTGAAAAGGGCGTTCTGGTTCCGGAGGTGCGGGAGACTTCCGGTTCCCTGATATATCTGAAGCTCTATGATGTTCTTACAGGGGACTTGGCGGCTAATAACGCGGGTTCCGGCGCTGTTCGTATTGAGTATACCCTGGAGGCCGGCCTGCTTTATGCGGTTACGGTAGGAGTATATACCGGTAATCCTGATCTTGAATCATACCGGATGCGGGCGGCTTTCAGCGCAGGCAGATGACAAGAGCATAATAGGCAAGGGGCGGGCCGCTCCTTGCCCCCGGCTCTTTCCAAATAAAAGCATTTAAACAAAGTCTGCGGATTACAAAATAGTTCTCACAGGAAGAGCGGCGAAAACTCCGCGCCTCTGTGCAAGATTATTCAGGGACAGGTCTCTAAACAAGAAAAGACCTTTTGAGGGCTTCCTGTCAAGAGCGCCGGAAGGCAGCGAAAGAAGAGCGGGGGTAATTCCCGGCCGGCTTGCGGAGACGGCCGGCATGAACCGGGATTACCTGGCGACCGTACTGCGAAATTAGGGCAGGAAGGTTTCAGCCGTGCTCGGCGGGAAACCGGTCGAACTTGAGGCCGGAGGGCGGAAGAAACCTGAAAGAAAGAAGCGGGAGCGGGAAAAGCGCGGCGGTCGCCCTGTGAAATACGGTTGTGAGTTCGTAAAGACCCTCACCGTAATCTGGGAGGAACACGGTTGCATGTGCGGGAAACCGCCGGCGCCGTATATCCGTTCCGTGATTGACTTTCTCAAGGAAGAGGCTGGCTATGGCATAACGGGGGGTCCGCTAAGGGGCAGTTTTGCAAGATTTTAACGGGAACTGATGTGTATTCAGGCTGGATAGGGGGGGAACCGCTGTTAAACGGCGCAAACAAAGAGGCGTTTTCAAACATAAAAAACGAATTGCCCGTTCCCCTTTTGGGAGGGCATTTTGATAATGGCGTTGAGTTTATCAACAAGCCGCTCACCGAGCGATGCACGTTATGGAACATTATGACGGCACGATCCCGGCCTACAAAAAAATGAGAATTGTTTCGCCGTGCAGAAAAACTTCGATGCCGCAAGAGGATGCCGGCTGTTTCAGGTTTGATACGCAAGGAGAAGCGGAGGCGCTGGCGGAAGTTTACCGGTATCTTTGCCCGTTGAACAATTTGCCTCCGTTCAAGTTAAGAGCGAAAGAGAAGCTGGCAGGGGGCGGTACAAGAAGGTATACGAGAAAGCGCCGAAAACGCCGTATGAGCGGCTTATGGAGTCGCCTTTGGTCGGCGATAAGAGCAAGGCGGAACTGACTAGGCGCAAGGGGATCTACAACCCGCTACGGTTGAACGAGGGGTTGAACCGCGCGGTTGCGGCGCTCTTGCGGCTCCACCACAGGAAAGTTTACACTGGAGACGGATACCGCGATCCCGCCGTGGAGTCGACCGCGGTATGATTTCGGCTAGGTTTTGGTTATTAATCATTAACCCTTTTCGGCTAGAAAACTTTTTAGGCAATGCGGACAGTTGACAGGATGCTTGTTTGTGTTTATAGTAGGGCTACTTTAGGGCGTGTTCACGCTAAAGGAAAGGGAACAAACGACAGATAATAAAGTATGGAACTGACCGAGAAACAATACCGGCGGATAGCCGGACTGCTGCCGGTACAGCGGGGGAATGTCAAA
>JAITHW010000125.1 GCA_031279815.1 Treponema sp. | reverse complement strand
AGGTAGATGTAGGCAAGGTCAAAGGTTTCGACCACATCTCTAATACGGTATTCTATATTCCAGTATTCGTCGGAGCCCTCGCGCCCCAGCCGCTCGAGCGCGTCCGGGTCCGCTAGGGACGGGTTCTGTTTTTCCACAAGCCCCAGGGCTTTGGCGAGGGTCGTGCGGTAGGTGTACTTGATATACGCCGAGTAGGGGACATAGGTCATCAAAGAAATGAGTATTCCCAATCCGATAAAACACAGAAAAAACTTTAATTTGAGGCTGTTCATATATTTCCTTTACTCCTTATTACTTCTTTTTCACTCTTTAGTAATTATGACATAGTACCATGCGCCCCGGGGGTGTTTCAATCACCCGCCTGCGGGTGTGTTTTAACGGCGCGTCCTACGGCCGCGGCGCAGGGCGCGGCATGAACCTGGGGGACAGAGTAAAATAGTAGGGACAGAGTAAAAACAGTAGCCCCCGTATCAAAGCGAATACGTCCTAACCGGTATGCCGCTTGTCTGCCGGTTTCATTTGCGGTTTATCCGGCGGTTCTGCCTGCAAGTCTTCATCTTTCTTGACCACCTTTAACGCTGCTCCCCCCGGCCGCACGGCGGAGTGTTTCTTATCATGCCGGCTGTTCAAGAGTGAATAGGCCGCCGGCGTTACCAGGAGAGTCATAAAGAAGCTGACCGACAAGCCCCCCACAAAGGTTTTGCCGATAGGCTGGATGGTGTCCGCGCCGGAACCGGGAAAGAACGCTATGGGTATCATGCTGATTATGGTGGTCAGTCCGGTCATAAGGATAGGGCGCAGCCGGTTCCGTCCGGCTTCCAGGCAGGCTTCCCGGACGAGCATCCCTCTGGCCCGCAGGGTGTTGATATAGTCCACCAGTACGATCCCGTTGTTCACTACGACCCCTACCAGGGCTATAATCCCTACGGCGGAGAACACAGACATGGCTTCGTTGCCCAGCTTGTAAATCCAGATTACCCCGATGAAGAGGAGCGGTATGGAGAAGAAGATGATCAGCGGGTCCACAAAGGATTCAAACTGACTTGCCATGAGACCAAAGACCAGGAATACAGCCGCGGCTATGATAAAGATAAACCGCTTGTTGTAGGTTTGAATCTCTTGGGCTTCTCCCAAGTACCGGACGCTTACGCCTTCCTGTGGAACAAGATACTGCTTCACCGTGTCTTCCAGCCGTTGCTGCATATCCGTAACCGCGATGCCCCCTGCCAGTCCGCCGGTGATCCGCACTACCCGCTCCTGATTCTCCCGCCGTATGGCGGTAGGAGACCGCCCCTCGCTGATCCGCACTACATTGGAAAGGGAGATCCGCTGCCCGGTACGGCTCACCACAAAGACAGCGTCCAGGTTGGGAAGCCCGGTACGATCATCATCTTGGAGCATGACGTTTACATTGATGATCCGGTCCCCCCGGCTTATGGCGGCGGCGGCGGTGCCGTCAATAGCGGTTCTCACTTCTTGGGCTATGGCGGACATGGAAACGCCTAGCGCCGCGGCGCGGTCCCGGTCTATCTCAATCTGAAGCTGGGGCGCTCCCTCACTCAGGTTTATCTCAGGGTTTTCGATCTCCGGCAGATATTTCTCCATGATTCCCTTAATATCATTGGCCGTTTCCATCAGGGCGTCCGTATCTTTGGAGCTGACCGCTATCTCCACCGCAGAGGTGGTTCCCATGCTGCGTCCTGCCCGGAACGAGACCTGTATCCCCGGAATCCCGGCGGTAAAGGGGGAGAGCTTCCTCATAATACTGTCGGGCGTATCGATCTGCTTTGAAGGCTCCGGCAAGGTGATCTGTATAGTTCCCTGGGTGGCTCCGCTCCGCCGGGCGGTGAGGATGATATCTTTATACCCCTGCACGTTATCCTTGACAATCGCTTCTAAATCCCGCAATACCCCTTCGGTAACCCGGATCGGCGTTCCCTGGGCTAAAGATACGTTGAGGGTTATGGAGTCGTCGGTTCTGCTTCGGAAGAAGAGGTTCATGCCGATGCCCTCGAACTGCATAAAGGAAAAGATCAGTATCAGCAGTACCAGGAGCAGGACCAGGAACCGGTGATTCAGACAGTAGCCGATGGCGGTTTTGTATCCTTCATCCAGGGATCTGAAAAACCGTTCCATCCCCTCATCTATGACCCGTAACAATTTGAACCGCAGGGGCTTCTGTTTCCTGGTGTCCAGGCGCAGGATAGAACCGCAGAGGCTGGGGACCAGGGTCAGAGCCACTACCAAAGAACAGATCAGGGAGATCACCACTGTAAAGATGAGGTCGCTGAACATCTGTCCCATCATTTCAAGATCGTTCTTATAGATGATCAGCGGCACGAATACGCACAGAGTAGTGGCGGTAGAGGTAACAATGGCGCGGGTCATCTCTTGGCTGCCCAATACTGCGGCGATTTCCGCTTTTGCCCCCCGCAGCCGGTAGTTATGCACGTTGTCCAAAATAACGATGGAAGCGTCCACGGTCATGCCCAGACCTAAAATCAAGCCGGTCATGGTGAGCAGGTTCAGCGTAAACCCGAAAAGGGACATACACATCAGGGTCAGCAGGATCGATATGGGAATGGAAAACCCTATGATCAGGGTTCCCTTGACGTTCCGTAAAAATATGAACAGGACCGCCATAGCAAGAAGCGCTCCCTGAATGGCGTTGCTGTACACTTGATTCAGGGTGGCGCTGATAAGGGAGGTGTTGTCCGACAACACCTGGAGAGAAATCCCCTGGGGCAGATCTCCGTTGATATCCTCCAAGGCCGCCCGCACACGGGAGGCAACCTGTACCTGATTGCTGTCGCTTTCGCTGGTAACCTGAATGTATACCCCGCTTTGGCCGTTCACATAGACCCGCGCGGCGTTGTCGTTATATGCAAGACCTATGTCCGCAATATCCTCGAGCCGCACTATCTGAGAGCGGTTCGCCTGATTAACCGATGCGGGGATACTCACGGTTTTAACCGCCAGCCGTTTAATCTGATCAATCGTAGCCAATTCCTGCTTGGTAAGGAGTTGGTATTCCCGTTCCCCCCTGGTTAAGCTGCCGCCGCTGGAAAGGACGTTTTGTCCCTTTAACGCGGCGTTGACGTCGCTCAAGGTGAGATTGAAAGCGGCAAGCCGGTTTAAGGACACCGCAACCTTGATGATCTGGGTGGTTCCGCCGGTAACTTCCGCGGAAGCTACTCCGCCGATCCGCTCAATCTCGGACTGGATCTCATCTTCCGCAAAGAGCCTGAGCTGATCCGGCGGATAATTACCCCGGACCACGAGACGCATTATGGGCATAGCGGACATATCGAAACGCCGTACTATGGGGGCATTCGCGCCGTCGGGCAGGGAATTGGCAAGGCGGTTCACTAGGGTCTGGGCATCGGTCACAGCCTTGTTCATGTCGGTGCCGTAGGAGAAGTTAAGATTGATAGAACTGGATTCAAAAGAAGAGCTGCTGGTCATATCCGACAGCCCTTTGGAGGTTGCCAGAGCCCGTTCCAAGGGTATGGTAACATTCCGCTCCACATCCGCCGGACTCGCCCCGGGAAAACCGGTATATACGGACAGGACCGGTCTGGCCACCGAAGGGTAGAGGTCCACCGCAATATGGGGTACCAAGGTTGCCGCTATACCCATAGCCAAGGCGTAGAGTACCGCAATCGTTACCGGCCGTTTGACCGAATATTCAGAAATGCTCATGTATGCTCCTCTCTGGCAGCGGCCGGCGGATAGCAGGTAAGGATTAGGCGGAATACCGCAAGAGACCTAACCCCTACACCGCCGGCTCACTATACATTATCCTTCAACAATGCGGACCGGATCCCCGTCGGAAAGGAAATTTTGGCCTACAGTAACGACTTGTTCTCCCGGATTCAAGCCGCTTACTACCTCAATAAAGTCCTCGCTCTCAAGTCCCAGTTTTATTTCCCGGCGTTCCGCTGTGGTTCCCTCTCTGACGGTAAACACAATCCATGAACCGTAGGTGTTGATCACCGCGCTTCTGGGTATTACCGGTACATTATGCTTGGCGCTGGTCACCAAGGTTACGGTGGCAAACATACCCGCCTTAATCCGGGAATCCGGCTTGGTAAACCGCAGGCGGATCTTCAAGGTTCTGCTGGCGGGATCCAGCACCGGACTGACCTCGTCTACCGTCATCGGGAAGGTTTCCCCGGGAATGGCTTCAAAACCGGCCTGCGCGGCAAGCCCTCTCCGCGCGGCCGCGGTAAACCGTTCAGGGACAAAGGTTTCTACCAAAAGGCCGGAAAGGTCTCCCACCACGTACACCGCGGTTTGGGCCGAGAGGGTGTCCCCGGGGTTTACCGGGGCGGACAAGACTGTACCCGATACCGGGGACACCACCGGACTTTTAGAATAGACTTCCCCGGGCCGGGAGGGGTCGATCATAGCCAGGGTCTCCCCCTGCCTCACTAGGTCCCCCACTTTAAACCGGGCTTCGGCCAGTTTCCCCGCTACGGTGGGATAGACGGACACTTGAGTGCGGGCCAACACATCCCCATTGATGATCACCGTGTTCTCGATGGTATCAAGCTTTATCGGAGCAACCCTGACCGCGGCGCCCCGGGTCCCGGCGCCTCCGGTTCCCCGGCCGCCCACCTGTGCAGCCTGTCCCCGAACGCCTTGAGTTTGCGTACCTGGGCCGCTCCCCGCTGCTTGATTACCTGTTCGCACACTCTGTCCCGATGCGTTACGGGCCGGGGTTTGCGGGCTTCCCGTTCCTCCGGGCGCTTGCCCTTGATTGCCGGTCCCGGCGGCCTGCCCTCCCGCGGCTTGGGCCTGCCCCGGAGGGCTTCCGGAGTTTGCAAGCGCAGGCGGGGCGGGGCGTTTCTTCTGGATATATGAAAAAACGATAAAACCCGCGAAAAAAACACACAGCCCAATGATTACTAAGGTAACAAGCCTTGTTACCGGCTTTTTAGGTTTGGCATTCTTCATAACACACTCCCTATAAATTCTTCCCGGTTCAGATTGAGGGCTCCGGCAAGATCCAGCATTGTCTGTTTGTAGGTTAATTTATCGGCTAAAAGCTGCTGCCGGGCTTCAACCAGCTTAGTCCTGGTATCTTCCAAAATGAGAAACTCCACGGTTCCCATCTGAAACGCCTGTTCCGTCAGCCGGTATGTCTCTTCAGCGATCCTCACCAGGAGCTGAGAAATCTCAATAGTATTCCATAAATTTTGGAGATTCGCCGTCAATGAGCGGATCTGATTCTGAGCGGCTCTTTCTGTGTTTTCCAGATCCAGCTTCGCCTTTTCTATCTCTTTGCCCGCGTTCCGAATCGATTGGCTGGTTTTCGTACCGGGAATCCACGGATCAATAGGGATCGACAGGGTAACGCTCCCGCTCAGATTGTCGGTAAACGTGCCGGAGGGATCCCCGTTTCCCGATCCCCGCCATTGGGCCGAAAGCGAGAGGGAAGGAGCGCGGCCCGCCAAGGCCGTCCGTTTTTCCGTATATTCCAGCAGTTCAATAGCCTGCCGCTGGCCGATAATATCGGGGCGCTTTGCCAGATACGTCCTGATTAACCTTTCCGGATCCGCGGTAATCTGTTCTATCTCAACGGTTCCCTCCAAGGCTGCTTCAGTATGGGCATCCAGTCCCAAAGCGGTAAAAAACTCCATCACCGCCAATTCATAACTTACCTGAGCTTTGCTCAAATTGAATGCCGCGGTCTGTGCGCTGACCTGGCTTTGCATATACTCACGCAGAGCTATGATCCCGTTTTCAAAAGCGATCCGGTTTTTTTCACGCTGCTTTTTAGCCAGTTGCAGGCTCTCTTGCAGGAGCGCGAGGTTTTCCTTCTGAACAATCAGGGTATAAAATGCTCTGGCGACTTGTATTTCAAGCTGCCGCCGGGCATGTTCGTATGCCAGCAGGCTGCTTCGGTACGCCAGGCCGATTATCTTCATTGCATAAGGCAGCCCTGCATTCAGCGAAAGATTTACCCCCAGGGATAGATTGTACCCAAAGCCGCTTCCGGTAAACTGAAAGCCCTCTCCGGTAAACAGGTTGGAACCATAACTCCTCCCCGCGCCGGCGCTTATGGCAGGAAATTTTTCGGCCCAGAGATTATGCGCGGTATACCCTGCGGCGGCGAGGTCTACGGCGTTCTTTTGCAGAGGTATATTCCGCTTCAAAGCCAGTTCCACCGCTTGATCCAGAGACAGGCACCAGGCTTTTGCAGATGCCCCTGTAAAAGCCAGGAGCGTAAGCAGCACGAGAGGCCCCCGGCGCCTCCTTTGACTCCGCGCTCTTTTAATACACTGCCGGGCATATCCATCATTCACGTTATAGAATCCTACTATACTTAAAAGAATTAAACTATTTCCCTGGTTACAAATCAAGAAATGCTTATATTATACAGCATAAGGCGTGCCAACTGTTATTTAAAAGATGTATTGCTGCCTAAAGACAACCTGCGGCCTCAGAAACCTTCGAAACAGGCCGCTGACGGCTTTTTTAACTAGAGGAACTGTGTAATTATTATACAGCGATTTGAGGCGCCGATCCTTTTGGTAACAGCCGGTAAAAAGTCCGCGGATAATCAGGATGCGCCCACATCAATAGCATCTTCCATACCTGCGGGCTTTTTATATCCTTACAAAAGTTAAAGGCTTTTGCCCTGCTATGGACCACAGAGCCTTGCCTGAGTGTAATACGCATAATATACTGGGAATTACCAAACGCGCCGTAAAGCCCCCGACTTTAGGCGTGGGGAGTGTCAAATTATGGATATTTTTCTGCAAGTATGGGGAGGATCCGGGTATCTTCTCGCGAAGATACTTCTTGCCCATGCCGAGGGTTTGCAAAGGGATAGAACATGGCGCATTGCCGGCTGGTTCGCGTATCTCATTGGTTTGCCCGCCTGGGTCATCCTGTTGGCGGGCAAACAGAATTGGATCGCTGCGGCCATTGAGGCGGGAGGCGCTCCTGCATTGATCCTCGGCTTGGCAAGCGCCTGGAAACGGTGCGATCATGTTCCTAGATGTGTTGATTGGTCTGTTAAGGCCTTTACGTACCTGATGATTGCCGGCGGTATTGGGTACAGCATCTATTATTTTAAGGGCATTACGGCTGTTTCTCAAGTATTGGAGATCGGCGTTACCTTTGGGTTTCTGTTAGGCAGCTATTTGCTTGCTAAAAAGCACCCTTGGGGCTGGCTTTTATTTGCCGGGATGCTGATATGTATGGGTATTCTGATGTATATCCAAGACAAGGCGTTGTTAGTTTTCCAACAGGGGATTTCCCTGGTCTTTGTTATAAACGGTTTTATAAGGGCTGTACATAAAGTCGGCATTCCCCGCGCCTAAAGGCGGGGGCTTACGGCGCTTTTGGTAAAACCCGCAAGATACGCTACTCTTTAATCTTATAAACCCCCTCTTCCTCCGCAACTATGGATTCCTTTTCCAGCGATTTCAAGGGTTCGTACAGATCCTCCGGTTTCATACCGGTGCGGACGCAAAGCTCTTCTACAGGGGCAGGCCCTTGGGATACCAATGCCCTGAGTACCGCTCCCCGGCGCTGACGGAAGGAGCCTTCAAAGCGGCTCTGCTTGGTATAGTGAGCGCTCCTCCGGTTAGGGTTTGCCGTCAATTTCTTTAAGGCCGCCCCGTAATCCATGAGCGCCCAATACCAGTTCCTGGGATTTTCCCGGTCCAAGGCCGCATCGAGAATGGGGATTATTTCGGTATCTTTCACCGCGTCCCGATCGGCAAAGAAAAAATGAATCGCCGCAGAACGGATATTGGTTTCGATAAAAACCGAAGGGTAATTATAGGCAAAACAGGTGACGGCGTTGGCGGTATACCTGCCGATGCCCGGAAGCGGGAGGAGCTTTTCCGGATTTTCAGGAACCTGGCCGCCGTACTTACCGGTAATGATCCTGGCGCATTCCTTCACATACCGGCAGCGCCGGTTATACCCAAGACCGCCCCACTCCCGAAGGGCTTCTGCCAGGGACGCTTTATGCAGGGCTTCAGGAGTAGGCCACAGGGTCATCCAGCGTTTCCAGTAGGGTATGACCCGTTCGGTCTGGGTTTGCTGGAGCATAAATTCGGAAACCAGCACTCCCCAGGGACTGGTATGTTCCCGCCAGGGGAACACCCTGCCCGCGGCCGCATAATGGGCATAGACGGCCTCTTTGAATGCTTCTAACGCGGCCTGATCCATCAGCTTATTTTTGTTTTGACCTTTTCAATGATATGTCCGGCGATTTGTAAAGGTTCGATTTCATCGGTGTCGATAACCAGGTCTGCAAAGGCATAATCATCATTATCAATCCGGTAGATCCTCAAAAACCGCTCCTGATCCTGCCGATCCCGCTCGCCGGTAAACGCGGTTACCGCTTCCAGGGTTCCCCCTTCCCGGTTCATAATCCGGCGCGCCCGGGTTTCGCCTTTTGCCTTCAGGTATACCTTAAAGTCCGCCTCCTCCAGCATCCAGATGGCAAGCCTGGAACCGAGTACGCAGCCGCCGTTTTCCCGTGCGAGGGCAACCTGCCGCCGGTCCAGCTCCCGGTCCCAAGAATCATCTTTCGCGGCTAAGGCAAGCATTTCCATGAGGCTTTTGCCTTTCTCCTCGGCCAGATTCCTGAAAGTAAAATTAATAAACCGCAGTCCAAGAGATTCGGCCACCAATCTGCTTACCGTGGTGTTGCCGCAGCCGCTTTTTCCCGAAATCGCAATTCGTATCGTATTATGCTTACTCATTCCACATTCCTTAATTGTTCCCGGATATTTTCTAAGGTCTCTTTCATTTCCACCACCGCCCGGCTTACTTCTAAAACCGGGGTTTTGGAGCCGATGGTATTGATTTCCCGGTTTATCTCCTGACAGAGAAAATCGAGTTTCTTCCCCGGGCTGGGGTTTTGCTCCGTCTCGGTCCGGAATTCCGCCAAATGTGCGGAAAGCCGGGAAAGCTCCTCCGATATGGTATACTTCATAAGAAGCACAGCAGTCTCCGCCAAAATACGGTTTTCATCTATTACCATAGGGCCTGCCCGGACGGATCCGGCCCGGAAGTCCCCCAGAAGCTCCGTAAAACGGGTTTTCAGATTTTCCCGTATGGAAGTTTCCAAAACAGGGGTATATGAAGCCACGATCTTAACCGACGATTCGAGAACCGCGATATGAGACAGGATATCCGTTTCAGTATGCTTTCCTTCCCTGATGCGGGCTGCGTCAAACTGATCCGCCGCGGCGGTCAAAACCGGCTCAACCCGCTTCCAATATCCCAGGTCATTCCTGGCCTTCCCAATCTCCAGTACCCCTTCAAACCCCAGCAGCAAGGCAAGGCCCGGTTTTTCATCAATGCCCAGTGTTTCGCTTGCCAGTTTAATCGCCTCCCGGTACGCGGTAACCGCAGCGCGGTTCACCGAGACGGAAATAGCCGAATCATGCTCCTTGAGATGCAGATTGATTTCTATCTTTCCCCGGCGACATCGCATAGCCATATACCGCCGGATTTCAGGGTCCAGAACTGAAAGCTGAGAGGGGAGATTCACCGCCAGTTCCAGAAAACGGCTGTTATACCCCTTGATTTCTACCGAAATGGAAACGTCTTTACCCTGTTTTTCCTGGTATCCATAACCGGTCATACTCTTCAAGATACTGCTCCTTAGAGTGCGGGGTTCATATACCGCATTTCACTCTCCGCCCGGGTGCGCGTCCCGGTACAGCAAAGCCTTGCCGAGCTTCCAGTTGTCTCCTGCTCCCATAGTTAAAAACAGGTCTCCCGGACGAAGGATGTCCAAGAGCAGATCCATTGCGTCCATAGGTTCATCAATGTAGTATACCTGATCCCGCAAGGCTTTTGTTTTTTCAAAGAGGGTTTTCCCGGTAACGCCTCCGGTATACGCTTCTCTGGCAGAGGGATAAATCTTATGGAGCAGCACTATATCGGCTTTCTCAAAACTGGCGGCAAAGCCGTCAAGCAGGGAAGCGGTTCTTGTATAGGTATGGGACATGAAGCTCAGAATAAGCCGCCTATAGGGATAAAAGTCTTTGATCGCCTCCAGGGTGGCTTTCACCGCCGTAGGATGATGCCCGTAGTCGTCCATAAACAGAATGCCCGTCCCCTCCCCCAGTATTTCAAAACGCCGTTTGCTGCCTTTGAAATCTTCCATTGCCCACCGAACCCTTTCCCGCTGTTCTTCGGTCCACCCCTGGTTTTCAGGGTGTGTCTTGCGGGCTTCGGTTTTCACCAGAGAATCGGTCAAAGCAAGGGCTGCGGCGGCGTTAAGCACACTGTGCCGTCCCGGGATCCGCAGTTTCAACTCTCCTGGAAACCCCTCCACTTCCATTACCACCCGTTCTTCAAAAATCCGGTAAGACTTTACTCTGAAATCCCCGGCAGCCGTAAATCCATAGGGGATAAACCTAATCCCCCGGTTTTCCTGTTTCAGCGTTTCCGCTACATCCGCGGCTCCGGGATTATCCGCGCAGTAGATAAGCTCCCCGCCGGACGGCAGTTTTCGGCCGTATTCCAAGAACGCATCCCGAATAGATTCATAAGTGGGGTAATAGTCCTGATGATCCGGTTCCACACTGGTCAAAACAATACGCCGGGGATGAAAAGAGAGAAAATGCCGGCGGTATTCACAGGTTTCCGCCACGAAATACTTTTTACCCAAACTGAGGGTCGAACGTCCCCTGAATACGCTCACCGCGCTTCCCGCAAGAATCTGGGCCGGCAGTTTTGCCCCCCGGATAAGCGTCCCGGCTATGGCGGCGATGGTGGTTTTCCCATGTACTCCCGCAATGCCCGATGTATCGAAACGATCGGAATACATTCCCAGGGCATCGGTATATTTCAGGATAGGCAGCCCCCGGCGTTTGGCTTCGGCCATTTCAGGGTTGGTTTCAAAAGAATAGGCCGCGGAATGGATCACCATATCAGTATTCGCGGGGATATGATTCGGAGCAAAGGATTCAAAGTAGGGGATCTTTAACTCTTTGAGGATCCGGTCAGTATAAAATACATCGGGGATGTCAGAACCGGAAATCCGAACCCCGGCATTATGCAGTAATTCTACCAGGCCGCACATCCCCGTCCCTTTGATACCGATACAATGAACCTTAGACCCTTTCCTGGATAGTAACTCATGAATCATAATATATAATAACTTATTATATTACTTTTGGCAATGCGCTAAATTAAGAATAGAGGGCGGGATCGTAGTTCCGGCAGGCCAGCTCCTTCATCCGCGCTCCATATTCCGCATTCGTATCGAGTCTTTTTTAATCCAGCGCCCTGCATCGGTCCCTAGCCCCTGTTCCCTAAATTATGATAGATTCAAACCAGGAGGTATCCATAAAAATGTTCGATTTTATTAAATCCGCTCTCCTGATGATCGATGTGCAAAACGATTTTTGTCCTGCTTATACCGCCCGCTCAGGAAAAAAACGTCCGTCCGGAGCTTTAGCGCTTACCGCAGGAGACGCGGTGGTTGATCCTCTCAACAGGCTGGCGGAGCAGTGCGCCGGCGCGGGCGGGAAGGTTATCGCCACTGCGGATTGGCATCCCCCGGATCATGCGTCCTTTGCCGCATCCCATCCAGGGCTGAAACCGGGGGATACTGTGGATTTGCCCGGGGTAACCGGCCAAGTCCTCTGGGCCGCGCACTGCGTTCAAGGGAGCGAGGGCGCCCGCTTCCATGACAGACTCAAGCTGAACCCGGTACACTGCATACTCCGTAAGGGTTTCCGCCGGGACCTGGACTCCTATTCAGCCTTTTTTGAAAACGATAGGCGAACCCCTACGGGACTTGACGGCTTTTTAAAAGGACTCGGCATTACCGCCCTTTTGTTAGGGGGGCTTGCCACAGATTACTGCGTCCTCTACAGCGCCTTGGATGCGGCCCGGCTTGGGTATCGAACCATTGTACTCACAGATGCGGTTCAAGGGCTTGGATATCCCGCGGGGTCAGTGGAACGGGCTTTTGAAACCATGAAAGCCGCCGGAGTGGTCCTGCAACATTCAGGGGATATCCTATGAGCCATACTTCGGCCTTATTTACGGACTTTTACTCTCTGACCATGGCTCAGGGGTACTGGAAAAAAAGACTGAACCGGCGGACCATATTCGAAATGTTCTTCCGCCGCCAGCCCTTTGGGGGCGGGTTCTCCCTATTCGCCGGTTTGGGGACCCTCTTAGAAAAACTCCAGAATTTCTCCTTTACCCAGGATGATATTGCCTATCTTAAAAGCCTCGGACTCTTTGAAGGCCCCTTTCTCAGCTATCTTGAAGGGTTCCGCTTTACCGGTTCTCTCTGGGCTATGGATGAGGGAACCGTGGCCTTTCCTCAGGAAGTTCTGATCCGGATTGAGGGCGGGCTTATCGAAGGCCAGATCATCGAAGGGCTGATCCTAAACACCATCAATTTTCAGAGCCTCATCGCTACCAAAACCGCACGAGTATGGCTTGCCTCCGACCAAGGGAGGGTCATGGAATTCGGGCTCCGGCGGGCTCAAGGCGCAGACGGGGCCATGTCCGCTTCCAGGGCTGCTTTCATCGGGGGCGCGGCGGGAACTTCCAATGTCCTGGCGGGAAAGGAGTACGGAATCCCCGTGATGGGAACCATGGCCCACTCCTGGATCATGGCTCATGCCCGCGAAGAAGATGCCTTTCAGTCCTATGCGGATATCTACCCTGAACAGCCGGTTTTCCTGATCGATACCTATGATACCCTTAAAAGCGGCGCGCCTAATGCGGTCAAGGTGGGGAACCGGCTGGCTGCCCAGGGAAGAAATTTCGGGGTGCGTTTGGATTCCGGGGATATCCACTACCTTTCCGTGGAGGTTCGGAAGATCCTCGATGCGGCAGGGCTTACCAAGGCGACTATTTCTGTTTCCAATGATTTGGACGAATCCATCATTCAGGCTCTCACCGATGCGGGAGCGCCTATCGACAGCTGGGGTGTGGGAACCCAGATGGTTACCGGCGGGACCGAAGCGGCTTTCACCGGAGTATATAAACTGACCGCCCGGGACAACGGCGCGGGGAAGCTGGTACCGACCATGAAATGTTCCGATAACCCGGACAAAACCACCAATCCGGGGATCAAGCAGGTCTGGCGCATCAAAGACGCCCAGGGCATGACCGTGGCGGATGTGCTCGGTCTGGATGATTCTGCCAATCCCGAGACGGTTGAGCGGGGAAAGCAGTATACCTTTTGGCATCCCGCAGCGGATTACCGTCATTTTTATCATATCCTGGAGGGGGAAGCGGAACCGCTGCTCAAACCCTGGATGGAACACGGCCGGCTGCTGAGAAGGTTCCCGTCCTTAGAAGAAATCCGGCTGCTGGTGCGATCCGGCCTTGAATCTTTTGATAATAGTTACAAACGGTTCCTCAACCCGCATGTATACAAGGTTTCCATTACCGAGCGTCTGCGGAGCCTTAAATTGGAACTTATCAAAAATTATCTGGGGGATCTGTAGCGGGCCGAACCGCGGAATACCGTATATTCTATGCTTGGCCCTTATCGGTAGGCTCTTGATAGACATTGCGAATAGCAGGTGATTATGCATCATACTGAGGCTTATATTGAAGCATTTGCCGCGGGGCTTATGGAAATCGGTACCCATTCCCTGGTTGCTCCGGGCCGGCCCTTAGACTGGATTATTATCGTCAATCCCAAAGCCGGAGGATTTACGATTCCATCCCGTTGGAAACGGCATTATACGGCGCTGGGTAAATCCCTAGAAAAAGCGGGAAATAATCCCCTCCGAAAGGACGCCGGCCCTTGTCCTGTGGTCCGGGATCTGGAGCCGGGGCAGAGCATCTTGGGGAAGCAAGGCGTACTGCTCACCAGAGGGCGGGGTCATGTAGAGAAGATCATCCGGGACATTATACCGGCCTTATCCGCCACCATTAAGGACGGGACCTTTCATCTGATTATCACCGCAGGCGGGGACGGTACCAGCCTTGAGGTCCTCAATGTTCTGTATGAAGCTTCTCCCGAGCTTCGTTCAAACTTTGCCGTGCTCCGGCTTCCCTTGGGAACCGGTAACGACGGCGCCGATGCCTGGGAACTGGATACGGCCCTGGACTTGCTGCTATACCCTTCAAGGATTGAACTGTCCAGGGCATTACGGCTTACCACCGCCGCCGGACAAGGGCCTTTTTACGCCTTTAACATCCTCTCCATAGGACTCGACGCCTTTGTTACCCACATGACCAACAGGATGAAAGGGAATCTGCCTGGGGATTCCTATAAATTATGGGTGGACATCGCCGCGCTCCTCTATGATCGGTTCTACCGGGTCGGACCCATGACGGTTCGGGGTTTTGACAATACGGGAAACCTGGTCCAATCCTTCCAAGAAGCCTTGCTGCTCTTAGCCGTGGGGGTGAGCGGCCACCGGACGTACGGTTCTCATAAATGGATACTCCCGGATGAACGGAATGTCTGCGCCCTGAAGCAGATGCCGCTGTTTCGGAAACTGGCTTTGAAAGGGCTTTTTAATACCGGCGGGCATATTGATAAACCGGAATCCATTCTGTTTAATGCCCGCCGAGTGGAATTTCAGGGCGCGTATCCGGTTTTGGCGCAAATGGACGGTGAAACCGTGGTTTTACAGCCCGAAGACTTCCCTGGGGTCATTGAACTCAGCGAACCGGTTATACCTCTTTTGAAAAACATACGCGAAATTCCGCAGGTTACACCGGTTATATCAGGATAAAACCGTGAAGATCTGCTGACTTATTATGCGGAATAAATTCCTGTAAGAATATTGACACAAAAGTAATATCTTACTATATTATTACCGTGAATCATCCAATGAGTTCAGTAGCCGGTTTCTTATTTCAACGCCTAAATATATGCCGGTTGAGTTGCGGCCAACCGGCGCAGGGGTTTATAGGCTTTACGGTTTTATCTGTTCAGGGCTTTGAACAGAATCCATGCTATATGCCGATAAACACCGAACCCCGCTTTCGGTTCCATGCCGGTTTATAACAACACGGGATGTTGTTACAGAACTTTTTCGTTGCGCCTTATATCCCACAGGGCCAAAGCCTTGGGCTTTAGGGCGGCCTTTGGTAAATTTAGGAAGATCCGGATAATATAGGGATTTTTTATGTCAACAATGGTACAGGGTATAGAAAAAGAATTTTTACTCAAATCGCTCTACAATGAACAGGTTTCTGTTATATGTATGTATAATCGGGTAGAATATACATTAAAAATAGAAAAAGTTACCAAAGCCGAAATTGTTTTTAAGGCTAATCAAGTCATAATGGGATTAACCTCGGGGAAAAAAATCGATCTCACCGCCGACTATAAAGGGGTGATGGTGGTTTTTGTGGTTGAGATCAACAGCATCAATAAGGACCGTTTTATCGCTGCCTTTCCGGAACTTCTGTATAAGAATTTGGATAGGGCCTACCCGCGAGTGCTTTTCCCTCCGGATATGCAGTTCAAGTTTTCATTCTTACAGGAGCGGTATCTTTTTCCCGTCTCAGAAGATGTCGATCCCAGAACCCTAACCGGAGACGATCTGCTGCCGGATCCGGATCTCAAAGATTTTAATGATATTGTCGCAAACATGGATTCCTGGGTTAAGGAATCGGGGAGTGAATATAAATTGGTCCTCTTTAAGGATGTAAAACGTTTAAGCCTTCTTGAGGAACAGATAGTTATCAAAACCGGAAAAGCCCTCTTTTTACCTTCCAGCCAGGGCAGCTTTCTTGAAACCGATCCGGATCCTAAAAAAAGAGTGATAACCATACCCCAATTTCTCCAGTATTTGGAAACTATCGGCGTACTGCCCTCCTATTTTGATGCGGCGCTGGATCAGTTTATCAAGTCAAAACAGGCCAAGCAGATTCTTGCCGATGCCTGGGTTCCCCTGCGTTTTAAGGAATACGTGATTGGCTATATTCACTTTTGGGCCACTAAAGAAGGAAGCCCTCCTTTAGAATACACGGTTATTAAAACCCTCTATCAATATGCGAATAGTATGATTTTTGCCCTGAAAGAAAAGGAATATTTTGAATCCTTTAACTTAAAAGACCGGCTGATCCCCGCTCAGGGCGTCGATATAAGCGCCGGGGGAATCTGTTTTTCCTGCACTCAAACCAATTTGGTGGCGCTCCTGATTTTAGATAGTGAATTATCGATAAAATTGATTACCTCCAAGCGTACCATCTCCTTAAAAGCAAGGGTACTCAGGCGGTATGAGGAAAAAGGCTCAACCCATTTCGGATGCCATTTCTTTGATGCGGCTCCTGAGGATGTGCGTTTTCTCTATGAATATATTTACGGTAAACCTTTTACCGATTCGGTTACCGCTTCTAAAAAATAAGCGAACCAGGTAACGGCTATGCAGGAGGCTTTGTCGTATCGTAGGGTCCTTATACCGGCAGACCGGTTTTGGTCCGCCGGTGTGGGAACGGATGATTATTCACCGCTCCGCCCTTTGATCATAAAAAGCGGTGAAAACACGTTGCAGTTTCCGATATTGTATACATGAGGAAAATAGTATTTAAAAGTGTATTTCTTATAGGGGTATTGGCAGCGTGCGTACACAGTCCCGCCCAGGAATTTTCCGAACCGGCCATACTAACCATGGCGGAAACAGGGCCTTATTCAATCGTTGAACGCTCAGACTGGCGCCGGTATAATAATGGAAAATATATAGGCCTGGTACGCCACGAGGTTCGGGCATCTATCATTCCCAAACCGGTAGAAAAAGGTAATAACACATCGAACGGTACTATTTTATATCAGGGCAATTTCTTTGTTTTAGAAAATACGCTGCGGGATATGCAGCAAAGCGCTCAGGCGGTGGACGCGGTGATTCCGGTGAGTTTCCAAATTCGGGGGAACGGAACCATAACCATAGAAAATGATCAGGGGTTTCCCACACTTCGGGGGTTTCCTACGTTTCCTACCCAAAAGGTAATACCCGGGTTCAGGTGGCGCGCTCCGGGAAACCGCGCGGTAGACCCCCTCAATACCGGACAGCCTGTGATAGTTCCTTTCACCGCGGAATATGAATACCGGGGGATTGAGGTGTATAAGAATATTCAGGTTCACCGGATCTATGCCGCCTATGCCACCCAGTATCAGAACAGTTCCGGGGGACAGGGCTTTGCCCGAGTTCAGGGCAGTCATAAAGTAGACATTCTGATTCAGGCTGCCGATGGGCTTCCCTTGTTTATGCGGGATAATTTGGATGAAACCTATACGTGGCCTGACGGTTCAACCGTACGATTTACCGGGTTTACCTTGACGTTCGGCGCGGGAATCGTGCCTATGGACCGAGGAGCGGTAATAACGGCTTTGGGAAACACCCTGGGCCTTGAGCATCTTCCGGATCCCGAAACCATTGTTTTCGGCCAGGAACCCCCTCCGGAGCTTCCTTCCGCCCCAACCGCCGGAGTTCTTGAACCGGGCCCCTCAGAAGCGGAGGATCAAGCTCCGGTCACCCCTCCGCAGAAGCCGATCTTCAACACCATGGATATTCAAAATTCGGCAATAGACTTGGTACCGGTTCCCGAAGGCATACGCCTTACGATCAAGGATATCCGCTTTATCCCGGACTCCGCGGAGTTTCTCCCTGCCGAAAGGCCTCGGCTGGACATTCTTGCCGAAGCATTGAAGCAGGTTCCTGAGAGGAGCTTTCTTGTAGAGGGGCATACTGCCGCGACCGGACGTCCCGATGGGGAGCTGGAACTTTCCATTGAACGGGCTAAACGCATGGTAGAAGAATTGGTAAGCCGAGGCATTGGCGCGGATCGTTTTATCTACAAAGGATGGGGCGGTACCCGGCCTATAGGGGATAACTCCACCAACGCCGGACGGAGCCTCAACCGGCGGGTAGAAATTACGATTCTGGAATAATCTGCCGGTATCGGGTAAATACTGCACGAATAGATAAAAGTACCGCAACGGCGCGGAAGGTGAACGGCGGGGGCATAAGCCCGTATCTTTTCATTCCTTTGCGCGCCTTATTTATGTTACGGATTCCGGCTGATTTATTCTTGCATAGTAAGCGGCTAATTTTCGGACCGCTTCTTCTATTGTTGCCGGTTCTTCGTAGACCGCAATGCCGCCCATCTCAAGGCGTTTCCGGGCAGGAGAGCCTATTTTGGCGGCTAAGACCGCAACGCAATCCTTGAGAACCTCAAAGCAGGACGCCATCCCCGCCTCGGTATGTTCCCCGCTGTGACAGAGGGGCGTAACCGGGCGCCTCTCAACAGATATGCCGGTTCCGTCCTTCTGGATATCGATAATATAAAACCACCGGGAACGCCCGAAGTGTTCATTGATCAAAACTCCGTCAATACTGGCCGCCGCAACTCGCCAGCTCATACATCCTCCTAATAGAGAAACAGGAATGGGGAACGGATCATTCCTCATTCCTGTCTGGTTATCTATTCTTCCCAAAGCCAAGTCGAAAGATACCGTTCTCCGGTATCGGGCAAGACCGCCACGATGGTCTTGCCTTTGTTTTCAGGCAGTTTAGCAATGGTCAAAGCCGCTTCAAGGACCGCACCGGAGGAAATGCCCGCCAGAATACCCTCTTCCTTGGCCAAACGCCGGGCAATAGCGCCCGCCTTCACTTCATCGGTCTGGTAGATTTCATCCACCAAATCCTTGTTGTACACCTTGGGCACAAAACCCGCGCCAATTCCTTGAATCTTGTGAGATCCGGGCTGCCCGCCGGATAGAACCGGCGACGCGGCAGGCTCCACCGCAACCACCTTAACCGAAGCCTTCTTGGATTTGAGATATTTTCCCGCTCCGGTGATGGTCCCGCCGGTTCCGACCCCGCCGACCAGAATATCGATTCCGCCGTCCGTATCCTGCCATATTTCCGGTCCCGTGGCCGCTTCATGGATCGCGGGATTTGCAGGATTGTCAAATTGCTGGGGAATAAAGGAATTAGGTATTGATGCGGCCAGTTCCTCAGCTTTAGCGATGGCTCCCTTCATGCCCTTAGCGCCTTCGGTTAATTCCAATTCCGCGCCCAGAGCTTTAAGCAGTTTCCGCCGCTCAATACTCATGGTTTCAGGCATGGTGAGGATGATCCGATACCCTTTGACCGCGGACACAAAGGCAAGCCCTATTCCGGTATTGCCGCTGGTAGGCTCAATAATGACCGTACCCTTCTTAATCTTTCCGTCCCGTTCCCCCTCCTCAATCAGCGCCAAAGCAATACGATCCTTGACGCTGGAAAAGGGGTTAAAGCACTCCAGTTTCACATATACCGTTGCCGCGCCGTCATTCAGCTTATTGATTTTAACTATAGGGGTATTCCCTATAAGATCCGTGATTTTGTCAACTCTTGCCATACAAGTCTCCCAAATGAGATATAAGCAGTTATATGCCTAGTAAATATATAGAAATTATATTAAGTTTTGTGAAAAAAGTCAATATCCTGCAAGGTATTCTAAAAATATAACCGAAGGAGGAGTTGATTTAAGGATATTAGGCTATTATAATAAAAAATTATTCAAACCTTTGACCGGCGAGGCGCCTGGGAGAAGAACCGGATTAATATTCGGTTGCTCCAAATATAGTCTATGAATTCTAAAAACTCCGTTTTAACGGATTATGCCTATACCGAGATCCTCAGAATGATCCTGTCTGGAGAAATAAAACACGGTACCAGAATTAGGGAGGATATATTAGCGAATCAACTGGATATAAGCAGGACTCCTATCCGAGAAGCGGTAAACCGGCTTACCCAGAACGGCTTTATCATCAATATTCAGCGGAAAGGCTTGTATTGCGTTAAATTTACTCGTAAAGAACTGCTTGATATTATGGAATTGCGCATAACGCTGGAAAATTTAACCTTTGAGAAGTGTATCAAGATGGCCTCTCAAGAGGACATTCTGCGTTTTCAGCAAACTATTGATGAATTTCATGAAAAACTCGACGCTCTGCAAAATAAAAATGAGGAACCGGGCCGCAAAGTAACGACATTGCTGCATAACGAGTATGACATACGTTTCCATGTAGATATTGCCCGGGTTTCCACATCCACCCGCTTGATTCAGTATGTCGGCGAGGTTGAGAATTTGCTTCTGGTGGCCCGCCAGCGGATATACAGCAATCATGAGCGGGTCGAAATTATCCGGCGTTCTTGGGAACAGCACGGCTTGATGCTTGACGCGATACGGGATCGGGATAAAAAACAGGCCCGCCGTTTACTGGAAGAGCACCTTGCCTTAATGAAAGAAACGCAGGTCAATGTGGATTATTTTGATGAAATTACCGAATATTCGAAAGAGCCTGCTGATTGCTGAACGGGGGAGAGAAAAACAGAGGATATGACTTGACCATATAAATTATAAATTATAAATTATAAATATCTTGTCTGGGGGTTATATGGCTGATATAGCACGAAAAGAAATTGTTAATAGGTTAATTGGGATACTCGGGGCAAACGCCGTTGTTACGGAGGAATATGCGTTAAAAGAAAGCAGCAGAGATCGGTACCGTAAATATGAGCAGGTTATGGGCGTGTATACCCAGCCTATTCCTGCGGCGGTGGTCTATGTAACGAACAGCGCCGAAGTATCAAAAGTGCTTGCTTTTGCAAATTCAAACCATATTAATGTGGTACCGAGAACCGGGCAATCGGCGATTGAAGGAGGCTTGGAAACCGCACTGCCCGATTCCATCGTTATCGACGGATCGAGAATGAATAAAGTGTTGAAGATCGATCCGTATAATATGCAAGTAACCTGTCAGTGCGGTGTGCCGTTGCAAAAAATTGAAGACACCCTGCGGGAACAGGGACTTACAACCGGACATTCACCCCAGTCAAAACCGCTGGCACAGATTGGCGGGCTGGTCGCTACACGGAGCATAGGGCAGTTTTCAACGCTTTATGGCGGTATTGAGGATATGATAGCCGGTATGGAAGCGGTTTTCCCCAACGGCGCTGTTTGCCGGATAAAGAATATTCCCCGGCGGGCTGCGGGTCCCGATATCAGGCATATTGTATGCGGCAATGAAGGGGCAATCTGTTTTATTACCGAAGTTACCTTAAAACTATTCAAGTACCGCCCGGAGCATGCCATATTCATTGGATATGCGATTGACGATATGAAAGAAGGTTTTGAGTGCCTGCGGGAGGTAATGGCGGAAGGCTACAAGCCGTCGATTGCCCGTCTTTATGATGAGCAGGACGCTCAGGGAAGTTTCGGCCACTTTTTGCCTGAAGGCGCCTGCATTCTTATCTGGATGACTGAAGGTCCTGTAGGTGTAGCCCAGGCAACGGATGCCGGCATCAAAGCTATTATGACGAAGCATCCGCGGGCAAAGCCGGTTGACTCGAAGTATCTCTCCGCATGGTATCAACATCTTAACTGGGGAACTGAACAGATCGCGAAGGAACGGGCTGAGATATTCGCCACAAAGAATATCGGTATAACCACCGAGGTCTCAGGATGCTGGGATTGTATCTACGATATCTACAAGACCTCATGTGAACGTATTGTTCAGGAGATTCCTGATATTACGATGATTGGCGGTCATTCATCTCACAGCTACATCAATGGAACCAATATGTACTTTGTTTACTACTACAATGTAGTGGATTGTGCGCCTCAAGAGGAGATTAACAAGTACCACAATCCGATCAACCGAATCATCTGTGAACAGACCCTTAAATATGGCGGCTCAATCGTACATCATCATGGGCTTGGCAAAGCCCGGGCACGGTATGTCCGAGAGGAATACGGGTCATCCTTTTATATGCTCGAAACCTTGAAAAAAGCCTTTGATCCGGAGTCTGTTATGAACATGGGAACCTTGATCCCGCTGAAACAATGAAGGTTCTTATCTGTTTTAAGGTTGTTCCCGACATGGATATGATGGGGGACTGGAACGCCGGCGCAGAGGGTACCGTTGATTTTTCACCCCTGCGGAAGCTGTGGAATTGTTTTGACGAAGGATCCCTAGAGCTGTTTTTGAAATTACGGGACTCCGGTGAGAACGGCGATGACCCGTTGCGGCTTGATGTTTTGACCATCGGCGGCGCGTACTGCGATACCTATCTCAAAACCCTTGCCGCGTTGGGCTTTGATTCGATGATCCGGATTGCCCGGGATGATTCCTGTTCCCCGGAACTCACCGCTCGTATTGTGGCGGCCTTTGTAAGGTATCGATCTTCTTACGATTTTGTCGTGATGGGCGCTCAGAGTCCTGAAAGAAATAGCGGCGTCACGCCCTTTCTTGCCGCTGAATATTTGGGCTGGATGTGTATTTCCCATTGCTTGGGTATTGAGGTATCCCCATCGGGTCCCCGCGGCGCGGTAACGGTACATAGCCATTCGGACGAAGGGGAACTGGTACAGACCATACTGCCTCCTTGTGTGTTTACGGTAGGCAACGGCGCCGATGCTTATTTACGGACGCCAACCTTGAAAGAACGGCTCACTCGGGGAGCGAAGCCCCTTGAAGTTTACACACCGGAACAGTTTTGCATCGATACGGTACGGGAAAGTGCCGAAATGCGCGGCATTAAAGCGGTCAACCATACGCGGCAGGGTATTTTGATTGATGAAGGGACGGTGGCGGATCGAGTTGCGCGGTTTTATACTGGTTATCTTATGGAACGGCTTGAAAAACGGTGAATGTTAACGTAGTGTTATCTTGTTTTAATCCCCAGTGGGAGAATCATGCGCATGAGCTTATCGGTTTCGGCCAAACCCTTGAAAGCGGTGAAAAGGGCAAAGCGCCTTTTGCCCAAGGGTTTCTTATTGGGCATCCGTCCTTTGATTGGCGTTCGGCGATGAAAAGGCGTATAGCCGATGAGATCGTTTTGCTTTATTTTACCGCATATTCGCCTGAACAGGTATTGAGCACCCTGATTCCGTTGTTTAATACCCAAGACCTGTATGTCTTTTCCGGCGATTTTGCGGGAACCGAATTAGCCGTTCGTTCCGCAGCCCGAAAAGGCGGTTCTTCCGTTACAGGCATTCGAGCTTTATCGTTTGAAGGCGGGCTGCCCCTGGTTCGCAAGCGCCTCTACTCAAATTATGTTGAAGGGCGGTTTTTGATGAAAAAACCTCCTTTTTGCATCACCCTTGCCTCCGGTTTGTTTGAAGATACGGAACATGAAAAATCCGGGGCTTATACCGGTTCCATGTCTGATCCGCGTATCATCAATAGGACGGAAGAGACGCGGAGCCAAGTTTTGGATCGTACCCTCATACCCCTGCCGTCCAAATCAGGGCTTGCGGAGGCGAAATTGCTTGTTGCATTAGGGTACGGCGCGGGGTCAAAGGAGGGGGTGGATGAGCTTGCCGATACAGCGGGTATCCTGGGCGGCGAATTTGGCGTTTCGAGACCTGTTGTGATGCATGGCTGGGCGCCGATGGATAGGTTGCTCGGGGTGTCCGGTATGATGACCCGGCCGGATCTGTGCATCGCCGCCGGCGTTTCGGGGTCCCAGGCTTTTTACGGAGCTATAGAAAAAAGCGGCTTTATCGCGGCGGTTAATACGGATAAAGACGCGCCTATTATGAAGATGGCGGATGTCGCTCTTGTCGCCGAATGTCGAGAGGCGTTTGCTCTGTTGCGGCGCCTCCATCAAGAAACGGAGAAACAATGAAAACCGTAATTATTCCACTTGAAGAAGGATTTAGAGAATATCTTACTGACGAGGCGAAGTTTTCAGGGACCGCCGAAAGCATCTCATTTCCCCGAAGTGAAGAAGATGCCCGGGAGATACTTGCGGAGCTTCGCGGAACGCCCGTTACGATACAAGGGGGTAAAACGGGCCTTACCGGCGGGAGCGTACCGGAAGGCGGGCATATCATGAATTTTTCCCGAATGAACCGGATAAAAGATTATGAGGTACATTCCGGCGGTTCGTACCGTTTAACGGTAGAGCCCGGCGTTACCCTGCTTGACCTGCGGAAAGCCCTTACCGCGTTGCCCTCAGCGGTACCGCTCTTTTGGCCTGTGGAACCTACCGAACCGAGCGCCACCATAGGCGGTATCGCCGCAACCGGCGCTCGGGGTATCTGCTCCGGGTATTATGGGAAAACGGAAAAACATATCCTTCAAGCACGGCTTCTCAGCGCTGATGGGTCTGTTCGGACGGTTATTGAAAAAGACTCAAGGGATTTTCCCCTTTCCTCGCTTATCGGCAGTGAGGGTATTGCCGGCGCGTTTACGGAACTGACGCTTAACCTGCTGCCTAAGCCTAAAAGTATATGGGGGATTATGTTTTTCTTTGCCGGCGAAGCCGGGCTTTGTACTTTTGCAGACGCTCTCTGTTCAGAAGCAATCAAGACCGACGATGCGGATATTGCGGCCATAGAGTATATTGACGGCGCCGCAATCTCTATGATTGAGATGCGGAAACCCTATAGCAATGCCATAAGAGGGCTTCCTGATGTGGAAAAACCCTGTGAAGGACTGATCTATTTGGAACTCCACGGCGAAGACTCTGGTATTGAAAGGCTTGCGCTGCCTCTTATGGAATTGGCGAAACAGCATGGAAGCGACGGTGAACGCGCATGGGCGGTATCCGGCGAGGCTGAAGTTGAAAAGATGCGTTCTTTCCGGCATACCGCGGCGGAGAGCGCCAACTTACACATCGCATCCCTGCATCAGGAAGACCGGCGGATTACCAAACTGGGTACCGACATGATATGCATGCATGAAAGTTTTACCCAAACCCTTGCCCGCTATCGGCGGGGGTTACAAAACCGGGGAATCAAAGGGTGTATTTTTGGACATGTCCGCGGCGGCCACCTCCACGTCAATATACTACCTAGAAATTATGCCGGCTATCAGGAAGGCATCTCGCTTATCCGGCAGTGGGCGCAGGATATTGCCGGAATCGGCGGTATGGTCATCGGAGAACACGGTATAGGCAAACTAAAAAAACAACTGCTCGCCGGTCTTATTCCTGAACCAACAATTACCCGGTTTCGAAGGCTCAAAGCCTTCTATGATGCTTCAGGCATCTGGAACCGGGGAAATATCTTCGATATCTCAGAAAGGCAGCGTTGCCTAGGTTTTTCTTGTTTTCCTGCGGAAAATTGAGAATAAAACAGCGCCGATTTGTCTCTCGATTAAATAAATCGGCGCTGTCTCTTATTCAACGGCTGCCGGTAGTCTGACGCTTTTTACCGGTTTGCCCGAGGCGTCATAATCCTCCTGAAAGACGTCATACTTTTTGGGGTTGTTGGCGATTTTAAGAAGACCGGCAATCATTAAAACCGCGAGGAAAAGGTTGACGAAACCTCCGAGATTCGATGCGGCCTTGATACCGTTGATATTTGCGAAGCTGATCATGATCCACGCTACCAAAGCAAGGGTTACCCCCCAGATAATTTTCAGCCATGACGGTGATTCCTGAACTTCCTGAGAAATACCGTGGGTGCAGAGTCCTGCCATTGCGTTGGTATTCGAGTCGGCAGCAGTAACAAAAGAAATAAATACGATGAAAATATAAAACGGGATAACCAAAAGCGCCAAAGGGAGCTGCCGGAATATCGTATAAACCACCGCCTCCGGCCCCCGTTCATTAAGCGCGGTAAGGAGTCCTGCGCCGTTCATCTCAAAATAAATTGAGGCGGTGGCAAAGAGGCCCATCCAGATAGTGCTGAACACCGATGGAATCACAAAATTCACTCTAATAGCATCCTGTATTGTATAGCCCCGAAGAATCCGGCCCAAAAAAACTGCGGTTATCGGCGTCCAGGCAAGCCAATTACACCAGTAGAAGATGGGCCATCCTTTTGCCCAGCCGTCTTTGAGGATTTCGCCGGTATAGAGACTGAGGGAGAAGAAATCGCGCAGATAAGCGCCCAGTGATTCAACGGTAAAATTCAGCATAAAAATCGTAGGGCCGAAGATAAGCACAAAAACCAAAAGCATCATATATACATAAGAATTGATGCTGGACAGGATGCGTATTCCCTTCATAATACCGGTTATGCTTGAGATAATAAAGGTTACTACAATGGCGGTAATGACAAATCCCCAAAGAACCGGCCCGCTTTTGATGCCGAAGACATTTTCAAGCCCTCCGGCTATGGTCATCGTGCCGGTACCAAGGGATGACGACATGCCGGCCACGAGGGCGAAAAGACAAAGCACATCGATAAGCGGACTGATCTTATACACTTTCTCGCCGAACACCGGTACCAATACCGAGCCAAGGGTATACCGCTGCTTCATGTTGTAAAATACAAAGGTGAAGGTTAGGGTTGCGACGGTATAAATCGCATAAGGCGTCCAGGTCCACTCAAGGAACATCACCTTCATTGCAAAAACAGCGGCTTGCGGAGAACCGGCTTCCACTCCTTCCCCTAAAGACGGATAGTACATCTGATACATAGGTTCGGCAGCGCCCCAAAATAGGATGCCTGCGGCTATAGTGGTGCAGAGGGTAATCCAAATGAGGCTTCGGAACGCCATCATCGGTACCGCCTTGCTGCCCCCTATCCGTACCTTGCCCAAAGGGGAAAAGTAGACGAAGATGACGGTGATGACGCAGGCCAATGCCGTAAGGTTGAAGAGCCAGGCAAACGTATTTAGTATCCAGCCGGTCACCGCATTTACGCCGGTGAGGAAGGCATCGACATTGACGAAGCTGGCTGCAACCATTGCGACTAGAACCAGCCAGGGGGGTAAGAAAACGAATTTCTTAAGTGATAAATCCTTTTTTTGAACAATCGTCTTTTCCATAATCTTTCTCCTTAAAATATAGAAAAATAAAACCTTTTCAATAGCGAAATCAAAACCGGCTTTTTGAAAAAGCCTCATACAGAACCGTTATTTTGTCTTCAGAATCTCCTTACGGCATCCCTTTTTACCGGCGATTCTCTCAAGTTCAACGCTGATTTCTAAGGTCAGCGCCCGTTTGGGGATACAGAAAACCGCCGAATCTATCCGTATAGTTAAAACGGTCTCGGATTCAAGAAACAGGCTTTTACCATCGAAGCAGCGGTTTTTATCCTCATCTCCGGCGCTTATACCTTCACCGGTGAACGCCAGCCGGTACACGCCGCCGGCATTCGCCATCTTTTGAGCTTTACGTTTCCGCAGTCCGGGAGCGCCGTATAATAGATAGAACAGAAGCCCTAGATCCATGAGCAGCCCCCAAAAAAGATAAAAACGATCCGGTTCTCGCCACCACAACAAGACCAGCAGTACGCCTAGCCCGCTTAATGCATATACATTCCACCGTTTAAATGCGCCTTCCCGTTTATAATTAAGACTCATAAGGCTTTCGGCGATTTCATCTCCGGTCAACCGGTATTCCAAAGTTATCATGCCGTTACTCCGTTAGTTTAAGAGAGAATGAGCTTTTTCAAGAAATCCGTCGGTATGGGAAGTAACCGCGGCGTAAAGAGGAAGCATACGGCGGTAGGCTTCGGTGTTTTGAGGCTTAGGGTGAAAGGCGTCCCTGATTTTCACCATGTTCCGTACCGCTTCGTCAAAACTTGCATACGCATTGACCCCCACAGCAGCGCAGATTGCCGCGCCGAGACCTGCCGCCCCATTTATCACATTCCGTTTTGCAGGAACGCCGAATACATCGGCAGTAATCTGCATAAAAAGGGCGCTGTTTGACCCGCCGCCGGAAACAATGAGTTCATCAATGCCCCGATTGAGTTCGGCGAACATTTCTTCGCTTCGTAGTTTCATCGTCATTGCAATCGCTTCAAGGATTGAACGGTAGATATGCGCTCGAGTATGCCGACCGTCAAAGCCGATCATAAGACCCTTGCGCCAGGGCTTATCGGTTGGGGCAAGCCAGTCAAGAACGGTGAAAAGCCCGCCGCTTCCTGCAGGAACCATGAGGGCTTCTGAATCCAGGAACTGTTCGGCGATCATACCCGCGGCCATTGCTTCCCGCTCATAAGCATCGCCTATTACCTCTTTAAACCAGCTTATCATCCACATACCCCGGCGGATCCCGCAGCTTTCGTACAGGTATTTTCCGGGAACCGAAGCAAAATTCGTCCAGAAGTTGGCGGTATTTTTTAGGTTCCGGTCTCCCTGTAGGATTGCCGCAATGTAGGTGCCTAGGGAAAGCAGTGCCGTCCGTCCGCCGGTAAGCCCTGCGCCGAGGGCCTCTACCGCTTTGTCATTCGCCGTGTTCACCACCGGAAGGCCTTCGGGAATACCGGTTGTTTTTGCCGCTTCCCTAGTCACATACCCCGCTATTTCGCCGGGCATTTGGAGTTTGAAAAGCATGTCTTGAGTAACGCCGAATTTGGTAAGCTCTGCATCATCGGAAATCCAGTTCCACGTATCAGTATCCATAGGCCAGACCCCCTGATAGTTTCCCGCGGAGTCGTGAAAGTTGCCGGTAAAACGATAGGTGATATAGCCCGAAGATGCGGTAAGATACCTGATTCTAGGATTATCCCCGGAATAAGGATGGGAAACCCGTGGATCCATCCAACTGAGCGCCGGCTGCGCGAGAAACCCGTTGATATCAAGATACGCACGGCAGAACCGAATGGTACAGAGGCCCAGCGCGAGAATATCGGAAATATTCCCGTCAAATTTAGTCATCACTTGGGCGCAGGCGATTTGTATTGCGTCCCACCAGTCGTCATCAGGATGTTCAGCAACGGTTCCTCCGCCCAGGCACATAGGGCGCAGAGGATGAGAAGCCTGACAGACCACCGTGCCTTTCAAATCGAAGATCATAATTTTGGCGCTCTGGGAGCCTTCGTCAACACCGATAATATATTTTGCACCCATGGTTTCTCCTTCCATCCATCCGGCATTTACCGTACCAGATACCCGCCGTCAACCACAAGCAAGGTTCCGTTCACATAGTTTGACGCGTCGCTGGCAAGAAAGGCCATTGCCCCCATCAGGTCCTGCGGTTCACCCCACCGTTCCGCCGGAATATGATCGAGTACCTTTTTGTTTGTTTCAGGATTACTCCGGGTTGCGGCCGTAATATTTGTGGCAAAATAACCCGGCGCAATGCCGTTCACCTGAATATTATACTTTCCCAATTCGTCCGCGTAAGCTTTCGTAAATCCCGCAAGCCCGTGCTTCATCGCGGCGTAAGCCGGAGAACCAAGACCGCCAAGAAATGAGAAAAGGGAACAGATATTAATGATCTTCCCCCGTTTCTGAGGAACCATGTACAAAGCGCATGCATGGCTCAACTCAAAAGCGGCGGTCAAGTTTATCCCTATCATCGGGTCCCAGTCGTTCCGGTCAAAGTGCAGCACATCGTTCAATTTGCAGATCCCCGCGCAGTTTACCAGAATGTCAATCCGGCCGTACCGTTCGATACACTTTTCGGCGATCCTTTTCGGTTCTCCCCGTATCGAAATATCACTCCGCATAAACGCATACTCAACCCCGCATCCTTCGATCAGTTTGCAGGTCGTTCCGTCGTCGTCCTCATAGGCGGCGGTGAGGATATTTGCACCCCCTTTGGCAAGAGCAAGAGAGAAAGCTTGCCCCAATCCGCTATTCCCGCCGGTCACAATGGCGTTCTTCCCTTTCAAAGAAAAGAAATCCAGCGAAAAAGCATCGATATCAAAACTCATATTATACCTCCGCTGCTTTATCAGCTTCATCAGGCAGCATACCCGCAGCCTCGAGTTTAAGCTGCCCCATTCGGCTCCGCCTGATTGTATAGATAAGGAACGCAACCATAATCCCGATCTCCAAAAAGAGGATAGGGAAGCCGGCAATGGTCTTCACCACCTTGATGCCGTCAAGCCCTCCGTTCAACACAAAGATAAAAGCAGTCGCGCCCATCAACACGCCCCAGGCTAGTTTGATCTGCATCGGCGCTTCGGCAATGCCCTCGTTGTTTTTAATGGTCATAAGCGCTACCGTCGAAGTCATCGAATCGGCCAAAGTTACAAAAGAAAGGGCTACAATAATCAGCATGATAGGTTTGATCAGCACGGACAGAGGGGCCGCTTCAAGGACCTTGAGCATAACGGTTTCATACCCGAAGGCCTTCATATAATGATAGAGGGACGCCTGTCCCTGCAGGTCCACTCCGGGATATTTGGCGATATTAAACTGAATGTCCAGGGCAATACCTCCGAATACGGAGAACCAAATCAGGGCAAATACCGAGGGGAGCACCCAGTTGACAACGATAAATTCCCGGATGGTGCGTCCTTTTGCCAGTTTTACGAGGAATAAACCTACTATCGGCCCGAAGGAAAGCCAATCGGTAAACCAATACATATCCCACCACTGGGGCCACAATTCGCTTTCATTAGGCCATGCGTTACCGGTAAGCCCGGCTGAGGCGGCATCGTGGAAGGGGTTTGTGAAGGTCATCGATTGGATGAAGTTATTGAGATACTGCCCTGCCGATTGGGTTCCCAAGTTGAGGATAAACGCCTTAGGGCCTATGATGAAAATAAAGATCAAAAGGGCAATGAAGAGCCATGCGTTTTTATCGCTTAACCATTTGATCCCTTTGTCAAGGCCGGTAACAGCCGAAACATTATAAGCGATGATAATAACCAGGGCGACGAGAAACCAGATGCCAGGGGTAACGCCGATACCTAAAAGCTCCCCTACTCCGGAACTTATTTGCATAATTCCATACCCCAGGGATCCGGCCACGCCGCCGGTGATGGCGAAAACCGTTAAAGTATCGATAACCCCTGAGAAGACCTTCCCGTTAGCCCGCTCCCCGAGAATAGGGATAAAGGAAGAACTCACATTATATTTAGCCTTCATATTAAAAACCGCGTAGGCCGCAACCACACCCACGGTGATATAGATCGCGTAAGGGGTAAAGGCCCAGTGGAGGAAACTCTTTTCCATACCCCAAAGCACCGCCGGAATGGAGCCTTTTTCGATTCCCATACCTATCGCAGGCTCCATACTCAACCAGAGAGGTTCCACCGGACCCCAGAGTACTATACCCGTACCTATGCCCGCGCACAAAGAGATCGCCCACCAATTCCACCGGGTATACTCCGGTTTGGCATCTTTGCCTCCGAACCGGATATTTCCAAGGGGCGTTACCACCAATATAACCATAAACACCACAAAACTTAGACAGCCTAAATTAATGAGCCATCCGAAATTCACCATGATCTTGGTAAAGAGGTCCCATAAAATTGCCATAAAACTTGAGGCGTTCAGAAATCCCAGCACTATCAAAGCTACGAAAATTGCGGTGGGAATAAGCGTAACACCCCAACGAATCCCTCTTTTCCGGGCAGCGGCAAGGGAAATACCATTGCCTATGCCTTTTTCAGAATCTGCCATAAGGCCCAGCCTCCTCAAACTTGTTTTCTCAAACTGATATTCTTTCTTGAAATAAATGATTTTAATTTTATCAGGCCCCGGCAAACTCCGTCAAGAAAAATTTTATAATTTATAAATTATAAAATTTTTCTTGACGTCTTGA
>JAITHW010000079.1 GCA_031279815.1 Treponema sp. | reverse complement strand
CTCCGGCGATAAAGGTCATCACCAGGAGTATGGGAATGAATACCAGGGAGGTCCCGAAATCCGGCTGAATCAGGATAAGCACCATAGGGACGAACACAATAATACAGGAGATCAGAAACCGCAGGAACGACGCTACTTTTCGTTTGGAATTATCCAGATACCGGGCAAGAAAGAGAATCGTGGTGATCTTGGCGAATTCCGATACCTGGATACCGAAGCCGCCGATACCTATCCATGCTTTGGCGCCGTTGACTTCCCGTCCGAATTTATAGGTGTATACCAGCAATATCAGGGTTCCCATATAGAGATACAGGGAAGGGTTCTTAAACCGGCGGTAATTGATCATGGATAGAATCATGGCAAAGATGAGACCGCCGACGCCCCACACTATCTGCCGTACGTATTCGGTGGAAATGGATACCCCTCCAGAGGTTATGCCGGAAGAATAGATAAAGAGGACCCCGAATATGGTCAGACTAATGGATGCCAGAAGCAGGAGAAAATCAATGCCCAAAATGTCTTGTATTTTCATTCCTATTCCCTCCGTCCCTGAACAGGCTGATACTGGACCCCCAAGGTCGCCAGCGCCTCTTCATAGGTTTGATTGGCAAATATCCCTTGAAAGATAATCGCCGATGCATAGGGCGCCCACCATTCCCAATTATTAACCGCTTCCACAATAATAGAAAGCACAACCCGCTCTTCAGGATTGGCCGTTTCATACGGAGCAAACGCGGCAAACCAGGAATGCCACCGGTTATGAAACCCCACTTCGCCGGTACCGGTTTTTCCCGCAATCTCGACAGGCTTGATATTTACCGGAAACCGGGCTGTCCCCTCGGAGATAACCCCCCTCATATCCCGGCGCACGGCCCTGAAAATACCGGGGTTTATATCGCTTTTATGGAGTATTTGCGGGGTAACGGCGCTTTCTATCTCGCCGGTCAGCGGATTTCGTACTTCTTTAAGGAGATGGGGCTCGTAGATAAGCCCGTTATTCACAGTCATGGCAACCATGTTCGCCATCTGGAGGGGCGTAACCAAAGTATACCCCTGACCTATGGATATGTTCATAGTGTCTCCTCCCTGCCACCGCTCATGGAAGCGCCTATCCTTCCATTGAGGCGTGGGAATAAAGCCTGCAATCTCTCCGGGAAGGTCAATATTGGTAAGCTCTCCAAACCCGTAATCCCTGGCGTATGACACAATCCGCTCAACCCCCAGGTTGTCCCGTCCCACGGCCCAGTAATAGATATCGCAGGATTGAGCCATAGCCTGGGATAAATTAAGCCACCCGTGACCCGGCCTGCGGATATGACAGCGCCAGAGCCTGTCCCCGTAGGTTATTTCTCCGGGACATTCCACCACCTTATCCGGCGGAAAGGCGTTTTCCGTGAGGATACCGGTGGTCATTACAATTTTAAAGGTAGACGCCGGAGGATAGTTTGATTGGATGGTCCGGTTGAGAAACGGCTTGTTCGGATCATTGATCAGCGCCTGATATTGGACGCTCATATCCGAGCGGTTAAAGAGGTTGGGATCATAATAAGGATACGAGACCATAGCGAGAATCTCGCCGGTAGTAGGACGCAAGACCACGGCCGCGCCGATCCGTTTCCCCAGGGCCTTTTCCACCAAGGTCTGTATGGACCGGTCTATGGTAAGGACCAGATTTTTGCCCATCATAGGCGGCTCTCGAATGGTCCCCTCGCCGGATACCCGTCTTCCCCTCACATCAACGATCCGAATTTCCCTGCCTTCCCTGCCCCGGAGCAGTTCGTCGTATTGCCGTTCTATGCCGGCTTTGCCGATAATATCCCCCATGCGGTAATTCTGGTTGAACAGGCGGATCAGCTCATCCTGGGTGATATTCCCCACATACCCCAGGACATGGGAGAGGCTGCCGGGATCAACATAGTTCCGCAGGGGTTTGGACTGCCAAGACACTCCGGGCAGAGCGTCTTTCCGCTCCGCAAGAGCGGCGATAGTGGCAAAAGGGACGTTCGCCGCTATTTCCACCTGCTGGTAGAGCGAATAATACTGGACCGGTATTTTCCGGTCAATCACATCCCGATTAACCTGGAGAATAGCGGCCACCTGCTCGATAAGTTCCGATATGCTCCCTTCGGGTACTTCCGCGGGGGTAATGCTTACCGCAAAAGAATCGGTATTGAGTACCAAAGGCTGCGTAAAGGTACGGTCGTAGATCTCTCCCCGCTGTGCGGGAATAACCGTAACCCGCCGGGATATATTCTGCGCCCGGGAACGGTAGGTTTCACCGCTGAGGATCTGCATACTGAACAACTTTACGGTGTAGATAACGAAAATAACGATGGAAACGACCATTAAAATTTTGATCCGTCCTATAGGCCGGGGATCTCCTGTAGACTCTTGAAACACAGGCGGGGGCATCAGATATTCCTCCCTTTAATAAGCAGTGATTTGAACAGTTTAAGAAAGGCAAATAAAAAAGGGGCCGAAACAGTATTGAATAGGATTTCAACCCAAAACATGGGGGTATCCAAGGTGTATCCCGGCACTCCTGATGTGAACAGGAAATGAAGCCCGGACAGGAGCAGGGCTTTGATGCCCGTAGCCCCGGCGCAGAGGAACATGGGCAAAAAAATGGTATCCAAAAAGAAAGACCCCTTCATAAGACCCGCCAGAGCGCCAATCAAAGTACGGATAAGCATATTAAGCCCCAAAGGAGAGGCGGATAAGAAGTCCAGCATAAGTCCGGAAAAAAAGCCGCTCAACTGTCCGGTCATGGTCCCGTTATTATAGGCCATAAACACAATGATTCCCAGGGCCAGATCCGGGACCGCATGATACACCGCCAACCGGGAAAGAAGGGTTGATTGCAGCATAGCCGCTAAGAGAGCAAAAAAAGTCGCCCACAACACATTCTTAGCCATCCTGTTTTTCTACCGCTGCTTCAGTATCCTCTTGGACCGTCTCGTACCTCAACTGATGGGCATCGATGACAAACACATGTTCAAGCCGGGAAAAATCAATAACGCTTTCCAATTCGAGTTCCATAGAAATTTCGTTTTCCTGATATAATACCTTGCTCACCCGGCCTACGTTGATCCCCGGAGCATACACCCCGGTCCGCCCTCCTATACCGCTGGTAATAACAATATCCCCATAACTAATCTCATCTCTGGCCCGTTTCTGGATAAACCGCATAAGCAGAGGAGATTCAGGACTTCCCTGGCCCTCCACGATTCCCTCATAGCGCAATTCCGAGAGCCTGGCGGGAATATAGGAACTCCCGTCATAGATAGGCATGACCAAACTTTCAAACTGCCCGGTTTGGATTACCTTGCCTACCAGTCCCTGAACGCCGTTCTGATAGGCAATCACCGGCATATCGTTCGCAATTCCCGCTTGTTTTCCCTTGTTGATGGCAAAAGCGGAGAACAGGTTATCCGGATCCCGCCCGATAATCTCCGCCGCAATAGATACATATTCAAGGCGTTCCGCAAATCCAAGCTGTTCCCGGAGCCTCCGGTTTTCCTGCCGAATCTCCGCGGTAGTCCGCTCATCCTTTTCATACTTAGCTATTCGCTCGGTCAATTCCGCATATTCCCGCCGCAATTTGGCGAGTTCCTGTACCGAAAGAACGGTTCTGGATACAAAAGAGGTAACCTCATAAAGCCCGTTCCGAAAACCGAAAAAGAAGGATAAACCCAGGTCCTTGAAATTTATAATGAAACTGCTGTTTGAAAAATACAGCACCAGAAAAGAAACCAGGGTGAGAACCACAAAAACATACACATCTGCAATAACATGCCCTTTCTGTTTTTTACCCTCATCCATCCCCGGTATCCTAGTTATTCAAACTGTCATAAATAGCGCGGTTATTATCGAAATCCCGAGCGAATTCAAAGTATTTGCCCGCACCCAAGGCAACACAATCAAGAGGGTTTTCCGCAATAATAACCGGTACGCCGGTTTCTTTGGAAACCAGCTTGTGCAGCCCTTTGAGAAGGGACCCCCCGCCGGTCATAACAATCCCCCGTTCCACAATATCCGCGGCTAATTCCGCGGGGGTTTGTCCCAGGGTAGCTTTAATCACTTCGATGATTTGGTTTATCGGATCCTTGAGGGCTTCCCGGACTTCAACAGAATCAATCTCCAGCCTCCGGGGCAGCCCGGTGATAGCGTCGGTTCCCTTGATCTCCACTTTTTCAATGGTTTTGTCCGGCGCGGCATTCCCGATTTCGATTTTAAGCCTCTCCGCGGTCTGCTCGCCGATGATCAGGTTGTGGACGCTCCGCACCTGCTTGATGATGGCTTCATCAAATTCATCCCCCCCAAGCCGTATGGCGTTAGTTACCACCATACCTCCCAGGGAAATAACCGAAACTTCAGTGGTCCCTCCCCCAATGTCGCAGACCATGTGTCCCATAGGCTCGAAGATGGAGATATCCGCCCCAATAGCCGCGGCAAGACTCTCCTCGATCACGATCACTTCCCGGGCCCCCGCTTTATAGGCGCTTTCCTCCACCGCCCGGCGTTCTACCTCGGTGATACACGAGGGAATCCCGATGACCATTCTGGGCTTTACGACCCGAAAAGGGCCTCGGGGAAGGACTTTGGAGATGAAAAACCGGATCATTTTTTCACAGGATTCCAGATCCGCGATAACCCCGTCCCGCATGGGCCTAATGGCGATGATATTTCCCGGAGTCTTCCACAGCATCCGTTTCGCGTCGCTTCCCACGGCCACCACCCGCTTTGTACCCCGCTCCACCGCTACTACCGAAGGCTCATTTAAAACAATACCTTTGCCTTGTATATAAACAAGGGTATTACAAGTTCCCAAATCAATGCCGATATCTGACGAATTATTCCCAAACATATTCCCTCCGTTTCTTCATTTTCTTGCCCTTACATATTAAGCCGCAGTCGGGCCTGCCTATGGGCCGGGTCCATTCGTACCGCTTTCCGCCATTCGGCCCGCGCCCGGGTCGGATCATTATTTACTGCATAGAGTTCACCTAATTGATAATGGGCTTCCGCGTTTTCACCGCCCTCGGCAAGAATAGCCGTATACTGCTGTTCCGCCCCCCGGATATCTCCCCGTTTTCTCAGGATTTCACCTACCAACAAGCGGGCAGCCATAATCCGCTTGGAATCTTTGGAAGTCTCCACGCAGCGTATAAGATAGGCATGGGCCGCCTCCAGTTCTTCAAGTTCTATATAGGAGCGGGCAATGGCGAGAAACAAGAGATCCGAGGGATACGTCATATCCTCCGGGCCATCAAAAGCGCCGGTTTCCAGGCCCTTCCTGTTCCCGCCATAGGGTTCATTTCCCTCCTGTTCAATGTCCAGGGGGTTCAAGGCTAGGGTAAAAGAAGCCACACTGCCTCGATAATCATGCAACGCCGCATAAGCCAATCCTAAATATTCAGGGATATCCGAGGCATGATAGGCCGCTTGTTTTGCCTCCTCAAGAAATTTCACCGCCAAATCCGCATAACCAAAGCCCTTGTAGTAATACGCCTTCCCTAAGACGTACTGAATACGCCCGTCTTCAGGACTATGTTTGATCAAAAGGGCTTTGCGGAGGGACCAGATACAAGCATCGATGTAAGTCTGGGTATCATAATTGTTGATCTGCGCAATGGCAAGCTGATACGCGGAAAACCCCCGGACCGTTAAAAGAAAGTGATCCATAGGTTTATGGGCAAGCATTTCTTCGCTCATAAAGAAGGCTTTATCGTATGCCCCATCCTCCCAAAGCTGAACCAATTCCTGCTTTTCATTGCCTAACTTGTTTTTCCAGTCTTTAGAAAAGACCAGCAAGAGGGATGTGATGATCACTATAAAGACAGCCAAGAGGGCTGTATAAAAGGTCTGTTTCCAATGAAGCTGTACCCCATACCCAGACCGAGAATAGGTATTCGTCATAATTTTATTAAGGTATAACCATTTTATAATAAAAAGTCAAAGGGGGTAAGACCTAAAGTTCTTCGTAATATCGAGAAAAAGGCGATGAACCATAAGCCGGGTTCTGTATATGTCGTCTCATGTACCGGTTACGGCAATCAACGACGCTGCCATCTATCTGGCCCCCTCCTTACGGAACAGATCAACGCAGTCTACCCGCGGCATAAACGGGCCGTTCCGCCGCTGTTTGACTTTGCTCCTGATGAGGCTTGCCGCGCCGAAACCGTTGCCGGTTCCGCGGTAGGCTCTTACCCTACCTTTTCACCCTTACCGGCCTGCAACCATGCAGGCGTGGCGGTTTGCTTTCTGTTGCGCTTGCTGTCGGGAGCGATGCTCCCGCCCGGGTGTTACCCGGCATCATGCCCTGCGGAGCCCGGACTTTCCTCACCGCTCCCGAAGGCGCGGCGCGGCAGCCTGATGCATCGCCGTAAATCACTTATTCGTCATAGTCAATATTTACCTTTTCTTCCTCTTCCTCCTCTTCATCATACTCTTCTTCGTCCATATCATCCAGGTCCGAAAGACTGCCCGCATCTTCAATATTGAAGAAATCTTCGATCCCCTGATCGGATTCTTCATGAAAGAGAATTCGGGAGCAATAGGGGCAGAAGACGATCTCTTCCCCCAGGCGGACCATGTTGGCGAATTGCACCGGAAGGATCATGTGGCAGCCCAGACAGACCCCTCCCTTGATGGCAACGATACCCTGCCCCATCTTGTTCCTGATGATCCGTTCAAACTTAAAAAGCACCTCGTCGTCTAGTCCCGGCTTAACCTCGTTTTCCTGTTCTTTAAGCCGTTCCATCTGGGCTTTCTTTTCCGCCACTTCCGCTTCAATACCTGCCCGGCGCTCGGCTAACTCCTGTTCCTGCTGCTCAATTAAGGCGGCGCCCTGTTTCATCTGTTCATCCAAGTCCGATAAAAGCCGTTCTTTCTGTTGCAGCTCTTTCCGGTACAGCTGTTCTTTTTCCGAGGCATCCCGAATTTCTTTGTCCAGGGCCTCGTATTCCCGCTGGGTACTGATGGAATCCATGTTTTTTTCAGCCCGCTCCCGGGCGCTTTCCGCTTCAACTAGGAGGTTTCGGTATTCCCCTTCCTCAGACTTGGTTCTTTCATACTCCTGATTCTTCTCAATAAAGGATTTCTTCAGCCGAGCTAACACTTCCTCTTGATTGGTCAGAATCTTAGGAATTTCCTTGATATCATGTTCCAAGCGTATTTTTTGAGAGAGTATATCCTGCAAGGTCCGCAGCTTCTCAAAAATTTCATCCATTACCATACATTATCCCCTTAACCTATTACGAGTGGTGAACCATAAGCAGCGTACAGCAAGAGCGGTACAACTTCCCTCTCACTGCAATCAGTGATCCAAATAATCTTTTAGCCGCCGGCTCCGTTTCGGGTGACGCAGGCGGCGGAGCGCCTTTGCCTCAATCTGCCGGATCCGTTCCCTGGTAACATTAAAATAGAGTCCCACTTCCTCTAAAGTCAGAGAATAGCCGTCATCCAGACCGAAACGCATTTTGAGCACCTCCTGTTCCCGGACCGGCAGGGTGGAAAGCACCCCTGAAAGCTGCTCCTGTAGGAGGGTAAAAGCCGTGAGATTTGCAGGATTTTCCACTTCCTTGTCTTCGATAAAATCCCCCAACAAAGAGTCTTCCTCTTCCCCGATAGGGGTTTCCAGACTTATGGGTTCGCGAGCAACATTCTTAACGGATTTTACCCGCAGGGCGGTCCAGCCCAGCCGTTCGGCGATTTCCTCGTCTGTGGGTTCCCGTCCCAAAACCTGCATAAGCTGCCTGGATTCCCGAACCACCTTGTTGATCTGTTCTATCATATGTACCGGAACCCGGATGGTCCTGGCCTGATCCGAAATGGAGCGGGTAATAGCTTGACGGATCCACCAGGTCGCATAGGTGGAAAATTTAAAGCCCTTCTGATATTCGAATTTCTCCACCGCCTTGATAAGCCCGATGTTTCCCTCTTGAACCAGATCAAAAAAGTGCAGTCCCCGGTTGGTATACTTCTTGGCAATAGATACCACCAGCCGCAGATTCGCCTTGATGAGCCGATCCTTGGCGTTTTTCATCATGGTACGGCCCCGGCTGATCTCCCTTGCCATCAGATTAATATTATCGATAGATTCCTCAAATTCCGCTTCCATCTGACGAAGCCGTTTTTCGGTTACTTGGATGACCCGGATTTTTTCTTTGATTTCATCTGATGAAAGCCCTAGTTCTTCCTCCAGCCGTTCCCGCTCCTCTTTAATGGTAAGACCCCGGCCCAATACCCGCAGTTCCTTGAGAAACCGTACCCTGAGATGTTTTTCTATCCGTTCCTGCTCTTTTTTATACCGCTTTATCTTTTTGGCGGCCTGGATAAACTTCTCCGAGAAATCGGCAATCTCTTCGGGATGAATCTCCGCCGCGTCCACAGCTTCCATAATGTGGGTACGAAGACCCTGAAGCTCCGAATCCTCAAATATATTTATCCCCCTGCTCATAAGCCGCCGCTTGAGGTCTATATAATTTTTCAGATCCCCCAGAATAATCCGCAGGGTTTCCTTATAAAACTGATTGAGCCGGCGGCGCTCGGTCATGTGTTCGGTAATCTCTTTCTTGGAGAGGTTTAATTCCCGCAGGTCCTTCTTGGAAAAAGCCTTTTGCGCGATGTGATAAAATTCCAGGATAATCATCCCCGATTTTTTTATCACCCCTTTGATGATGTTCTCCCCCTCTTCCATCTGCTTGGAAAGCTCTATTTCCTGTTCCGCAGTGAGCAGGTTTTCTCTGCCGATTTCCCTGAGATAGAGCCTGATAGGATCATCTACCGATGCTTCCTTATCGCTGTACACCAGACGTTTCTTTCCCACGTCCGGAGGTTTCCGGGTTTCCGATTCCCCCTCATCCTCACCGGAGGCATCTTCCTCAATGAGTTGGACATTATTTTTCTCCAACAGCACCAGGACCTGTTCAATTTTATCGGAATTGGCAATATGCTCAGGCAAATAATCGGATAGTTCCTCATAAGAGAGAGCCTTTTTTTCCTTTGCGTAAGCAATCAGCTTCAAAATAGCGGGATCAAGCTGCAAATCCGTCATTGATTATCTTCCTTACAATTGATGTAATTGAGCATCAATATGCATTTTCTCAGCCAGGAGTTCTTCCCAACGAGTTCCCTTATGGAGATCCTTATGTATGTCGGCAGCATTGTGCTTGGCAATACGAAGCTCCATTACAATATCCTTACGTCTCTTTTCAAGCCGCCGCTGCATGGCCTTTTTAATACCGTCTAACATGAGCTGTTCGGGGTTTGCCGAAAATTCTTTTGAAGTTCCCCGTTCAACAATAAAATTCCGCAACTCTTCCGAGTGTATACGGGCTAACAGGGCATCCATACCGGACTCATCATGGATATAACACTCTTCCAGCGCGATAAAGAGTTCTTTTGCAACAGGATATTCAATATCCTTAATTAAAAGCTTGGTACGAAATTCAGGATATAATTGATAATTGATTAAAACCACGATAAGCAAATACAACTCATCGTTCATGTAAACCGGTCTTGATTTCTTGGGAGCCTCATTTTCCCTTTTCCCCTCCCCATATATGCTATACCTTCGATTAAAATCATTGCGTATTGCCGTCTGATCAACTCCAAAGGCATCGGCAATGCGTCCAATAGCCAGCTCCCTTGAAACATCTGAATCTAGGGTTTCCAGGTAGGGAAACATGAATGTAATGGCCTTAGACTTCCCTTCGGCGCCGGATATATCAAACAGAGACTTACTATGGAACATAAGATATTCACAATCAAGCATAAAACATTTTACACTTTCTTGCAATACCCTGGCGCCGGCTTCTTGTAAAATATCTGCAGGATCTTTAAATTCCGCCGCCTTTTCCAATCCTTTACCGGGAACCACCACCCCGCAGGATAGACCCTGTTTCCGGCAGGTTATTATGGCCCGCACGGTGGCGTTCCGTCCCGCATTATCCGCATCAAAGATGAGATAGACTTTCTCCGCCCAGCGCCGGAGGAACTTGGCTTGTTCATCGGTCAGGGCTGTACCCAGAGGCGCCACCGCATTGGTAATCCCCGCTTGATGAAGAGCAATCACATCCATATACCCTTCGGCAATATAAACTTCCTTGGTTTTCCGAATTTCTCCCAAAGCCCGATCAATAGCAAAGAGGGTTCGCCCCTTTTTATAAACATCCGATTCCGCTGAATTGAGGTACTTGGGTCCCTCGCCGGACAACAGCCGCCCTCCAAAGGCAACGGTCCTTCCCTGCCGGTCAGTAATGGGAAATATGAGCCTATGGGTAAAGAAACTAAGCCGCGGGTCTTTATGGGAAAAGAGCATGGAAGAGGCAAGAAAGGCTCCGGAATAACCCTTGCGGGAGAGAAACTGAAAAAGCCACTGCCTATTCGCCGGAGCGTAGCCCAAACGGAAGGCTTCAATCATCTCCATATTGATCCCCCTGGATATAATATACTGTAATACAGGCCGTCCTTCAGGCCTTTCTTTAAGCCAATAGTGAAAACTTCCCGCCACTCGATGGTACAACTCGGTAACCGCTTCGATCCTGGTTGCCCGGTCCTGATCCTGCTGCTGCCCTGCGGTGTTTTCATAGACAACCGGAATTCCAAACCGTTTTGCCAGCAGTTCCACCGTTTCCCCGTAAGAAAGTTTATCCATCTCCATGACGAAACTGATCACCGTGCCGCCTTTGCCGCAGCCGAAACAGTAGTATAATTTCCGATCCGGATTCACCGAAAAGGAAGGGCTTTTTTCGGTATGGAAAGGACAAAGCCCCATATATTCGCCGCTCCGTTTTTCAAGCCGTACATAGTCCCCTACCACCGCAATAGGGTCCATTTTATCGTTCACCTCTTGTATGGTGGATTTGGCGATGATTCTCATATCAGAGGCTCCTCTGGACTTTCTGATTTCCCTTGACATACAGCAGTCCCGCTTTGATATGATCATCAAAAGTCTGGGAAAAATAGTGCCGTCCTGTAGCGCCGTCCACCAGTCGGAAGTAGAGGTAATCGCTGGCAATCGGATTAAAGACCGCATTCAGGGCAACAGCTCCCGGAGCGGAAATAGGTCCCGGGGGCAGTCCGGGCATCACATAGGTATTATAGGGATTCCGGATTTCCGTGTCCTTGATATAGATCACCTTCGGGTGAGGTCTCCCCAAAATTTCGGTGATCACATACTCCACCGTAGCGCAGGACTGGAGGGGCATCCTGATATTCAGCCGGTTATAAAACACGCCCGCCATGAGCCGGGCTTCTTCATCCACCCGGTATTCCCGTTCCACTATTGAAGCGAGAGTAACTTTCCGGTACAGCTCTTCCGGGCTCAAGGCCAATGGATTGATGAGCAGTTCTTCAAGCCGCAGGAAAAAGGTATCCGCCATGGTTTTCACCACCAGGCGAGCGGGATAGTCAGGAGGGAAAAAATACGTATCAGGATAGAGGAACCCTTCCATAGTTTCTCCAGGAATATGGTACGCGGCAAGGATTTCCCTGTCCGAAGCAGCCGCAAGAAAGGCTCCATCATCACAGATAGCCGCTTCTTCAAGAATATAGGCGGTTTTTTTTAGCGTAACCCCTTCGGGAATGGTTACGCGCCGGAGGATCTGCCGCCCTCCGGTTAAGAGTACGGAACGGATATCCTTTTGAGTTGCGGGAAGTTCCAGTTGATAGGTGCCGGCTTTTATATAACTTTTATCCAGCCGGGAAAGAATGTACCAGAGATACCGGCTTTTGATAAGCCCCGCTTCTTCCAGCCGTTTCCCCACCGCCAGGGCGGTTTCCCCTTTATGCACTTCAAAAGACACTATTCTCTGTCCGGTTTCCGGGTTATCCGAGATCGCCGCAGGCGGCGCGTTAAAATACAGATATCCTCCCGCCGCCAGGGCCGCGCATAAAAACACCGTACCCGCCAGAATCGCACTAATGAGACCGATATTTTTGATTACCCTAGGGATAACCACCTCTCTACCTCACGGTTTCTAGATTTATAATAGTATCTCCAACCCCTCTGTAGCTAGGGTTATTTCTATTCCCTTGAAATGCATCTGTTCGGCATGCCACCGGGCGGATTGCAGGATATTATAGAGTTTCCGGTCGTTATAAGCAGGTTCATGGTGAAACATAACCAGATGTTTGATCCCCCAGTGGGCGGCAAAATCCACCGCCATATTAAAAGAGCTGTGCCCCCAATCGTACTTTTCCATCGCATCTTCCAAGGTGTATTGAGAATCAATGACCGCCAGATCCGCATCTTGAAAAAAACGGCTGTTTTCTTCGTTTTTGATAAAATCCGCGGCGGATAACTCCACATCAGTGGCATAGATGAACTTATGTTTTCCGTCATTAACCTTATAAGAATAGGAATCTCCGGGATGACGCATTTTTTTATAGCAGATGACCGCCCCGGATAGGGCAACCTCATAAGCCGCGCCGTTCCTCTCGGGCAACAAATGAAAATTTTTTTTTGCCCTCATCATTTCCATAGTAACCGGAAAATACGGGAAAGTCATCTGTCCCGCCAGGATCGATTCAAGATTTTGTTTGGGAGAGTAAAAATTAATCCCTACCGAGGGATTATACGCGGGATTAAAAAAAGGCAGTCCCATGAGATGATCCCAATGAAAATGAGAAAAAAATAGATGGTAGGTAGTAATCCTAGCCCGTTCCCCGGTTAGGGCAACCCCCAATTCCCGAAGCCCCGACCCCGCGTCAAATACAATAAGCTCATGAGAATCGTCCTCTAAGGCAACGGAGATACAGGACGTATTACCGCCGACCGTACCGGACAGCCACGGCGGAAGGCCCGCCAAAAACCGGGACCGGTTTTCAGGGGTTTCAATATCCGCCGGAGTCATCTGCGCTATGATTGCCGCAATGTTGCTTTGTATTTGAGAGGAGACCTGCGGTGATGGAAGCGAGCCTCGAACCCCCCAAAAACGGATCCGCATCTTATAGTTCCCCGTAGTAACTTATATCTCTCTTATAATAATCGGCTCTGAAGCCTGTTTTCGTAAACATGATTCTATTTCATTCCTTGTAAATAATGTACCCTTTCCCATACCGGGACAAGAAGCGGACGTAAACTTCCAGCTTTCGGAAGAGGTGAGAATGGACCGCCAGAAGGGAAAGGTTCTGCATTGCAGAGGACGAGCTTCATATACCGAACACCCTTCTTTCCAGAAAATACAATCATAATCAGGCTTTTCTTTTAAAGAAAGGCGTTCCTTTCCGCCCCCTGTAGGTACCCATCGGCAATAGGTTTCTATAAAATCATTATACCCTATTTTTAAGGATTTAACAAGAAAAGCAACATCTTTTTCAGAAAGAAACACAAAACCGCTCTCGTAACGGCAACAGGCCGAACAGCGGATACAGGAAAAACGGAGCCCTGGGGCATAAAAACACTGATTGGGCAGCATGGTAACTCCAAAAAAGGGCTGCCCCTTTACAAGGGACAGCCCTTTTGGGGAGAGAAGGATTCGAACCTACGAAGCCGCAGCAACAGATTTACAGTCTGCCCCCTTTGACCGCTCGGGAATCTCCCCATATAACGCTTACACGAGCCATCTCCCGGAGTCGAACCGGGGACCTCGTGATTACAAGTCAGGTGCTCTAGCCGACTGAGCTAAGATGGCGTTTTTATTATATTAAATATAATACTCATAATTAGACAATAGGTCAATAAGAAATTCACGATTTCTTTAATATGCGAAGGATGGGGCAAAAAGCAAGCAAACCGCATGACAAAGCCTTATGTGTAAGAGGCGTAATCATAGCCTTAAAGATACGGCTTTACATACCGAGGAGTATGCCTTAAAAAGAAGCTGGGAAGATAGGTAAAGAAAGCGGCATGGCTTTTTAGGGGACAGGTCCGGTTTACTCTGCCTGTTCCCCGCTCCTAACTTCCAAAGCGCAGCGTATTGTGCAATACCTCTTTCCATCTTCGCTGAATAGCTTCCGCAGCGGCTTGTGAATCTTGTCTCCATATATATGCTGTAGGCATTGGAATAAGAAGGCCCTCTTTTGGGATAATCCTCAAGGCCGTTCCCGCTTCCCGGCGCCGCATGGGAAGCGGCGGCTAAAAGCGGAATTTTCATGGCGAGAAAGGAGATGAACGCCCGGGCTTTATCCTTGTGTTTGATTTTCCGGCTATTCGGGAAAAACCGCATACTTCTGTTTGCGCCGGCTTAACTTCAACGACAAATTCCAGGTCCCTGCAAACCGGCTATAGGCTAGTTTTCTTCTTCTTCCTCCTCGTGCAGATACCTTTTCTTCAGATCCCCCACCATTTTTTGAAGGGAATCGGAAAAATCATCCAGATAGACGCTGAAAACGTTATCCCCCGCTGCATTCGCCCTTGCTTCGGGAAGAAAAAATTGGTATGGTTCAACCCTAAGCACCGTTGCAAGTTTGGCAATGGTTTGAGGGGACACCCATTTTTTACAGTTCTCAATGTCGTTAATGAAATTATGGGTCAAACCGGCCTGGTTTGCCAATGTTAATTGAGAAATATTCTGTAGCGAACGAAGCCGCCTCAAATTGTTACTGAATAATATACGGATAGCGCTTCCGTTTATGCTGTCTGTTATTTCCATAAGTTACGTGCAAACCAACTACAACAAATTATCGTTGAATGTAGTATCCGAATTATTGGTGATTTCAGCAAATATCCATAAGCAAAAAATATATCGCCAATAGTTTTACGCGGGAAAGGGTGAAAAACATCCGTTAATGAACATTCGTGAGGGGCAGCTTGTTTAGGATCAGTATTTCCGGCCTATATTCAAAATGCATGGTATCGTAAAAGAGCCATTTGCCTCCCCATACAAAACCATAAGCCTCGAAGGTTTTAATAACCGCTTCCGGCGGATGAAGTCGCTTTGCGTAGGGCACGGTCCACCATTCGGCGTTGGTCCGGGCGGTCCAGAGCCAGTAAGTTTCTCCGGTATTGGATTTCGATAAAAAGTCGATAGCGGCTCCATAGGCATGAAAACTCCTGCTTTGGGTATCGGCGATACTCCGCCAGTTCCAGCCGGAAACCGCGGCAATGTTATTTATCCAATACCGTACCTCAAGATTGGTCCGGGCGGCTTCATAGATCGCTTCTTCTATCAAGGCAAGTTCTTCCAAGATTGAATAGTGCGCCAGGGTATTGCAACCCAGAAAACGCAGGGTTTTTACTCTGTCATAGGCTTCTTCTTTGGTATGGGCGCGCCAAAGAGCATCATAGAAATGGTGGGACCGCTTCGGAGGACGCAGGCGCCGCCGTTCCGTCTGGTTTTGTATCCGGGCGTTTTCTTCAGGCCCCGGTGTTTTCCAGGGAGGCAGATTCACCGGATAATTATAAAACGGCTGGGGATCATATTCCTGAGCCTGCTCCCGTAATGCTTCCGGGAGGATCCTGCCCCCAGCATAGTAATAGTACACTCCTTGCAGGGACACCGCCCAGTCGCCATTTCGATATTCTACAGGGCCAATACGGTCGGGGTAGGCCGCGGCCAGAGCTTTCATGATCAGTTCACTCCGCTCGATTTCCGGTTCAGCGGCCGCTTTCCGATGATTTTCCAATCCCTGTTCCGCCTCGGTTTCCTGTAATTTTTGGTATTCCAGGGCATCGCCTTTACGCATGACCATACTGAAACTGAACGCCAATAACAAGAAAGATAGAACGGCCCTTTTTATATATCTCGTCTGCATACCATTGTAACTCAATACCCCCATAACAAAATATGCAATTAAGAAGCAAGGTATATGCTCCGAATCCGCCGGGGAAATCCCTAGAGCAACACCGCGGCGGCTGTCTTATGTGCTGTAGCTTCATCAGTCAATTTGCCGATAATCGCGACGGCCCAGGCGGCGGCGGTTCCCGCCCCGCGGCTGGTGATGATATGCCCATCGATCACCACAGGTTCTTCCGACCAGGTCGCGCCGGACACCTTTTCTTCCATTCCGGGATAACAAGTAAAGCGCCGGTCCTTGAGGATGCCCAGGGGAAAGAGTACCACCGCAGGTGAAGCGCAGATCGCGCATACCCACTTTCCGGCCAGGGACATATTCTTCACCAGATCGCTTGTCCCTTTAGAAGCGGCAAGGTTAGGCGCTCCGGGTATACCGCCGGGAAGGAGAACCCCGTCCCAGGCAGCGGAATCTACCTGTCCCCCCTGCCGGGTGAGAGCGGAAAGGGTCGTATCCGCAATTAGCGGTATCCCATGGGAACCTTTCACGGTTTGAGCCTCCCCGATAGCAACGGTAGTTACTTCAATCCCGGACCGTCTCAGGTAATCTATAGGGGTAATAGCCTCCACTTCCTCAAAACCTTCGGCTAAAAGAACCAATATCTTCTTTGTCATATACGTTCCTTATGTTTAGGCATTTTAATTTTTCTAGTAGCGCCTTTATTTTAAATATAGTATATCAAAAGCAAATTTCAAACAGGTAAATCCAATAGCCCCGCCTGCCCTTTATAAAAGGCCGCCTTATATCCCAAGCCTTTAGGGGTTGAGGGCTGTTTGAAAAAACGGCAGATTCTGCAAAAGGCTTTTCTCACCCGATGCTGCAACCTGCAATTTCCTCTCTATGTCCATGTATATCATTTTCTTCCCATCAATTCTTCTGCTCAAAGGCGAAAGCGGCTTTTTTGATATCCGAATTTCCGGAGTCTATCATTTCAAAAGCTCTAATGGCGTCGCTAAAGGGCATCACATGGGAAACTGCCCCTTCAATTTGTATCTTTCCCGAATTGCGCAGGCGGCGATTACTTCTTCAAATTTGTTATTTTGCAACCTTGAACCCGGATATCCGGTTCTTTTCCGGTGATTCTGAATTGCTGTACAGGAAGGTCTCATCCAGCAAAGCCATAGTAATAATCCGCCCGGCGTTACAGGCCATATCCGTCAACAGCGGCAGGGAACCGGTAAATCCCTCAGCGTCAATCGAAACCGTAGGCCCCCTTGGTATGCTCCCGCAGTTTCGCCCCTAGACCCTCTTTCTTTGCTTTCCTTACCTTATTATTTTATATGGTACCGAAAAACAGCCGAACAAGCCCCAATGTCAAAGGAGGTACATAGGTAATTAACAGGAGGACGCTTAAATTTATCAGCAGAAAGGGAGCCACTCCCTTTGAGGCATGAGCCAAGGAAATTTTACCGATACTGGAAGTAACAAAAAGGCACACACCCACCGGCGGCGTGGTAAGCCCCAGCACTAGATTAAGCACCATGATTATTCCAAAGTGAATCGGATGAACCCCCACCGAAGTTACGACCTGTAGCAATACCGGAAACAGGATAAGCAATGCCGCGATGGTTTCCATAAAACAGCCTACAAACAGCAACAGAACATTGATGAGCAGGAGAATCATAAAGCGGTTATTGGTTATATCCAGCATCCCTTTCGCTACCATTTGGGGAATCTGTTCCTTGGACATGATGTAGGCAAAGATATTGGCGCAGCCCACCAGTACCATAATGGAGGCGGTAGTTATGATCGATTCTTTGACTATCCGGGGAAGAGCCTTAATCGTAAGTTCTTTATACACAAAAAAACCCACCCATAGCGCGTAAATAACCGCGATAATGGACGCTTCGGTGGGTGTCACAATACCGCCCGTAATTCCTACTAGGATAATAAAGGTCATCAAAAGCGCCCAGAATGCGTCCCGTCCGCTCATGAGAACCTCTTTAACCGTGGCGCGTTTTTCATTTTTTGGATGGCTGCGTTTACAGGAGATATAATAAGAAATCCCCATCATTCCGAAACCCATAAGCAGTCCTGGAAAGATTCCGGCGATGAACATCTTGCTCACCGACAGGCCGGTAAGAGTCGCCGCCATAATCATCGGCAGGGAAGGAGGGATAATCGGTCCGATACAGCTTGAGGCGGCGGTAATCCCTACTGAAAAATCCGCTTCATAGCCCTCTTTTTTCATCGCCGGGATTAGGATACCCCCCAGGCTTGCTGCGTCTGCCACCGCAGTGCCTGAAATACCCGCGAATATCATGGATGCCACAATATTGGCAAGACCGAGGCCTCCCCGAATGTGGCCGACCATTTTATTGCAAAAACCGATAATCCTGGTTGTAATCCCCCCGGCGTTCATCAGATTACCCGCCAAGATAAAACCGGGAACGCAGAGCAGCGTAAAAGAATCAAGGCCGGCAAAGAATCGCTGGGCCATCGTGTTAAGGGGCATACCGGTTACGAGAAAATAGATTGCCGATGAAATCCCCAGACAGTAGGCCACAGGAACCCCTGTCATAAGGAGCATAAGAAAACTCATAAATAACAACCAGACAAAACTCATTGGGTCACTCCTTCCTTAACTTTTTCTCCCCGGAACAAAAGCAATACTTCCAAAAAATACATAATTGAAAGCATGCCAAAAAGAACCACCAGGGCAAAATACACCCACTGCATTGGGATTTCCATCGCGGTCGAAACCATCCTCGTCCGCAGGAACGCGAACCTAGCCGCGCACCGGGCCTCAAAAAATACCGCGAAAGCGCATAATACTATGTTAAGACAGATGGTATATATTCTCTTAAACTTTCGGGGTATCAGATTCGTGAGAATATCCACCGCGATAAAAGCATTCCCCCGTGCAGCCAGCCCTGCGGCACAGGCTATCGCGTAAATAAAACAGTACCGCGCAAGCTCCTCGGTCCATGACGGGATAGGCAAAAACGGCAGGGCGCGACAAATAATCTGAAGAAGAACAATTAAACAGAATGTTAAAACAAAAAATCCCGCAAAAACCGATAATATTTTATCAACAGTTTTGGCGATGGTCTGTACCATATCTTTCTCCTTAATGATATCATTAAAAGTAAACCGAGAGCTGAAGACTGAAAACAATCAGCGTTCAGCCCCAAGAGATACGGCGTTACTGCATCGCCTTGATTTGATCGTAGAGTGGTTTAATTTTGGGGGGCAGGACCTTTTCAACTCCGGCACTGGCCTGGCGGACAAATGCCGCCTGATCAACATCGGATACAATAGTCATACCGTTTTGAGAAAGATATTGTTCAAGTTCCGCTTCATCTTTCAGAAATAGTTCATGTTCATAAGCCTGGGTTTTTTTCCCCGCATCAATAACCAAGTCCTGTAAATCTTTAGGTAAGGATTGAAATTTGGTTTCACTTAAAACAAAGTATATCCATGTACGCAAATGTTCGGTTTTATTCAAAAAACGCTGAACTTCATTAAAATTTCCCGTTTTAATCATTGCCAGAGGATTTTCTTGCCCGTCAATGGTCTTCTGCTGCAACGCGGTAAATACCTCCGCGAAGGCCATGGGCACGGGTTTCGCGCCAACCGCTTCCCATGTCGCTACGGTTATGGGAGACGCCGAAACACGAATGACAAAACCGTTCATGTCTGAAGGAGACCGGATGGGCTTGTTGGAGGTTACATTCCGAGGGCCCCGTTCAAAGTAGCCCAGAACCCGCATATTTGCGTTTTTGAGTAACAGGTCTTCCAGTTGTTTCCCGACAGGGCCGGCCGCGACTTTATTGAGCAATTCTGAAGAAGTCAAAAGATAGGGAACTCCCAAAACTCCCATTTCGGGGATAACACTCTGCATACTTTCCCCTGTGAGGGTTATATCAGTCCCTCCGTCGGTAATGATCGAGTTGACCGCGTCCATTTCAGTGCCAAGCTGGCTATTGGGATAAATATTAACCTTTATGCGTCCCTCTGACCGGGATTCCGCTTCCTTTTTGAAAAAAAGGCTGGCTTTGTGCCAGATATTATCCTCGTTGACAATATGGGCAATATTTATCTCATAGGTTTTACTCCCATTAGCAGCGCCGCCGCTACCGCCTTTATCGCTACCGCCGCCAGCGAACACTCCTCCTGCAACGATTAATCCCGCAAGAGCCGTTAATACCAATCTTTTTACTCCATCCATCTTTTTCTCCAAATATATAGAATGTACCGTGATAATTAAATATAACATGGTAGTATTCATCTGTCAAATAGTTTTTTGAGGTATGCCAGGGCTTGGGCATGACAAATACCGCGATTACAGCGCCCTGCAATACGGTATCAGCGAACAGTCTTAACAGGGTAAATTAAGAAGTGATTAACAAAGTGTGTATTTATAGAAGTAAAATCAATAAGAGCAATTCATTGTGTCTGGGCAAAACATTTAAACATGGGTCCGCAGATTACACGGATTTTCACGGATTAAAAAGGAGATGCGCAATCGAATAACGCAGATAAGGAAAATATTTCAAGGAACCAACGATTAATATAGACCTTTTCCGGCGCTATGTACCCAAATCCCTGTTAAGCTGCGGGATTTTTATATTCTTCAAAAGGTAAATGCTTTTGCCCTGTTCATTGTGTTTCTGCACACTAATATGCGGGAATCCGGTTACTTTAAGAAAGAAACGCAGGATGATTCGGTTTGCGTTCCCATTCGTTCCCTGTTCCGTTTATCCGAGAAAACATCGGCCTCCTACAGGCAAACGGGCTTCCGCATCATACCGGACATCAAAGCCAAGCTGCTCTCCGGCTGGCCATCGAGCAGCTACTTGAAGCGGACGAGACGGCCATCCTGAAAAAGGTTCCCATCCGCACACTATACCGACACCAAATACGCCGCGCCGGGCTATTTTTAGGCCGATACGGTCCGTCATTACGGCAAGTTTAATCTTCTCCAATAGTCCCGCCTGCCCTTGCCGGATGGGTACGGCTCCGGCCATTAATCAACCTTCATTCCCCGGATATGCTTGCGCAGGGGCAGCACCGCAGGGGGCGGCACTGAAAGTTCGTCAATACCCATCCGTATAAAGGTTTGGGTAAGTTCCCTGTCCGCGCCGAGTTCCCCGCAGATGCCGATGGGTATGCCCACCGCGTGGGCGTTCTTGGCCGCCAGTTCCAGCAGCCTCAACAGCGCGGGATGGCGGGTATCCACAAAGCGGCCCAGGGCGTTGTTCTGCCGGTCCGCCGCAAGGGTGTACTGGGTTAGGTCATTGGTCCCCACGCTGAAAAAATCCGCTTCCTTTGCCAGTTCATCGCTCATCATGGCCGCCGCGGGGGTTTCTATCATTATTCCCAGGGGAACCCGCTCCGAATAGGGAACCTGTTCCGCCTTGAGCCGGGAGCGGACCTGGGCCGCGATTTCCTTGGCCTCCCGCAGTTCCCAAAGGGAAGCAACCATGGGAAACATGACCGCCACATTACCGTGAGCCGAGGCCCGGTATATGGCCCTGAGCTGGGTAATAAAGATTTCGGGCCTGGTAAGACAGATGCGGAGCCCTCGCAGTCCCAGGGCGGGATTTTCCTCATGGGGAAGCCCAAAGTAGCCGGCCTGTTTGTCCGCCCCTATGTCGAGGGTCCGGATAATCACCCGCTTGCCCTGCATCTTTTCCGCGGCTTTTTTATACGCCCTGTACTGCTCTTCCTCGGCGGGGAAGTTTTTGCTTTCCAGGTAGATAAATTCACTGCGGAACAAGCCGATGCCCTCCGCGTCATTGGCCAGGGCCGCATCCGCCTCGCCAGGGCTGCCGATATTGGCAAAGAGCTTTATCTCCCGGTTATCCAGGGTTTTACTGGGCAGTCCTATCAGGGCGGCAAGTTCCGCCTTTTCCCGCTGTTCCGCCCCTCTGCGCTGGGCCCACTTTTCCACCGTTTCCCTGTCCGGCTCAAGGTAAAGCGCCGCGCCTTCCCCGTCAACAACAGCCTCTTTGCCGTTGCAGGTTTCATCCAGCGCCGCTCCCAGGGCAGCCACCGCGGGTATGCCCCTGTTGCGGGCGAAGATTGCGGTATGGGAATTGTTTGACCCCCCGGAGGTAACAAAGGCGAGTATCTTATCCTTGTCTAACTGAACGGTCTCGCTGGGGGAAAGGTCCTTCGCGGCGATAATCACCGGTTTTTCCGAGGAAATCAAAAAGGGCGTGTTTCCCTGGAGCACATCCAGAAGCCGCCCGGAAACATCCCGCACATCCGCGGCCCTGGCTTTCATGTAGTCCTTTTCCATATCCAGAAACATTTGGGCAAATATATCCGCGGTTTTGGAAACCGCATATTCGGCATTTACCTTCTCTTCGGTGATGATATTGGTTATGGAATCCCGGTAATCCAGGTCCGTGAGCATCATGGCGTGAACCTCAAAAAGGCCCGCCTCGTCCTTGCCCATTTTTTCCAGCGCAATCCCGCGCAGTTCCTCAAGCTGCCGGACCGCTTCCTGGACAGCCGCTTCAACCCGGTCAAGCTCCCTCTGTACATCATCCGCCGGATGCGCGGTTACATCCGGTTTGCGCCGCTTGAGGTAATGAATGACCCCAAGGGCAATCCCCGGGCTTGCCTTTTGTCCTGAAAGTATCTTCATAATTTTCCATACTACAGCGGCGCAGACGCGCAGTAATCCTGCAAATCCTTGGCGGCGCCGGCTTCGTTGTCTCCGGTTACGGTTATGACAATCTCGTCACCCTTGTTAATTTGCAGATTAATGACCGAAAATAAACGCTTTGCGTCAACGCTTTTACCGTTCTTTGCCACCGTAACCTTTTCAGGATAACTCTGGGCCTTTTTTACAAAATGCCCCGCGGGCCTGGCGTGCAGCCCTTCTTCGCCAATAAGCACATAGCTGAATTCAACCACCTTATTCTCCCCTGCGGCGGATACCGGAATCTCCGGCGGGCCCCCCGTATTTATTCGTTTTTGGGTAATACATACTCTTCAAGCTGCTCAAGGGTTTCTTTGGCGGTCTGGCCCGCGCTTATGGCAATGGCCGCGATGAGCGCGCCCTCCACAATGGCGGCGTCGCAGAGGTAAACCCGTTTCCGCAGCTCCTCATCCAGGGCCTCTTGGGCCATCTGGCCGGTCAGCCTTGCGGACCCAAGATCCGCAAGGACCACCACTTCGCCCTGTGCCGCGGCTTTCTCCATGGCCGCGCAGGTGCTGTCATAATCAGCCCCCAGGGTTCCGGCCTTTGTTCCGCCCACGGTGATAATGTTCGCCTCGCCGCCCATTTGCAGGGCAAGGTCCCTGGCCCCTTCCACGATCTTGGGGCTGTGGGATAAAAGCAGCAGTGAAACCATCCGAAACTCCAGCGCCCTAGTCCAGGGCTTTACTGATCGCGGCGATCATCATATAACTCGACGCCGCCCCGGGATCAATATGGCCTATGCTGCGTTCACCCAGGTAGGAAGCCCGGCCTTTTTTCGCCAGAATATCCTTGGTTTTTTCCATGCACTGGGCGGCAAGTTTTTCCGCATTGGCAAAGGCCGCTTTGCCGGAAAGCCCCGCGGCGCAGTCCTTTTCCAAGGACTCAAGCGCGGGGACCAGCACGTCGATCATGGTTTTTTCGCCAACCACCGCTTTGCCCCGGGCCTGTACGCCTGCAATTCCCTCTTTTAAGAGGGGAATAAAATCCGCCAGGCCGATTTCGGCAAGCCCCTTTGCCGCGCCGGAAGCCTTGAGAAACAGCGTACCGTAGAGGGGCCCCGAAGCGCCCCCCACATTGGAAATCAGCGCCATGGCAACGGTTTTTAATACCTCGCCGATGTCCGCGCCCGGGGCTTCCTCAAGTTTCCGCGTCACCGCCTCAAAACCCCGGGCCATGTTAAACCCGTGATCCCCGTCTCCGATGGCCTGATCGAGATCGCTTAGATACTGTTTCTGTTCTTCTATCACCTTGGCAATATCGCCGATGATGGAACGCGCCTTATCCGTGTTTACGCTCATCAGCCCAAGTTCCTCCAGGCTATGGTGTCTGCCCTGGCGTCGTAGAACTTTTTCAGTTCAGCGTCAAGTTTCAGGATCGAAACGGAAAAACCCGCCATTTCAATGGCGGTCATGTAATTCCCCACGTTAGTTGCATAAATCTTGACGCCCTTTTTGGTAAGAATTTCATGTACCCTGCGGTTGATGATGAACTGCTCCATCAGCGGAGTGCCCCCCAAGCCGTTTACCAGCACCGCAACTTCTTCTCCCGGATTGATAGGGTTGTCCTTCAGGATGTAATCCGCAAGGATATGTTCCGCCAGTTCATCCGCGGCCTTGAGCTTGCCCCTGGCAACGCCCGGTTCCCCGTGTATGCCCAGGCCGATTTCTATCTCATCATCCCCCAGTTCAAAGCCGGGTTTTCCCGCGGCAGGAACCGTGCAGGGAGAAAGGGCTATGCCCATGGACCGGACATTGGCAATGACCCGCTCGCCGATATTCCGCACCGCCTCCAGATCAAGGCCCGCTTCCGCCGCGGCCCCGGCGATCTTGTGAACCAGCACCGTACCGGCAATGCCCCGGCGTCCCACGGTCCAGGTGCTGTTCATTACCGCCACATCATCGTTGACAATGACCTTTGCGGTTTTTATGCCCTCCGCTTCGGCCATTTCTCCGGCCATTTCAAAATTCATTACGTCCCCGGTGTAGTTTTTGATCACCAGCAGAACCCCTTTGCCCACGTCTACGGCTTTAACCGCTTCAAAAACCGCGTCCGGCGTGGGGGAGGTAAACATAGCGCCGCACACCGCCGCGTCAAGCATACCCTCCCCTACATACCCGGCATGGGAAGGTTCATGCCCCGAACCGCCGCCGGAAACCAGGGCTGCTTTGCCAGTCTTTTTATTGCTCCTGACAATGACCGCCTGATCTTTTTCCGCCAGCGCTACCCGTTTGACATAGCGCGGATACGCGAGAACCAAGCCCTCGGCCATTTCGTCAACAATGTTTTTCGGATCATTGATTATCTTTTTCACATAACCCCCTTAATTTTAAACAAAAAGATCCTCCGGCTGTTTCGGCAGCAAAACTGCCGAAACAGCCGGAGCTTCACGAACAAACTCTGTTCATTATTCTTTGACAAGCTTATAGGCTTTGTAATTAGACCAGGCGATGTCGGAATTACTACAGACAGGACAGGTTGCAGGAGCGGACTTCGCGTTTATGATATTTCCGCAATTATCACACTTCCATGTATCCTGTACAGGGCCCGCCTTTCCAAGGGTATCGAGGAGTTTCTTAAAATGCTCTTCGTGGGTTTTTTCGATAACCCCAACTTGTTCAAACCGTTCGGCTATATCGTTAAACCCTTCTTCTTTTGCGATTTTCGCAAAAGAAGGATACAGATGGGAGGTTTCCCCGTGTTCTCCGGTAATAGCCGTTTTTAAGTTGTCCTCCGTACTGCCGATGCCGTCTAAGCATTTTAACCAAAGCTTTGCGTGTTCCTGCTCGTTTACCGCGGTCTCTTCAAAATACCGCGCAACATTCGAATACCCTTCTTCTTTTGCTTTAGCCGCGAAGTAATAGTATCTGCCGCGGACTTGTGATTCCCCGGCAAAAGCGGCCTTTAAATTCTCTTCGGTTTTACTGCCCTTTAAGTTTGCCATGTTTACTCCTTAACGAATCAAGTTGCGATAAAACTCATTGTCTTCTACAAACTATAGTTTAACCGAAAACCGCCACGCTGGCTAGAGCGCCCGCAATAGCGCCGATTACCGGACCTGCCACAGGAATCCACGAGTAGCCCCAATCAGAGCCGCCTTTCCCCTTCATCGGAAGAATCGCGTGCATGATACGGGGACCCAAGTCACGGGCAGGATTAATCGCGTAGCCGGTCGTTCCCCCGAGAGAAATACCGATGGCAAGAATAACCGCCCAGGCACGCCAGGTACCAATCGCGCCCAATCCGCCGTCGGACGCCTGGGCTACGCCGCTGGTAAGGGTAAAGAGCAGCACAAAAGTTCCGATAATTTCGCAGATAAGATTAATACCGGTATTCCGTATCGCAGGCCCCGTGCAGAACACCCCGAGCTGAGTACCCGGATCTTCTGTTGCGTCGAAATGGTCTTTGTACATAAGCCAGACAAGGAAAGCGCCGAACATAGCCCCGAGGAACTGAGCGATGATGTAGCCGATTACTTTCGCCCCCTCAAACTTCCCCGCTGCCGCAAGCGCAATGGTAAGCGCGGGGTTAAAATGAGCCCCCGACATTGCTCCAAACATAAGCGCCGGAACCAGTACAGCCGTCGCCCACCCGACGGTAATAACAATCCATCCTGAATTATTACCTTTCGTGCCTTTCAGAATTACATTAGCAACCACGCCGTCGCCTAATAAAATCAAAAAAGCGGTTCCAATGAATTCACCCAGGTATGCCATATCCATAACCTTTCTCCTTCGGATACTTTTTCGATGTATCCTGGTTTTATAAAGAGATGTTGATAAACCGCAGCGGCTGCATTCATATAACAATGAACCGCCGCATACGCCCCTCCTATAATGATGCTATCCCGGTTTGCTTATGGTTTTTCCCATCTGAGAGAGCGTTTAACCGCTTCTTCCCATCCGGCGATGAGCTTTGTCCTTTGCCCTTCCTGAATGCTTGAGGCAAACACCTTGTCCACCGCGACGTTCTTGACGATGTCCGATTTGTCGGTGTAGAAACCGACCGCAAGTCCGGCAAGGTAAACCGCGCCCAACGCGGTGCTCTCAACGATTTTCGGGCGGACCACGTCGGTATTGAGAATGTCCGCTTGGAACTGCATAAGGAAATTGCTATTCGAAGCGCCGCCGTCCACCCGGATAGCCTTGATAGGCACGCCCGCGTCGGCTTCCATGGCTTTGATAACGTCATAGCTCTGATAGGCAAGGGATTCTAGGGTCGCGCGCACGAAGTGTTCCCTGGTTGTGCCGCGGGTGAGGCCGGCAACTGTGCCGCGGGCGTATTGGTCCCAGTAGGGAGCCCCGAGACCGACAAAGGCGGGTACTACATAAACGCCGCCGGTATCGGGAACGCTTTCCGCAATGATGTCCGACTGGGGGGCGCTGTCAACAATCCTAAGCCCGTCGCGCAGCCACTGAATCGACGCGCCCGCGACAAATACGCTGCCTTCCAGCGCGTATTCGACCTTGTTGTCCGCGCCCCAGGCTATCGTGGTAAGGAGGCCGTTTTTCGACTCCACGGCCTTGGTTCCGGTGTTCATCAGGATAAAACAGCCGGTACCGTAGGTGTTTTTTACCGTTCCCGCCTCAAAGCAGCACTGACCGAAGAGCGCGGCCTGCTGATCCCCGGCAATACCGGCAATAGGCACCTCGCCGCCTAAGTATTCGGTATCGGTCTTTCCATACACATAACTTGAAGGCTTTACCTCAGGCAGCATACCGCGCGGAATGTTCAGTTCCTTCAGGATTTCTTCGTCCCATTCAAGTTTATGAATATTGTAAAGCATCGTGCGGGACGCGTTGCTGTAGTCGGTAACATGGGCCTTTCCCTTGGTAAGATTCCACACAAGCCAGGTGTCGATATTGCCGAAGAGGAGTTCGCCTTTTTCCGCCCGGGAGCGCGCTCCCGGGACGTTTTCAAGAATCCAGCGGATCTTTGTGCCGGAAAAATAGGCGTCCACTATCAAACCGGTTTTTTCTTTAATCTTTTTATCAAACCCCTTTACTTTCAAGGTATCGCAGTATTCGGCGGTCCGCCGGCACTGCCAGACTATCGCGTTGTAAACCGGCTTACCGGTCTCCTTTTCCCACACAACCGTTGTTTCCCGCTGATTGGTAATGCCGATAGCGGCAATGTCTTTTGCGTCTACACCGGCGCGGAGCTTTGCTTCGGTAAGAACCCCCAGCTGAGTGGACCAGATTTCCATGGGATCATGCTCGACCCAGCCCGGCTTCGGGAAAATCTGGGTAAACTCTTTCTGCGCAACCTGAATGATGTTGCCCTGCTTGTCGAAAACAATTGAACGGGAACTGGTGGTACCCTGGTCAATCGCGATTAAAAACTTCGACATAAAACCTCCTAAATTTCCTAAATTGTACTTGTTCGGCCCTCCGTCCGAAACCGGTTTGAAAGGCCGAACAAATGAAACCCTATTTTTTAACCGCCTTTATTGCCCCGGCTAAGGCTTTTTCCATGATTTCCACCGGAGGCTCTTTGATATGCCCCAGTTTCTTCATATCTTCCACCAGAGCCTTGGACGCGGTTATATCCGTCTTGGCCTGGTTATACACCTGGTCCCAGGTTAAGTTCACCCGGGCCACCCCTTCTTTAATCGCCTGCTGGGCCACATCCGCGGCCTCCCCGGCAAAGACATCGGTCTCTTCCATGGTGGCGATGATATTGTCGGGACCAATGCCCCGTTTCTCCGAGAATTCCGCTATAGAATGTGCGCAGCGTATAGCCATATTATCGGTGATCTTCCGCGCCCGGACCAGCAGGGCGCCTTTAAGGATTCCAGGAAAACATACCGAGTTATTTACCTGATTGGGAAAGTCTCCCCGGCCGGTGGCCACAATATAGGCCCCTTCTTCCTTGGCGGCGTAAGGCCAAATTTCCGGCACCGGATTGGCGCAGGCAAAAACAATGGACTTGTCCGCCATAGGCCGGATCCATTCCCGCTTCACCGTATTGGGTCCCGGAGCGGACAGGGCGATGAGCACATCCGCTCCCTTTAGCGCCTCCGCAATAGAAGGCGAGCGGTTGGGATTGGTTTGCTTGCAGAGTTCCCATTTCCGGTAATTCCTCTTGTCGTTTTTGATATCATCCCGGCCTGCATGGAGAGAATTCCTGGAATCGAAGATGATCATTTTCCCGGGATCTCCGCCGTCAGCCAGGATAAGCCGGGCTATGGTTGTATTGGCCGACCCCGCGCCTAGGAGCACTATCTTCGCATCGCCTATTTTCTTGCCCGCAAGCTTCAGGGCATTGATCAGAGCCGCCAGGGTAATGCAGGCGGTTCCTTGAGCGTCGTCATGCCAGACCGGAATATCACAGGCTTCCCGCAGATCATCGAGAACCTTAAAACAGTTCGGCTGGCTTATATCTTCCAGATTCACCGCCCCAAAGGAATGCTGCGCCATCTTGACAAAGTTGACGAGTTTTTCAGGATCGTTCTTTCCGTTTTCGTCCCGGGAATCCACGCAAAGGGCCACCGCGTCTACGCCGCCCAGATATTTCATCAGCAGAGACTTCCCCTCCATGACTCCCAGGCCTCCCGGAGGGCTGCAATCGCCGTCCCCGAGAACCCTGGTAGAATCGGAAACCACCGCCACCAGGTTCCCCCGGTTGGAAAGGGCAAAAGACATATCGTTATTATCCCGGATGGCGGTCGATATTTTGGAAACTCCCGGAGTGTACCAGACATTAAACCAGTTAAGGCCGTAGAGACCGCACTTCGGTACGGTCTGCATCTTCCCGCTGTAGAAACGGTGGGCTTCGGCAGAAAGGCTTTTCAAAAAGAGCGTCTTAGCCTGAGCCTTCTGATCTTCCGTAAAATCCGCAGGGAAGAGGCCGTCCAGATTTTTCAGGGCCGGATCAATTTTCATAATCATCTCCTTCTATGGCTTTTGCCGCGCACGCATACTTAGACGGCAAAAACATTAAAAACCCGAAGTTAGGTTCAAAAATTAAAAGAATATGTATCCAGATTATATTCTTTTTGAAGCTCCTTAATGGTCTTTTTAAGGCTTTCGTTTAAGGGGACCCCTTTATCCTTCCGATCAAGCCATGCCAGGTACTCTTTTTCTCCGGCGGTATATATCCGGTCATGGCCGGGCATTTTTTTCGACGCCCGCAGTTCCCGCAGAATATCGCCGGCGGCCTTCTTAAACTTATCCGGTTCCACAAAGGCGTTTATATCAATGGCAATGAAAAAATGTCCCAGATGATAGGGCATTTTCTTGCCCTGGCCGTCTAAGCCGTTCAGGGCTTTAAGGAACGCCCCCTGCTGTAAGGCGGCGGACAGGATCTCAACCACCGTGGCATAGCCGTAGCCTTTATACCCCGCGGTATCATCTCCCAGACCGCCCAGGGGAGCTAAGGCGGACGTACCCTCGGTCAGGCCCGTCAGCGCAACGGAAGGATCGGTTTCGCTGTTGCCCTGCCGGTCAATAACCCAGCCGGGAGGCATGGTCTTGCCTATACGCTCGTAGTGCTCGATCTTTCCACGCTGGGAAACGGAAGTGGCGCAGTCGAGTACAAAGGGAAAATCCTCATCCGAGGGGATACCCACGGTCAGAGGATTGGTACCCAGCATATTTTCCACCCCAAAGGTGGGGGCAATGGAAGGCCGGGCATTGGTCCCGGTGATGCCTATCATTCCCGCTTTAGTCGCCATAGTCGCATAGTACCCGGCAATGCCGTAATGAGTGGAATTCCGCACCGCCACCATACCCATGCCGTATTGCTTTGCCTTATCAATAGCCATCTGCATGGATTTTTTGCCTATCACATGGCCCATGCCGTCATGGCCGTCCGCCACGGCGATGGCCGCCGTATCTTTAACCACCTCGAAATTCGTTACCGGATGCTGAATGCCGTCTTTGATTCGATCAAGGTAAACCGGTTTGAACCGGCCTACCCCGTGGGAATCAATGCCCCGCTTGTCGGACTCTATCAGGATTTCGGCGCAAACAGCCGCATCTTCAGCGGGTACCCCCGCTTTTATGAACACGTCTCTCATAAAAGCTTCCATTTTGTCAAAACTTTCATACACCACATTTTGAGCCATACAAATCTCCTTAATAAAATAAAAGAGCGCAACAAAACAACCGTCCGGTTATTTTGCTGCGCTCTTAAATCTCTTCAGCAACCAGGATTAAACACTGAAAACAGTAAATCGATCTATATTTAATATTCAGGAACGGTTTCTTAATATTATTACTATAATGCACAGGGTAGAAGCCCGCAAGGAAATATATATAAAAAATTCAAAATTTTTTATATAGTCAATCCACTTAAAAAGGGCGAAGCTCAATTTCAGCTTCCTGCCATGTAACAGGCGGATTCTTGAAAAAATCCACGGATTGTACGGATTTTCATGGATTATACCGGTTCTGGAGAACTGAAATCCGTGTTAATCCATGTAATCCGTGGACCGCATTTAGTTATTCTTAAAGGGAACAACTATACGGGCTGTCATAACCTGCAACGTAAGGGGGTTTGCCCTTATTTCTTTAAATCTTGAATTTCGAGATTTCCCGTATCAGCGCTTCAATGCTTTGGCTGTTTTCCCGCCCTATTTCCTGAATACGGTTTACCGCGGCACTGACCGACCGCATCTCGGCGGCTATCTCGCCCACGCCGCCTGAAAGATCCTGTGTAAGATTTTCAAGATGTTTTCCTTCATCCATTACATTTTTGCTTTGGGTAAGCATCTCTTCGGAATCACGGCGTACGTTTTGGGTTATATCATCGGATTTGACGATGGTATCCAAGATAGTCCGGCTGCCGGTATCCTGTTCTTCCACCGCGTTTCTGATTCTAGCTTCCTGGTCCGATACAATCCGTACTTCCTGGTCGATTTCTTCAAAGTTGGACAGCGCCAGGGAAGTAGACCTGCTTATCCCGTCTAGGGAACCTCTTATGTTTTTCAGCACCTCAGATACTATCTTTGCCTGTCCGGAAGAAGATTCCGCCAGCTTCCGAATTTCGTCCGCCACCACCGCGAAGCCCTTGCCCACTTCCCCCGCATGAGCCGCCTCAATAGCTGCGTTCATGGCAAGCAGGTTCGTTTGGCTCGCAATGTTCTGAATCATCTTGTTTATCTCAAGAAGCCGTTCCGATTCCTGCACCACTTCCTGAATATCCCTGGACATTTCTTGCAAAACCTGATGCCCTTTCTCAGAAGCCGCGGTAAGATTGGTGATATTCCGCTCGTTCTCCTGAAGGCTCTTTGTTACCGCCGCGATATTCACGGTCATTTTCTCCACCGCCGCCGAAGATTGGGAAACACTTTTCGCCTGGGCTTCTATGTTGGTATTAAGATTATCAATACTGCCGATGATCTGAGCCATGGCGGAGTTGGTATTGGTAACGCTTACAGTTTGGGTATGGGCTTTTTTCTGTATGCCGTCGGTATTGGTTTTGATCCGGTTTACCGCCGCAGCGGATTGGGTCATGGTTTCGGTTAGTTCTTTGCCTACCTGAAAAAGATTATCCGCCTTACCCCGTATGGCTATGATCAGACTTTTAAGCCCTTCCTGGGTCGCAACCAGGAGGCGCATCATGTCCCCCAATTCATCATTCCCAGATGTATTAATCCGAGCGGTAAGGTCTCCATCGGCAATGGTTTTCAGCGTCTCGATAGCTTGTTTAATAGGACGAATGAAAGACGAGGAAACAACAAAGGCGATAAAGGCGGAGAGGAGGATCGCCGATGCCAGAGCGACAAGTAAAGATAAGATAGCGTGCCATTCAAAACTTTTTACCTGAGATACATCATAGTCCGCGCCGATAAACCCCAGGATTTCGCCGTTTTTAATCACCGGAAACAGGGCGGAAACAAAAGTGCCGTATTCATCGGTAAAGGGCTTCGGGCTTATATGGAGGGACCGAGTCCGTTCCGCTTCCCGCATATCATCGGTAGCCTCATAAGGGAGAAAATAATCCTCTTTGGAGAGACCTGCAAAAACATCCGGAGTCGCTTCAGAATCCAGAATGAAACGGTATTCATTGTTGCTGCGAATGATCACATAGATATACGCCAAATTGAAAGCGTCCGCCAAGGCCTTTATGTCCGCGGTCAAATTATAGTAGGTTTCCGACTGAGCAAGCCCTTCTTCCATGATGCAGCCGGGTTCGGACATAATAGGATATCCCTGAACCATGAAAGTAATCACGTTGGTCAAGCTCTCCCGGTAGGCAGACCTGATGTAGGCAATGTAGCGGATGTACATAACCAATCCCACACTTAGGGCAATAAAGGTTCCCAGACCGGTAAACAGATAAAAAAATCGTATCTTTAAACTCTTTCCCATGGCATTATCTCCTGGATTAAACCGGCAAGAGGAACACCGGCAAAATCAGCAAGGACCTCGGCAGAAATTCGAATTCCGCCTACCGCATTTGAATATAGTTGTATCAATTTGTTTTCCCTGTGTCAATGTTAAGCCGGAAGTAATACGCTTATCTTGTATTTGTTGCCTTTTTTCGGCATAGTAATGAGTATGCCTATAAAGATTCCTATAGCCTTACCTGCATATAATGCGCTGAGAGAGGAAAATGTTTTTGTTATGGCCGATATCCGGGCCCTACAGCAGGATATTCGGCCTCTCAAGGTTGCTATCGTCAATCTAATGCCCACTACGCTGGATACGGAGGTTCAATTACTTCGGCTTTTAAGTAATAGCCCCTTGCAGGTGGATATAACCTTCCTGCGTATGGGAAGCCATGAGTCCCACAATGCGCCGCCGGGACACCTTGAACGGTTTTATATCAGTTCTGAGCGGATCCTGAATTCCCGTTTTGACGGCCTTATCATTACCGGCGCTCCGGTAGAGATCCTGGATTTTGAAAAGGTAGATTACTGGGATGAACTGGCAACGGTACTAGATTATTCAAGTAATAATGTATGGTCTACTCTGCATATCTGTTGGGGCGCTCAGGCAGGGCTTTACCACCGCTACAGCATACCCAAACGGACTCTGGACCAAAAGTTGTTCGGGATTTTTCCCCATCACGTAAATGAACGGCATACGGCTCTATTCCGGGGCTTCGACGATGAGTTTCTCGCTCCCCAGTCCCGGCATACCGAGAGCGACCGCAAAGTCATTGCCGCAACGTCGGCCCTCAGTATACAATCGGAAACTGCGGAAGCAGGGGTCTTCATAGTAACTGCCAAGGACGGACGGGAAATTTACGTTACCGGTCACTTGGAATACGATCCCTTGACCCTGGATCGAGAATATCACCGGGACCTCGGCAAAGGTCTTCCCATTGCCATTCCTAAGAATTATTATCCTGATGATGATCCTTCCAAAACACCGGTAGTCCGCTGGCGCGCACATGCCCATCTTTTTTTTTCCAACTGGCTCAACTACGTGTATCAAGAAACCCCTTATAATTTGGAAGAACTATAGAAGAACTTTGTGAGGGCGGCTGATCAGTCGCCCTCAGCCTTAAACTGCATAAATAAAAAAAGAAAGAGCCTGGCGGTTACCTACTTTCCCGCCCTTGAGGGGCAGTATCATCGGCGTTGGGGGGCTTGACTTCCGTGTTCGGAAAGGGAACGGGTATATCACCCCCACCATT
>JAITHW010000075.1 GCA_031279815.1 Treponema sp. | reverse complement strand
CATCTGTAATCCCGTCTTTCCACCCATATCCCCTCCCAGAGTTTTGTCTTTGCACCGGATTATAGCAGGTTCGGAACAATTTGTGGGTCAAGTTTAGCCCTAAAGGGCGTGGTTTTACGGCGAACCGGATAAGCAACGTTCACCGGAACCGGCGGCCGGAACTCCCTCCGGTTTCACCGGCGTACCGGAGCCTCCGGCTACCGGAGGGTGAACTTGGCGGCTGCCGAATAGATCGCGCCGTTTTTGGCGACCGTGAGGGTTGCCCGGTGAACGCCGTAACCCAAGTCCCGGGAAGTCACCGTGATGGATTGCTCGATTCCCCTATGAAACCTGTCTATGATCCAGGCGTACGCGTCAAAGACATTGCGGCAGGTCAAGGTAGCGGAGTTTCCCGCTTCAACGATGTCTATATCCTCTTCGGTAAAGCGTACGGGTGTTTCTTCGGTGATGCTCATACTGCGGCCCTCCTATACATGGAAAACTCCTTTTCCCCGCCCCGGCGGGCAGGCGTAAAAACCTAAACAAGGCGGCTGTTTCCGCAGGCTCGGCAAGCGCCCTTCTAGGGGATGAGCCTGCTCTGAATCGCGCACCACGGGCCGGTCTCATCCCTGGGATTCTGGTAACAGCCGCAGACATACAGGGTTTTCCCGGAATCGTCCAGATTGAAATCCAGCTGCCTGGTGCGCCGGCGGGTTGAAAAGACGCAGGGCAGGTCTTCCGGGCGTACCGGAACCGCGGCCAGCAGCCAGTGATCCGCCAAAACCTGTTCCCTGGCGGCGGGACCGCCTATAGGCATAACGCCGTAGCGCACGGTAACATCTTGGGGGAGGAATGAGCCATTGCTGAACGTGAAGAGCCAGAATCTCATTCCGGTTTTTTGCCATAAAGAGGACTTCCACCCTGCTTGAGGGGAACCAGCCTTGATATTCAGACATATAAAGCTCCTTGGTATGTGTGCGTCCGGATCGGCCGATCCCGCTATGAGATTGATCGATCCTGCTTTGAGATTGATCAATCCCGCGGCAAAATAAACTGATCGTAACTTGGGATAAACCGATGCGAAAGGCATAAAAGGCTCCTTTATCAGAGATATAATCCGGATCTGTCCGGGCTTGCAATGTGAAAACCTGCTCGATCTTCGGAAAAGCGTAAAAAAAGCCGAATTCATAGTCTCAGGTACTTGACAAAATAAAACTCGCCCCCATAATCGTCGTGGCACGGGGGAAGTCTGCCCCGGCGGGTAAGCTTAGGCTTATTTGATTAGGTCTAAAACTATAAGTCGGCATACATTTATCTCTACGAAACCGGTAGAGCTATATTATTTATCGGACAGATTCATGTCAACACTATAGCGCAAAGCGGAGATAAAACAATTAGAACCCTGTAGAAATACCGGGACTCCGCTTCTTTCCCTTTCATAGCCGCGTTATTTATTATCTCAAGGGGTTTAAAAAAAATGACGATATATTGTACCAGAGAATAGTAAAATGAAACGGATGAAAAGTGTCGCCGTTTTCATATTTCAAGAGGAGCATTATTGTTATGAAAATCCGGTCTAAAATGTTATTGTTCATGTTGCTTACCTTCCAGTCATTTACCGTGCAAGCTCAGATAAATCAAACAAAGCCGACCCTGACCATCCTGCCGTATACCGGCGCTACCGGCGGGGAAGAAGAGGCCATTACCTCACTGCTTTCACGGCAGGAAGATCTCCATAAAATATTTACCATGGTGCCTTGTACCGGCACGTTCAACGATATTGCAGGGGATATAGAATCCGGGACCTATGTACGGGAGGCGGATATTACCGCGGAACTGAAGAGCCGGCTTAATGCGGACTTTGCGGTGATTGTGTGGGCTGAAAAAGCGGGAACCGGTAATCTGGCCCTCCTCTCCCTGGTCCATGTGGGGACCTTGCGGCAGATGGCCGGGGATTACCGGAAATATACCGGGGTCAGGGACATACGGACCGCGTTGCCGGATATAGCAAAAAAGATAATAGACGCGGCCCGGTTCCGGGCGCCCGATGATTTACCCAGATTTACGGTGCTGCCTTTTTATAGCGGGGCAAATGCCCGCAAAGATGCGAATATATTGTTTCAGATCTTGAACATCGAATTGGCAAACAGCGGTAAATACGCGGTATTCCCCTGGGCCTTAATTATCGATACCCTCATACATGACCGGAACATTCCTTATTATTACGGCATCGTTGATCCCCGGAGTATTAATGAGTTCGGCCAAACCTCCAATGTCCAGTATGTCCTTACCGGAGACCTGCTCAATCAGGGAACCGGCAATCTGTTTATGACTTCTATTATAAGCACCAAAAAGGCCGATTTTCTGGCCGGCGGGGATATAGAGTACAAGGCCATAACCGATGATTTAGACGGGATTGCCAAACTTTCCAAATCCCTTATCCGCGGGGGGGAAGAAAGTTTTGCGGAGGAACGGGCGCCCGCGGCGGTAACTCCCGGAGTGGCGAATCCGCCGGAGCAAAATCCGGTCATATCCGCTTTCCCCGCGCCTCCTCCTCCTAGAATAAATCCCGCGCCGGCGGCAGGGACTCCCGTTCAGAATCCGGCCAAACCGTCCTTGACGATTCTGCCTTTTACCGGCGCTACCGGAGGAGATGAAGAAATCATTACCATAATGCTGGCGAACCAGGAAGACCTGCGGGATACCTTTAACGTGGTACCCTGTACTACAAATTTCAACCGTTTGATCAGGGATATAGAATCCAAAACATATAAGTCCAAAGAAGATATCTTTGCGGAAGCGCGGGACCGGCTTAACGTGGATTTCGCCCTGATCGTCCGGGCCGAGAACGTGGGGAACGGGAATATAATGCTTGTCTCTCTGGTGCATTTGCCGACCCTCCGGGAATTGTCCGGTAAGTATCAGATATACGCCGCGGTCAGAGATATCCGCGGGGCTTTATCCGATATAGCAAGAGAAATAGTGGTTGCCACCAGGCTTACCCCGGGCCGGACCCTGCCTAAACTGACGGTTCTGCCCTTCTATACCCCCAGCGGAGTGGATGTCCGGGAGGCGGATATCCTGTTTCAATTCCTGACCATCGAATTAGCCAACAGCGGTAACTATGCGGTATATCCCTGGGCCCTGCCTATCGAAACCCTGGTAAGCGACCTTGAAATACCCTATTTCGGCATCATCGATCCCAAAAGCATCAAAGCTTTTGGAGCCGCCACGGATATTCAGTATATTCTTACCGGGGATCTGCTGAATCTGGGAACCACCAACCTGTTTATGGCCGCCATAGTAAAAGCCGAAGACGCCGGGGTCTTGAGCGGGGACGATATAGAGTACCGGAATCTTATGGAAGATATGCGCTTACTGACCGATCTTTCAAATACCCTTGTCAATGGAAACAACGGGACCGGGGGCAGCGACCCCTGGGCTCTTGCCAATGCCGCCCAACCGCCGCTGCCTGTTCCGTCGACCCCTCCCGCGGCAGGGTATGCGGAGGCGGACCCTCTTAAAAACTTTGTAAAAATCCCCGGGGGCGCTTTTACCATGGGAACCCCTCTTACGGAAGCCGGCCGGGACGGCGATGAGATTCAGCATGAAGTCCAAGTGCCGGGTTTCTATTTGGGCAAGTATGAGGTAACCCAGGAAGAGTATGAGGCGGTGATGGGACCCGGCGCTAATCCCAGTTATTTCAAGCGCCTTAATTTGCCGGTGGAACAGATAACCTGGTTTGAAGCAATAGCGTACTGTAACGCCCGGAGTGTTAAGGAAGGGCTGGCCCCGGTATATGCCATAAATGGGGAACAAGTAACCTGGAACCGGCAGGCAAACGGATACCGTTTACCCTCCGAAGAGGAGTGGGAGTATGCCTGTCGGGCGGGAACCGCCGCCACCTTTAACACCGGGAATAACTTCAGTTCCAGCGACGGGAATTATGACGGAACCTATTCCTACAATAACAACCCTACAGGGCTCTACCGGGAAAGAACCATGCCGGTGGGAAGTTTTAACCCAAACGGGTGGGAACTCTATGATATGCATGGAAATGTCTACGAATGGTGCTGGGACAGGTATGTTCCTTATAATGCGGAGAATCCGAATATCTATGTAACTACAAACCGGATCGCCCGGGGAGGGAGCTGGTACAGCGCGCCGCGATACCTGCGTTCCGGTAACCGGGTCCAATTTGCTCCCGGCGTCCGGGTCTACTACGTGGGCTTCCGGTTGGCCCGGAATCTTCCTAACTAATGAAATGCGGGGGGCCCTGCTCCTCGCATTCTTTTATTACAATCATCTATAACTGGTTTTTAAGTTTTTTTCTTTTTCAAAACGCCGTATAGCAAGCCCTATAAGCCTATCAATCAGTTCCGTGTAGGAAATGCCGCTTGCTTCCCAGAGTTTGGGATACATACTAATCCGGGTAAATCCCGGCATGGTATTAATCTCATTAACCAAGACTTTTCCGTCAGGTTTAAGGAAAAAATCAACCCTGGAGAGACCTTCCGCGGACAGGGCCTGAAAGGTCTTGATTGCCAGGGTTTGCACCTCCGCCGCGGTATCTTCCGGGATCTTTGCAGGAATCTCCAGGATCGCGCCTTGTTCATCAATGTATTTGGCATTATATGAGTAAAACTCGTGAGAAGATACCACCTCTCCGGGAACCGAGGCAATAGGTTCTTCATTGCCCAGAACCGAACATTCCAGTTCCCGCGCGTTGATATACTCTTCGATAATGATCTTGGTGTCGTAGGTAAAGGCTTCCGCGATCCCCCGCCGGTATTCCGTTTCATCATGGATCTTGCTCACCCCCACGGAAGAACCCATGTTCGCGGGCTTAATAAAGAGGGGCAGTCCCAGCCTCTCTGTGAGGGCCTTGAAATCCGGGACAGGTTCGTGGGATTTGAGGGCCCTGAAGCCGCCGATAGGAATTCCCGCGTCCCGAAGCAGGCGCTTCATTACGTCCTTATCCATTCCCGCTGCGGAACCAAGCACCCCGGCACCTACAAAGGGGATATCCGCCAGTTTCAGGAGACCCTGGACGGTTCCATCCTCACCGAAAGGGCCGTGAAGGATGGGGAAGATCACCTCAATAGCCTGCTCCTGCTTTAAGGTATGCACATTGGTAATGGCGCCGCGGCTTTGGGGGATGAGGGCCACCGAATCGCCGGACGGGTTAAGGCTAATCCGTTTGGGATCATCCGCATGGAGGAGAAACCGGGAGGCGTCGTTGAGAAGCCACGCGCCGGATTTGTCGATGCCGATGAGGATAGGGGTGTATTTCTCCCGGTCTATAGCGTCAAATACATTTTTTGCGGATTGCAGAGACACCTCATGTTCCGCGGACTTTCCGCCGAATAAAATCCCTACGATTGTTTTTCTATACATCATTTTAATCCTTACATATCCTAAACCGTTTCTTTAATCTTTCCTTAAATTACCAAGGTGTAAAGCATATACGAAAACGGGCCATTAGGGAAGAGGCAATCCAAATAAAGAGAATTGCTGAAGTAAAGGTCATTATAATCACATTATAATTTCTGCGCGTAAGGCTGTACAGGTACTTGACAAAGGCCGTTCTATACTTTAAATAATAATTTTACCGGTATGAAACCGGTTTTCCCCCTGCAATGAAGGCTATGTATCGTTAAGACATCGGCGGGTTTTTCGACGTGCCGCCGGTAAACCGGTTTTTTGATCAATCCCCATGAAGAGGGTTTTCTCGGAGATGAAGCTCCTTGTTTATAAGGAGAATGTTATGAATCAATCGTACTGGGACCGGGCAAAGGCTTTTCATGGCCATGCCTGTCCGGGTCTTGCTATCGGCGTCAAGGTATGGGAGGCGGCTGCGGAGAAGCTGGGAGCCGATCCTTCTTTTGACGAGGAACTGGCCTGTGTAGTTGAAAACGACGCCTGCGGGGTGGACGCAATTCAGGCTCTGGCTGGCTGCACTTTCGGGAAGGGAAACCTCATCCATAAGGACACCGGAAAGCACGCCTATACATTTATCAGCAGAAAAACCGGCCGGGCCCTGCGCTTTTATTTTAAGGCCCTCCGCGCTGATATGGACCGTGAGGCTTTTCAGCAATACCTCCTGGATGCCCCGGCAGAGGATTTGTTTGAGTGCCGGGAAATTGCCATGGACATTCCTTGTTGCGCGCGAAAATTTACTTCAGTAAAGTGTGAACTCTGCGGCGAATCCGCGGCGGAGAACAAAATCCGTTTACAGGAAGGGAAAAAGGTATGTCTTGACTGCTTCAAACACTACAGCCGCGTTCTTCCGGGAAGCAGCCGATGAAAAGAATCATCCTCATCGGGGCGCTGGTATGCCTGGCCCTGGCTTCCTGTTCCCGGACAAAACCTGAGCCGGGTTCCGCTGCCCCGGAGAGGGCGCAAAAAACCGTTACCGATATAGCGGGCCGGCAGGTAACCATTCCCGCGGAAGTCAAGTCAATAATCTGCGTGAATGTGGGGGCCTTGCGTTTTACTTCGTATATGGGGGCGGCGGACCTCGTCGCCGGGGTAGAACAGAACGAGAGCAAGCCGAATATCCAGAAGCTCTTTAACTATGTGAACCGGGATGTTTTTTCACGCCTCCCGGTAACCGGTGATAACGGGACCGTCTTTGAAGAAGAGATTATCAAACTGGCGCCTGATGTGATCCTGGCGGCTGTTGACGGCGAGGCGGCGGACAAGCTGAGCGAAAAAACCGGGATACCGGTGGTAACGATCCCGCTTATCGATCATGTATTTGACGGAAAAATATATGACACCCTGCGCCTTATGGGAGAGGTCTACAACCGGCAAGCGCGCGCGGCGGAGCTTGCGGCATACCTCCGGGGCCTGGAGGCGGACCTTAAACAGCGGAGCGCCGGTATCGCCGAAGCGGATAAGCCATCGGTCTATGTGGGCGGCGTGTCATTCCGAGGGGCCCACGGGTTTGAGGGAACCGAGGCGCGGTATTCGCCCTTTTACGCCATCGGGGCGGACAATGTGGCCGATAGAACCGGGCAGAGCGGAGCTTTTAATATCGATGTAGAAGAAGTGCTCAAGTGGGACCCGGATATTATTTTTCTTGATTTTAACGGCATGGCGCTTATCCGGGAGGATTACGAGCGGCGGCCTGAGTTTTATAAATCCTTTAGCGCGGTGAAAAACCGGCGGGTTTATTCTCAAATTTCCTTCCGGTTTAATGCGGTCAACGCGGAAATTGCCCTGGCCGACGCCTATTATGCGGGGAAAATCATCTTTCCCGAACGGTTCGCGGATATCGATCCGGTCCGGAAGGCGGATGAAATTTTTGAGATGATGCTGGGGGCGCCTTGCTACAGCGATTTGAAAGAGGCGGGTTATGAATTTAGGGAAATCACCATCGGCGAGTAAAGGCGGTTTTATCCTATGGAAGCGGTAAGACGATACCGCCGCCGGTGTTTTTTTATGTGCGGCTTCCTCGTGCTGGCGGCGGCTGCGGCGGTTCTGCTTTCGGTGTACGCCGGTTCCTACCGGGCCTCTTTGCCTGAAACGGCGCTGGCGGTTTTTCACCGGGCGGCGGACCCCCGGCTTAATGTGGCGGTCAAGAACCTGCGGCTTCCCCGGGTCTTGGGCGGCCTCCTAGGAGGCTGGGCTCTGGGCATGGCGGGATGTGTCTTGCAGGCGGTTCTGCGGAACCCTTTGGCCTCTTCCTCGACCTTGGGCATCTCCCAGGGCGCGGCCTTTGGAGCGGCTTTCGCGATCAGCATTTTAGGAGCGGGACGGGAAACCGGCATGGCCCTCACCGGCTTTTGCGCCTTTGCCGGGAGCATGGGGGTGGCCCTCTTGATCCTCGCCCTGTCCCGTTTTGTGCGGATCGGCCCCGAGGCGATGGTCCTGGCAGGGGTGGCCATGAGTTCCCTCTTTTCCGGGGCTACGGCCCTTATTCAGTATTTTGCCAGCGATGTGGACCTGGGCCGGCTTGTATTCTGGACTTTCGGCGATTTAGGCCGTTGCGGCTGGCCTGAGATTCGAATCCTGCTGGCAAGCGCCCTCTTCTGTTCGGCTTTCTTCTTTTTGAACCGCTGGAAGTACAACGCCCTTGAAAGCGGCGAGGAGAGCGCCCGGAGCCTCGGGGTCAATGTCCGGAGGCAGCGGCTGGCGGGCCTGATCCTCTGTTCCGCCGCTACGGCGGCGGTGGTGTCCTTCGCAGGGCTTATAAACTTCATCGGGCTTATTGCCCCCCACATCGTGCGGCGTTTCACAGGAAACAACCACGCTTGGCTGCTTCCCGGTTCAGCCCTCATGGGAGCGACCCTGCTTCTGTTGAGCGACCTTGCGGCGCGGCTGATCCTGGCTCCGGTGATCCTGCCCATCGGAGCCTTAACCTCCTTCCTGGGGGCGCCGCTCTTTTTGTACCTTCTCTTTCGGGGAGCGGGGAAAAAATTATGAAGGTAGAGGGACTCTCCTTTTTTTACCCCCGCCGGGGGGAGGCGGTTTTGGAGGATATCTCTTTTGAGGCCGTCCCCGGTGAAATGATCGCGGTACTGGGAAACAACGGGGCGGGGAAAAGCACCCTATTAAAATGCCTCTGCCGGATTTTACGCCCCCGCCGGGGCGCGGTCTTCGCCGCGGGGGAAGAGAACGTTCTAAAGATGACGCCTGGGGACATTGCCGGAAAAATAGCCATAGTTCTCCAGGAACCTCCGGTCTCCCGCCTTCGGGTTTACGATATGGTGATGCTGGGAAGGAATCCCCATATCAAATGGGCGGTTTCCGAACAGGACCGGCGGATTGTAGAAAGCCTTATCCGGCGTCTTGAATTGGAGTGCCTAGCACTTCGTTTTCTGGAGGAGCTTTCAGGCGGTGAACGGCAGAAGGCGCTTTTGGCCCGCGCTCTGGCTCAGGACCCCAAGATTTTGCTTTTAGACGAGCCTACGAGCAATCTGGATCTAAAAAATCAGCATGAAACCCTCTCGCTGGTGCGGAGACTCTGCGTTGAGGAGGCCATAACCGCGATCATGGTGATCCACGATATCAACTTGGCGCTGAAATACTGCGGCCGTTTTTTGCTGATGAAGGAAGGCCGTATTTTTGCCTCCGGCGGACGGGATATTATCACTGCGGAGAACATCGAGGCGGTTTATCAAATTCCCGTCCGAGTATACGACCTAGGTGAAGACCGGATCATCGTGCCGGGGACGATGTCCGGTTCCGAAAAGGGCCGGAGACGGCATTCAAACGGTTGCTTAGAGTAAAAGATAGAAATATGATGATATAAAGATTAAGGCTTTTAACGCGGTTCCCCTGCATAAGGCCGCATATTATGGACATTAGGCTATAATTGCGATATATTTATGAAACGACAGCCTAAAAGTGTATGGCGGATAGAGATAAGTGTTTTTACTATATTTCCATAAAACACTAAAGGCTGTTATGTAACTTCTACAGGTGATTTTGCATGGCTGCAGAATCACCTGTAGAATCCGGTATACATAGCTGATGATGTTTCGGCTCACGGCGATGTATTTCCGGTATTATATATACGATGCTAAATTACGCTTAATCCCGTTTCCTTAATCTTCCGTTGTAACGCTTTTCAGAAAACCCCGGGTATCTTCTTTGTTTCCACCAAGACCCACATCGGTCTTAACCCGGGAATGGGCAAAGAGGATGGTTTTGATGCCTCCCTGTAGCAGGGCCAGCGTCCAGCGCCGGCTTTCGGTTATGACGCTCCGCCTGATTTCCTGAACCGCGTCTGCTAAAGGCGGATTATAGGATAACCCGCTTCTCTCCACAAGGAGCGCCGTTATGGTCCCACCAGGGTAACTCATCGCCGATGAAGGTTTCGGCCAATTCATTGGGATTGGCAATGGTGGCGGAACAGAGAATGAACAGGAGGGCCGATCCGTAGAAAGCGGCTCCGCCGCAGCCGTCGAATCAGATTCGCCACATGGCTTCCCAGCACTCCCCGGCACGTATGAGCCCTGTCAATGCTATATACTTGAGGCTGGAGAAAAACCGTATCCATTTGGGATGATTGGGCAGTATCCCTGTGAAGCATATCGGGGTTTGAGATGATGACACGCCCGGTATTCCTGGCCGCTACCCGCAGGGAATCCGGGGTGTCCCCGTCATAGGTCGCAGCTTTGAGAGGCAATGATTCGCCTTTGGGATCGATCCAGAAGCTCGTTCCGTTCGGCCTGTTGATCCTGGGAGAGCGCCTTGGCGGGAAAGAGGCAGAGGCTTCCGGCCCGGTCATCTTGCAACAGGGTATGGAGAACCGGCAGGTTGTAACAGAGCGTCTTCACCGAGGCGGTGGGAGTTATAGTTGTTCCCCTTAAAAATAACTAAATAAGGTCCACGGATTACATGGATTAACACGGATTTCAGTTACCCAGAACCGGTATAATCTATGAAAATCCGTACAATCCGTGGATTTTTTCAAAAATTCGCCTATTCCATGGCAGGAAGCTAAAATTGAGCTTCGCCCTTCTTAAGTGGATTGACTATACCGCCACCACATGACGGCTTCGGCGCAGATGCTCCCGCACCTCTCCCTGATGGGTGTAGACCTCATTGATCCCCGTTTCCGCAGGACCGCGGCGCCAAGTCCGGAGGAAACGGCAAACGCCCTTCCTGCGCCGGGAGAAGCCGTTCTTCCACAATATAGGGCGCAAACCCGGGTCTCCGATAATTCTATCTAAAACGGCAACCGTATCCATACTATAAAAAATAATACTACCATTGATGACGTTAAAAATAAAGTATGCGGATGGACAGCCGGTATAGTTTTCAAAATACGCCGCTTATTGCCGGCCTAATATCAATAAAAAAAATCATAAAAATTCCTATAAACCTGTAGACATTTTTCTTATATTAGTCCTTAATTTTAGTAGTTAAACATGGTGTATTTTATTTAAAGAAGCGAAACAAGCAAAAAGAAGGAGAAAAGAACATGAGGTGTAGATATTATGCCGGTTACTCAATGCCGAAACGGTTGACAATACTTAATAAGCGCACTATATTAATAAAAATATGTCTTTCATTTGATAACTATTTAAAAAGGCCGGTTAGCACCGGCGGCGAATTGTACTGTCTGCCTGTTTAGACTGGGTCTGCCTGGGAGAATCTATGACAAAACAATTTTTTCATAGCAATGTACCCATTGTTCCGGGTAATCAACGTTATTTAGAACGCCCTCAGATTTACCGGCTTCTGGAAAAGGCGGTGCAAAGCCCATTGGTTACGGTAGTTGCCGGCGCGGGATACGGTAAAACCTACGGGGTCTATTCGTTTGTGGATCACTATGACGCGGTTACAATCTGGATACAGCT
>JAITHW010000058.1 GCA_031279815.1 Treponema sp. | reverse complement strand
AGTAGTTGGAACCACCGTAAAAGCTCCCTGTAGGGAGTTTTTGCGAAAACCAAGCTATACCCCTGGCAGTTATCGTTGAAGCAAGAATCCCCCGCCTTTAGGCGTGGGGAGTGTCAAGGCACATATAATCCCTGCCTACATAGAGAATAAATACGGTTGTTCTGGAATGTTTATAATTATGGTGATATATTTATGATATTATTTGGTAGGATTAAGTAGATGATGAATCAATGTATACAACTTTTTACTCAGGCATGTAAAAAGGTATTCAAGAATCTTATAGGACTTGAAATCACCCCGGAACGTCCGTACCTCTTTGATAAAAATGCCGTCCATGAGCAGGATATGTCCAAAGAGTGGGATATTTCCGCGGTGATAGGGCTGGCAGGCGATGCCAGGGGCGCGGTGGTTATTTCCATGAAAAAGGAACTGGCGTTCAGGCTGACCGGCATTTTAACCGGCAAAACCCATACGGATTTGGATGACGACGTGAGGGATGCCATGGGCGAAATTGTTAATATTATCACGGGAAATGCCAAACAGGGACTTGAAACGGTCTTCAAACTTGTGGTATCCTTGCCCACCATTATAAAGGGCGATGAACATTCCATTTCCTGGCCCGGCGGCGGCATTCACGCCCAGATCATCTGTATTCCCTTTACAATCTTTGAAAATGACGAGTTTACCCTTTCGGTATCCCTTGACAGGAATAAAGCCGCCAGTTTCATCAATCGCGCGTTGTAATACGGTCGTTACAGGGCGGAGATTTTATCCGGTCCGTCGTAAAACCACCGCCGCCCGCGGATTAACACGGATTCCGGTACAGAGCGCAGGAAAAAGTCCATAGTAATCGTTAGTTTGCTTGAAATATTCTCCTTAATCCGTGTAATCTGCGGACGATGTTTGAATGTTTTTACCCTGCTGAAACATCCGCATACCTTGATTTTCGGCAAGCCCTTGAGACCGTCCAGCAGGTTTGGGTTACGCGCTCTAAGCCCGGCTTCAGAGACCCTCTGTCAGCTACCTCATGCCTAAAGGCAGGGGCTTGAGGCTTGTTCCGGTTGCCCGGCTTACTCCTCAAGTGTTCTGCTACTACCGGTAGTGCTAGTACCCGTACTAGTCATGCTCCCCGGTCTTACTGTATCTCCATAGACGTTACGTTCCCACGCTACGCGGGTAGGTCTATTTGACTTTTTTAGTATACAACAAGATAGACAGGATGTCAAGAATGTTGTTTCAAAACCTTTCCGTTGCGCCTTATGCCTAAAGGCATGGGGCATCTGGCTATACCGCTCTATTACCGCAAGGTCCGCAATAGGGTCCGCAGTTCCGGGTCTGCCAAGGGTTCCGCGGGCGGGGCGTCTTCCTGTTTTTTAGTTTGTAAGATAATCTCGTCCCCGGGGGCAATGCGATCAAAGAAGCCGTTCCGGGTTAAGACGCCGGAGGAAACCTCTTCATCCGCATTTTCAATAACCAAGGTTCCCACCACATCTGCGGGGGAATAGGCAAGACCTACGCCCTCATTAAGAATCATGGTCCTGCCTTTCTTAACCACCTCATACACCGCGCCGTTGGTTACGCCGTCGGCCCGGCCCTTATCAATAAGCCCCTGTCCCTGTTTGTGCTGGAGCAATTCCCCTCTAAAGGGCAGATTGGCGCCGAGCTGATCCGCAATGCCTTTGGCCGCGTTCCGCAGCCGATCCGCGCCGGTCCTGTAGGCCGTGAAGGTTATTGCAGGGGTTCCGGTCCGCCCTACGAAAAGCTCTCCGGTGATAGAAATATCCCGCTCATTTTCAGAAACCGATATAATCAGAAAATAATCCGCATCCGCTTCCCGGGCTCGTCGAAAGGCATGGGAAAAAGACGACTGGGGCAGTTCCAATTCCATGGGGCCGATGTTTCTATCATGGGCCAGAATGTCCTTGATATACAGAGAAGCGGTAGCTCCCGCGTCGGCATGATAAAAACTGGATTGGGATACCACAGAAAAAACCGCTATTTTCCAATGGCGTTTGGCGATTTCCACAGGATTTACAGACCAGCGCCGGTACAGGGCTTCATCCAAAAGAGCGTCATAGGTTTCCACCGCATCATTCAACGAGCGATCCCCAAGGCCTAAGTCCTGCATGAACCGCAGTTCCTCTACATACCGCGAGGGATAGCCCTGAATACGCAGAAGTTCCGCGTATTCCCGGCGTTCCGCCGCGTATGGGTTGAGCCGCAGTCCCCGGCGGTACTCAAAGAGAGCCTGTTCAATGAGGTTCCGGGAATGGAAATTCCGGCCCCGGTTAAAATGCCAAACCGCCCAGCGGGAACGGCGGGGATCCTCCAGGCCGGTTTCAGACAGGAGCGTATCTTCTAAGGCAGCGCGGACAAATTCATCATTGGGATCAATGGCCGCGGCGTTTGAAAGGATGGTGATAGCGTCCGCTTTCCGTCCCATTCTGATATAAGACATACCCTTGAGATACCAAGAGCCTATATCGTACCGGTTGAGCGCAATAGCCTCGTCTGCAAGCCGTCCGGCTTCTTCGTACTGACCCGCCCGATACCGGAGACTCGCCAGAAGGGAGAAAGCCGGTCCATACCCGGGCCTAAAAAACAGCGCGTCCTCCGCGTAACGAATGGCGGTATTCAGCCGTCCTGCTTTGGCATCCAAGTATGCGGCATAGTAATACACCCGATAATCTTGAGGATGCTGAACAATAGCCCGCTCAATATAGAACCGGGCCCCGTCGGTTTCTCCGAGAGACCCTAAAACCAGGGCCAAGGAGATCAGCAAGCGCCGGTCGTCGGGATACCGCCGCACCGCTTCCCGGTACCGGGTTACCGCGTCCCCCGGACGCCCTTTGGCAATATCCAGTTCCGAAGCGGCAAAAAGGGCTTCTTTGTTGTAAGGCTCCCGGGTCAACACATCGGAGATGACCGAATTCGCTTCCCCCAAGCGTCCCAAACCGATGAGCGTAAAGGCTTCCAGATTAGCCAAGGCTAGGTTTCCCCGGGCTAAGGAGCGGGCTTTCCGAGTCCACGCCAGGGCCTGATCGAATTCTCCCAAGGCATAGTAACATTCCGCCAGCGCGGCGGTTCCCTCCGCATGAGCCGGATTAAGCCGGAGGCATTCCAGCAGGGCTTCCGCCGCGGAGTACCAATCCTCCTCCACCATGTAAAGCCGGCCCTGATCGTAATAGGATCCCGCGCTGGGGAGGCTTTGCGCCCGGTTTTGAGCATACAGAAAAGGTCTATCTGCGAAAAAGCAAAAACCTGCCAAAAGGGTTAGGATAAAAAAAGAAACGCGCGTCATGAGTCGTTCTCCCGTTTAGAAACGTCCTGTTTTTGGACGCCCGATTTAAGAATGATCTTTACCGTATGGATCTTATGTCCGTCCATATCTTGAATGATAAAATCATGCCCATTATACACGATTTTCTCATATTTTACCGGAATCTTCCCTAACAGATTAAATACAAAGCCCCCAAGGGTATCAAAATCCTCTACAGGAAACTCCACCCCGATTGCCTTAGAGAGATCCTCCAGATGTACCCTGGCGCCGCAGAGATACGCGCCTTCTCCCAAGGAGAGGATATCTTCCGTTTCATGATCGAATTCGTCCTGTATATCCCCGATGATTTCTTCTATAATATCTTCCATACATACTATCCCTGAAACCCCGCCGTATTCATCGACCACCACTGCAATATGAACCCGCCGGCGGCGCAGTTCCCGCAGCAGTCCGTCAATGCGTTTCGACTCGGGAACAAAGAAGGGCTTCCTAAGAAGCTGTTGTATATCAAAGGTATCATGCCTCAAGAGGCTTGTCAAAACATCTTTCAAATACAGAATCCCAATGACATTATCAATTGTTTCTTTATACACTGGAAAACGGGAATGGCCGCTCTCGGATATACAGGCCAACAGTTCCTCCTTGGATGCATCGATTTGCAGAAACACCGTGTCGATCCGGGGAACCATGACCTCTTTGACCGTAGTCCCCGAAAGCTCCAGCACCCCTTGAATCATCTCCTGCTTATCCGCCTCGAGAGACCGGTAGATCTTCCTGTTTATGGTTTTTCCACGCGTTCTAAAGCTCTCGAAAAGCCCGGCTAGAAAAGAACCCTCTTTCATGGTAAGATGCGCTCCCCGGCTAGTTCCGCCAATAGCGCTTCCTGCAATAACAGCATAGGTTCAATATCGGCATTCGTTGCATGATCCATGCCGGTCAAATGGAGGATCCCATGAATCAAGAGACGGCGCAATTCCTCATCAGGGGAAACCTGAAAATACCGGGCGTTTTCCTCCAGACTCTCCAGGGATATGACAATATCCCCCGGCAGATACCGGGTTTCGCCGTTTTCCTCTATGGTTTCCCCCAGTTCAAAAGACAATACATCCGTAGCCTCGCCCTTTTGGCGGAACCGGGCGTTGAGGCCGCGGATATATTCGTCCCTACAGAACAGCACCGACAGGTCCCAGCGGTCCCGGTTAAGACGATCCAGCACAGTCAGTATAAATCTATGCGCCTGTCCGGCCCAAGGAGGCAAAGGATCTTCTTCGGCTTGTATGGCAACTCGGTTCACGGGTTGTTCCCCTTATCCGCAGCGGGCGCTTCTTTAGGCGGCAGTTTAGGGTATTTGATCCTGGAATGATAATACCCCGCAAGAACCTGCACAAAGGCGTGCTTGATGGTTTCCAAATCCCGGAAGGTCAGTTCCGAAGCGGCAAGCTGCCCGTGTTCGACCTTAGCGTCGAACAGTTCCTGAATGAACTGATCGATCCGGGCCGGCGTGGGGTTTTCCAAGGTCCGGACCGCGGCTTCAGAAACATCCGCCAGCATGACCGCCGCGGATTCCCGGGACCGGGGAGGGCTGCCGGGATAGGAAAATTCTTCCGGATCAGCCTGGGGGTCTTGTTCCAGCGCTTTGTTGTAAAACCAGGTAATGATCGAATTCCCGTGATGTTCCGCCACGATGTCGGTTACCTCCTGAGGAAGCCCCAGGCTGCGGGCTTTTTCCACCCCGATTCTCACATGACTGCGGATAATGGTAGCCGACAAAGCCGGAGGAATATCATTGTGTTTATTATAGGAGGTTTGATTCTCCACAAAGTAATCGGGCTGTTCCATTTTGCCGATATCGTGATAATAAGCCCCCACCCGCGCCAGCAGGGGGTTCGCGCCGATTTCCTGACAAGCCGCTTCCGCCAGGTTGGCCACCATGATCGAATGGCTGTAGGTCCCGGAAGCAACGGTAAAAAGCCGTTTCAAGAGAGGCGTATTGAGGTCAGACAATTCGATAAGCCTGAAGGCGGTGGCCGCATTCAGGGCGTGTTCCAGAGGCGGTAAGGCTCCTAATACCAGCATCCCGGACGCAACGCCGTTAAAAGCCGCCCAGAACAGAATAATCAGATAATCTCCCCATGTAGCGGCTCCGTTGATGAGGAGTATGGCGATCACGGCGATCCCGTTCGCTCCGGCAATGATAAGCCCCGCCTTGACCAAATCCATACGCTTTTCAGCTCTTTGCAGGGTGTAGGACCCCACCACGCCGGAGACCAAGGCAAAAATATACGCGGATACGTCAAAGGCGTTAGAGAGGAAGGGCCCCAGGGGCAGCACTATAGCCCACGCCAGAGCCAGGGGCGCGCCTATCAATAGGGAAGGCAGCATAATCACCAGCGCGGTGGGAAGCACGATGGAGACCGGGAAGTATTCGGTATTGAACGAAAGGTTTTTTGCAAAGCAGGCCCCTATTATATAAAGGGCGGTTAACGCGGATAGGAGATATATCTCCGGGCCGGTAAGAGGCCTGCCGATGAGTTTCACGCTCCCAAGAAACACAAAGAAACCATACAGCAGCAGAAAGAGCAGAAACTGGCCGATGATAATCCGGGGGTCCTTCTTGGAAGGAGCGTTCAGCGCCCTGAGTTGGGCCATATCTTCTTCGGTTACGATGAACCCCTTCCTGATGACCCGTTTTCCCGGTTCTATATACTTAACCACCGACTCCATAAGATCGCCGGCCTCCTCCAAACGGCGCTTCGTATCTTGTAAAGAAAAGAATACGTTTTCCTTAATGAAAGGTTTGAGGAGATCAAAGGCGATCAGCCGAAAAGAAGGGGGGAACCCGTCCGCCACATACCGGTCTATGGCCTCATGCGCGGAGGCAAGGGTAACGATCCTGCCGAAAGCAACCCGTTCCCGTCCTACCTGAGCCCCGGAATTGCGGAGCAATTCCACCGTATCGGGATTATAGGCCTCCAAACCGGTTTCCGGGAGAGCGAAGATACCCTCTTCCATGAAGTTATCCAGCAATGAAGCGCCGAATTTCAGCATATCCTCCCGATCGGAAGCCTCAAAGAGAATTTCCAGGGTTTCGCCTGAAAAGAATCCGGGAAATTCCGCACGGATCCTGAGATCATATACTTCCAGGGAAACCCCCTCTTTAAAAAGGTCCAAGGAGAACCGGAAAAAACGGCTGTACTCCCGCTGGGCCGCCCTGCTCTCCTCCGGGGAATAGGTAAAGACCGCGGATACCAGGCGCTGCTGGGCTTCGAGCCTGAGTTGGGTTGCGGCTTCATCAATATACGAAACCGGCTGCTCCGCGGTTACATCCCGTTCCGCAACTTTCCCAACCTCAAAGTCCTGAATATCCCCTACAGAGTTTCCGCCGGAATGCATACTATGCATAGCTATGGCTAGGGAAACTAAAAAGGCAATCCCGGTTGCTGCGGCAGGACCCGGGCGGATTTTAGGGAACCTAAACGTGAGGGAGGTATTTTTAATACCGGCGCCGCGGGTTTCATCAACGGCTTCCAGACCGTCATGATTTTCTTTCATTGTCATAGGCTTGAATTATCTTCTTAATAAGGGGATTCCGTACCACATCTCCGGTATGAAGGTAGGCGAAGTGAATACCCTCTACGCGGGAAAGGATAGAAAGGGCGTGCAACAGCCCGGAATCAACCCGCTTGGGAAGGTCAATCTGGGTCGCGTCTCCTGTGATGACCGCCCTGGAGCCTCCCCCAAGTCTGGTGAGGAACATCTTCATCTGTTCTTTGGTGGTATTCTGAGCTTCATCAAGGATGATCACCGCATCATTAAGGCTTCTTCCCCGCATATACGCCAGAGGCGCTATTTCTATGGTTCGGGTCTCCTCCAAATGACGAACCGCTTCATAAGGCACCAGAGATTCCATAGCGTCATAAAGGGGGCGCAGGTAGGGGTGTATCTTTTGGGTCAGATCCCCGGGCAAAAAACCCAGGCTTTCCCCCGCTTCCACCACGGGACGGGTCAGCACCAGCTTCCGCATCTTTTTGGATAACACAAGGCCCAAGGCTTCCGCAATGGCGAGAAAAGTCTTACCGGTCCCCGCAGGGCCCACGCAAAAGGTGATATCTTGGGAACGCATTCCCTGCACATACATCGCTTGATTTTTACTCCGAGGATAGACCCGGCTGAATCCCTGGGGAATCTGAATCACCGCTTCCCGTATGAAGTCCCGTTCTCCGAAAACACCTTCCAATCCGGTAAGCGCCCTGTTTCCCGGCTCATGATTCCCTTTCCGAAGAACCTCCTTATGCGCTTCTTCTTCAGAAGCGCCTCGGTTATCCGGGCCGAAACTTCCCGCCAAGGCTCTGACAAACTCCGGGGAAGGGCTTTCCCCCTCCCGCACCACTGCAATAAGGCTATCCATCATCAGCTTGAACCGCCGAAGGCCGGTTTCATCCACCCCCTCCAGATGGATCTCGTTCCCCCGGGCGATGATACGCCCTCCAAGAGAACCCTCGATAACCTTGAGATTTCCATCATTCGCGCCGCATACCCCGGACAGAATATCCCGATTATCCAGTACGATAGTTATAGCATCCTCCAAATGAACCCCTGGCCAACTGAACTGCCCTTGCCTCCGGGCAAGGTTTTATACATAACGTATTATAAAAGTCTATAGCTCTGTTATCGGCATAGTCAAGTAGGGGAAATATAGAGAAGAAGGAAGCGCGGACAATACAGAGGTATAAAATAGAGATGGGCGGCGTTTGAAACCCTTCGATGCGGCCGCGCTTATACCGAATTACAAGCCGCGGGGACCGTAGAAGAACAAAATCATTCGCCGGCCTCCATTGGGGGAATCGCTTTACCATATCCAAGCCGCAGACATAGCCGGTGTTCTTGAGCGCCAAGGGCGCGGGGCGTATTCCCTCCAAATCCGCCTGATTAAGGAATATGCCGTCGATTTTCTGACTAATAAGATATTCGATTTGATTGATTGTTTAGCTGCATCCATCGCGGGGTCTGCCGTGATAAGTTTATCCATATCCTCCAGGGGGGATTGACGGCGATAATTTTAGGAACATCCGTACAGTCCGCACAAGATTATCATGATATAGTCTAGCCAACCGTTGCGGAACGCGGGCAGGACGGGCGCCCAGGGCGAGCGCATATTGTCATATTATATCAATATAAATTGAATTATATAATATTTATGTTAATTTTTGGGTGTTCCGCTAATAAATAAGAGATGAATTTTATATATTTAATAAAAAATTGAAAAATATCAATAATTTATGTTGACAGACAAAAGGACAGGGGGGTATACTAAGGACATTCTATATGTTTATGCGGAGGATTTTATGAAAAACGTTTTTCGGTCTTCGGTCTTCGGTCTTCGGTCTTCGGCGGTTCTTTTGGCCGCCGCGCTCGTGGTATTGGGGGGATGTGCAAAGAAGGACGGCGCTGCCGGAAGCTCAGGCGGCATAACGCTTACCTTTTTCGGCTGGGAGGCAAGCCCTCTGGAAACACAGGCAATAAAAAATGGTATTGCCAAATTTGAAGCGGAAAATCCCGGCATAAAAGTTGTCTATAC
>JAITHW010000001.1 GCA_031279815.1 Treponema sp. | reverse complement strand
TTACACGGGGAGAAATGGAAATAAAGTATTGGGAAGATAAAGTAAATGAAATAAAACTTTATACTAGGGAACGCGCAATCAAAGAATTATTGTCATCATTGAAACTAAATGAGAAAATTGCTTCAATAAAAAAATACATAATTTCCCTTTGTGAAGAGGCGGAATAGGTATGTATAGTAGATTAATTTAAGTTTTTGAAATAGGAGCCGATATATAAAAAATGTACAGCAATGACTATAAACGGCGCGCGGTTGCGTTTAAAGATGAAGGGCATACCTTCAAAGAATTGAAAGAAGCGTTCACCATTCCGCCGGAAACCTATTATGTATGGAAAGAGAAAATCGAAAACGGGTGCTATGACAGAAAAATTATCCGGGAACGCAGGCGGAAAATAGACAAAAATGAACTAAAACAGGCGCTCATTGAAAAACCTGACGCGTATTTGGGGGAGCTGGCTGAACAATTCGGCTGTACAGCGGCCGCGGTGTTCTACGCCCTGAAAAAATTAAACATAACCCGAAAAAAAAGGCCTTTACCTATTCCGATTCGCCCATTCCTTTTCGATTGGATTAAAATTAGGGGAATACAGGGGAAGAAACCGCAAACCTGCTTGCGCTTTTTCGCAAATCTCTTGAAGCTGTTTCTTCCTGTTTATCTGTTTTCCTGTCCCATTCCGCAGGCGCATGGTATTTGACAGACCCTGTTTCATCAAGCAGTTTTTCCCAGCGATAGTACCGTTGCGCCAAACGCTTCATACATTTCTTTGAACGTATGCCCGCTGTCTTTATATTCGATTACCCGCAATCTAAATTTTTCATCCTATGCCATATTGGTTATTATACATTCTTTTATCGTTTTTGTTAAGGGGAATTACTATATATTGGGAACCAATTTGATTATTCAATATTTTTATAAACGGTCAGCAGATTCTTCCCGCCGGTTCTGGAATAGATAAATTTATCCGTCAGCCTCTTGGTAAGATAAATACCCAAATTCCCTACCGTCCGGTTGGCAATATCGGTACTCAGGTCGGGTTTAGGGTACTCTAAGGGGTTAAAGGCTATGCCCTCATCTTCAAACTGCATCATCACCTCCCTATCATGTATGCCCAAGCGTACAACCGCTGTTCCGGCATTTCCGCCATAGGCGTAGCCGATCAGATTTACGAAAATTTCCTCGGTTACTACCGCAATCTGACTGCACACCTTAGCCGGGCAATCCAGCGTTTCCAGATGCCCCTCAATCCATGCTTGAAGGCGGTCAAGTTCATCCAGGGAAGTAGAGAGGGTGATTTCATAATCAAAAACGAAAGCTCTAGTCATGCCATGCTCCTCTGCCGGTATACAATTTATTCAATAGTAAAGATACTATCTAAACCGGTTATCTGAAAAATTTCAAGAATACCGCTTTTCAGATTGCGCAGAATCAGCGTACCTCCTGCGGCGGCAAGCTTCTTCTGGGTTAAGACCAGCACCCGCAGTCCTGCGGAAGCCACGTATGTTACACCTTGAAAATCCAAGACCAGATAAGCCGTTTTCGTAAGCGCATCGGTAACGGTCACGCCGAAATCTTCCGCAGTACCGGCAGTTAATTTACCGCTCACTTTCAAGGTTATTGTTTCGCCGGTCTCTATTTGTTCGATTTCCATGATTCCTCCTCTAACACCGCTTCTTACGTTCCAAGATAAGCATCGTAATATCATCGGCCTGCTCCGCGCCGCGGGCAAAATTCTGAACCGCACGGAGCATAGCGCCGATATGCTCATTGATCGTATTATTACCGGAGCCATCGCGGTTTATGGTCTCAAGCATCCGGCGGTTGGAGAACAAGTTTTCTGCTTTATCCATCGCTTCGGTCACACCGTCGGTATACAGAAATACCATATCTCCTTCGGCCAGAACAGTCTCCATAACTTGAAACCGGACGCCTTCGATTATCGCCAGCGCCAGTCCGGGTTTGGTTTCCAGCCAGGTAAATTCGCCGCCCCCCTGCCTGATAAGGGGCGGATTATGCCCTGCATTGACATACCTAAACTTTCCGGTATTAATCTCCAATATGCCCATAAATACGGTAACAAACATACCGGTTTGATTGGTTTCACATAACTGATTATTCACCGTATAAAACACTTCGTCTAAGCTCTTATCCATCAAGGCATGATCTTTGATCAGGGTTTTCGTAACGACCATAAACAGCGCCGCAGGCACCCCTTTGCCGGATACATCGGCAATGATTACCGCTACACGGTTCTCGTCAATAAAAAAGAAATCGTAAAAGTCCCCGCCTACTTCTTTAGCAGGATGCATCTCCGCGTAGATATCGAATTCATGCCGATCGGGAAAGGGAGGAAAAATACACGGCAGCATACTTGCCTGAATCTTGGTGGCGATGCTTAACTCGGTTCCAATTCGTTCTTTTTCACCGGAGATGTAGGTTATATTTTCAATCATTTGGTTGAATGTCTCTGCAAGCATCTCAAGCTCATCACCGGTTTTAATGTTGAACCGGTATTTCAAATTACCGGCTCCGATGTCGGTTGCGCCTTTACTCAGAGCGATGATCGGGGCGGTAAGGCTATGAGACAGTTTTCCAGAAACAAAAACGGTAACCCCCACCGTAACCGCAATAATCAAGCCGTTAAAGATAAAATTCTTCAGGATAAAAAAGTTTATCTCTTCAATTTTTTTATCGGTGAGGGATAAAATACTGGACCGTATCCCTTGCACCTGCGCAAGGACCTCTTGCATTGGAATCACAATGCCAAGGCTCCAGTTAATCACTGAAAGAGGGTGATACGCAACATAACTCAGGCGGTTATTCAATAATATGCCGTCTACAAGACCTGTTTCTCCCCGGATCATCCGTTCGGCAAGATCCCGCACTGCCGGATCATCGCTTTGCCGGTAATCATCCCAGAGAATATTGCCCCCTTCGTCGATCCGGGGCGTGAGATGATAAGGAGAAATAAGCACCTGCCCTTTTTCATTCAGCAGAAACAGATAACCGTTATTCCCGATTAGGGTGGGATCAAGAATGTATTCTAAGTATTCGGCCAAAAGGGTTCCGCTGCCGGCAACGCCTTTGAATACCGGTTTCCCGCCGGACCTGTCATAAAACGGCCTGGCGCAGTAAATACCGATGCCTCTACCCAAAGCGTCAAGCATAACCGTCCAAATAAGACCGTCTTTTTCTTGAGCCGCTTTATACCACCCCCGGTTTGTAACATCAAAATTGGTATTATGGACGCCGGAATCCCGTTGATCCACAGAAATGGTATAACCCGATGCGCCGCCGATATAACTTGCGTTGATCCCTATATTCATTAAAGTGATATGACTGAGAACATCGCTAATATTTGCGGCCAAAAAAACTTCATTTCTAATGGATTCCAATGAAACCCCCGGAGCGGTTCTGATATGAGGAACCGCGGTTCCGATTTGATCCGGTTCCAAATACCCGATACTTCTAGGCCGGTATAGGTCTTTATTCGTGTATATCCGGCTTGCCATATCGGCAACCCTTTCGGTTTGATTTAGTATTGTCAAGAGCCTTTCATCGACAAGTATTGCTTTAGTCTGCGCCCGCTTGATAAGCTGATCTTGCAGTTGATTCGATAAAGCGGCTTGGCTGTTTTCCGCGGTAACTTCGCCAAGCCGGTCGTTCATGGATATGACGGCATTCCGAAGGCTAACGGTACTTACCAGCCAGAAACCGGTTACAAACAGTAAGGCTCCCAAAGAAGCCCCGAGAAGGGCTTTTAAAACCTTATATTTAATGTGCCCGGCCACAGGAACCCTCCGTATATATGCTGTTCCGGAGATAATAGAGGTTCTTGATATAGGCAAGCCGTCTCTCAAAGGCAGGGGTAACCTTGATTGTATCAAAGGGAATCAAAAGTCCCGGAGAGTAATGAAAGAGCATATATTCATACTGTCCTGCAAGAGGCTGAAGACCGGTAAAGAAAAAGCCCTGTTCCTCTAAAACCCGGCTTGCGAAACAAGCCCCCGGGTCATTGAGGCTGATAAAGGTATTGAAGGTCTGGTTTTCCAGCCCGGCGTATTGGGCAAGGGTCTTTTCAAGGATCTCTTTGAAATCAATGCCCGCCTGCTGTACCATGAGTTCACAATAGTGATGGTATTCATTTTGATCGGCCGCAAACAGGGAATGTCCGGCTTCGGGCGTATCAATTTCAGGTTCCCGGAGCCTATACATCACCTGCATAGACTCATATACCTCCGTAATATACTCCCTGTATAAAGAGGGCGCATAGAGTACGCCGGCATCGCGTTTCCCGCAGGGGAGACACATAACCAGCAGGCTGTGTTTTAGGGGAAGCGGAACGTCAAGATACGCTCCGAACTTGCCGTTTGCATCAAAGAAATAACAATTCGGCACTAAGCCTGCGGGCCGGTATCCAAGCTCATCATGGCTTGCTTGAGACAGTGTATCAATGGTAATACAGTATCCCCATACACAGGTATAGGCCTCCCCGGACAGGAAGTCCAGCAAAGACCGGAGGAGCAGTTTTCCCAATCCGAAACCCCGAAACCGGGGGTCTACCACCAGGAAGCTGAATACTAAGCTGCCGGGAAAAGGATTTTCTTTCTTAAAGCCCACTACGCCCATTGCCGTACCGTCGGCATGTTCCGCCAGAATAATCCGGTACAGGTCTTTTTCAATATGGTCCCGCATAAAGTCCCGGTCATAAACGGTATGATCCGGATAATTTTTCCCATGCTGCAAAGTTATCAATGCTATCACTTTCGGCGCTTCATCAGGACGCGCTTGCCGAATGACAAAATCCAGAGGCGCTCCTTTTTTGTTGTATACTCTCAATATTACAGATTCTCCGGTTTCCATCGTTTATAAGCCGCGGACGGCGGGGCATCAGGTTTGGTTTCAGGCGGAGCAGGCGGTTTTTCATGAGGGGCTTTTCCCTCCTCAAGGCTTTCCCCCCAGTTGTCCGCGCCGGTCAGCACCTCAAGCCCCAGCCGGAAATATTCCTTGTAGCGTTCCTTGACCTTCCGGGTTCCTCCTTTGTGTAAGGCGCACATTAAAAGCGCTTGACACAAGCCGTTTGCCGCAAGACCCGGGGGCGTGGGTACGGTCTGCTCTCCCAAAGGCAGGAGGTCTCCGTAAGCCCAGAACGCGCTTAAGGAAAGCAGGCCCGCCGGAGTGCCGGGGCACTCGTTCCCGATGTCCAGGCATTTCTGACTGTTCACCTGATCCGGCGCGCTTACCCACCGGTACACCGCGGCCAGGGCGTTGTCCCGGACCTTCTTTTCATGCCCGGGAACCTTAGGCGGGATCACCGCTTTAATGGTTTCCACGGTTTCTTTCTGCACCGCAGCGAGCTGGGCGTGAAGTTCCGCCTTAGCTTTGAACACCGGCGAATCGGGATCAATAACAAAGGTATCTTCCTTGAGCCGTTCCCCCAACTTTTTAATCAAATCCAGCGGATGGATGCCGTGAACTCGTTTAAACTCCTGGAAGGCCACTTCCACCGCGTCCTGCACATATTTCAGCATTTCCGGATCAATCTGGGTGAACAGTTCCTTATTTTTTGCCCGCATATCCGCAAGCATTTCTTCCAAACCACTGGTATCAGGCGGGGGCGGCAGTTCCACCTTTGCCCAGTCCGGCACGGCAGGCTCAAACTTGGCCCCGATGTCTGCTATATCCCGGTCCGCCGCGGGATTTGCCTGTAATTCCTCCAGCAGAGAGAGGATGCAGCGGTAGCCCCACCACACCCCGGCCCGGCGGTGGGCGATATGGGCCATAAGCTCGCAGGCAGCCTTGAAATCCGCCAGGCCGGCGAACTTAAAGATCATTGCCTCGGCGCCGGTAACGCCGGTAAAGAGTTCCTCCAGATCGGGCCGTATTTTGTAGCCTTCCTGTTCTATTACATCCTTGAGCGCGGTATACCGTATCAACACCAGGTGTTTATTCAGCCATTCCAGTTTATCAGCCATGATTTCCCTTTCTTTCCTACCGAAGATTCTACTGTAAAGACCGTACCGTATCCGCAGACAAGCCGGTAATTTGGGCTATTTGCTCTGCCGGTAAACCGGTACGGAGTAAATTGACGGCAATTTCCCCGGCTTTTTCCCGGCTGCCTTTCTCCAAGCCTTCTTCCAAACCTTCCTCTCGCGCTTCAGCCAGCGCGGTGATCCGGTCCAGTACATACTTTTTTTCACTGCGCAGCCGCGCCCGCTCCTCTTCATCCCGGCTAATTATCAGCAACGCTTCGCTTGCCATTGTTATTCCCTCCTCGTATTCGAGCAGCTCGTTTATGAGTCTCCGTTTTTCTTTATCCGTACAATACTTGAAAAAGACCGCCCACCGTTCTTTTCCCGTCATCGTTCTTGCGGGCTTTTCCAGTATCCTCTCGATCTTTCTTAATTCTAGGGTTATAATCCGGGTCCGTCCCCCTAACGGGGTCTTCCGTTCCGCATCGTAATACTCAAATTCATGCAGAAACTCCCCGTCTTCGAACAAAAGTCCGTTCACCAGCAGGGATATCTGATAGGTCCGCTTCAAGTCTTTATACCCCCGGTTGCCGCCCCGAATGTCCTGACCGGTAAACAGCTCGCCGGCATAATATTCTATACGGGCCGGTTCGAATTTCAGCGGGTGTAAAGTCATTTCCACATCAACAAGCTCCTCCCCGTCGATTTTGCAATGAATATCATAGCGAATCTGCCGATCCTGCAAGCTGTCTACCGCAGGTTCGTTGGCAATAAGCTGTACCGCCTTCACCTTCCGGTCAAGCAACGCAGACAACAGCCCTGTAAGCGCCCCTTTGGACGCCGCGGTCTCTTTGGTAAATACGGCTTTAAACGCATTGTCCCAGCAGGGATCGATAATATCATCCTCGGGGCCGAAATATACCCGGCTCACAGCCGTACCCGCCGCTCAATCAGGTCATCTTGAGGGCTTTGGTTTCAATGTCCGAGGCGCCCTCCTTGGTACGCAGGGCTGAGGCGCCGGATTCCGCGGCGGTAGCCTCCCCGGTGGAAGCCCGGGCCTCAGTTTCATTGGCCAACACCTCCCCCTCGCTTGCCGCCACCTTGTCCTGAGCCACCTTGCCTTCGGTTTCCGAGGCCGCGACCTCGGACTTGCTGACGGTGGTTTCATCATCTGTGGGCTTTATGGAGGAATCCCCGGTTAAGCCGCTTTGTTTAAGATTGGTGGCTAATAGCTGCGTAACCTCTGCCGCCACCGCGGCTACACACATGGCGGCAACCGCTCCTCCAATGATGGGCGCAACATCCTTGAGAATCGCGTCTTTGGTTTCCTGATCCACTTCCATATTATAGATACTCCTCCGCCTTTACCGCCTCCGCCTGCTTACCGGCGCCTATCCACGTATTTGCAAAATTGATACCTGCCTTTGCTAAAGGTCCAAGTTGTGTCAAAATCAATCCCGTATACATCAATCCCGTTACTGTATTAGTTATGGATTCGACTTCAGTAAGCTGTATTTGAGTGGATAGCAGCTTGTCCGACGTCAATGTTATCTCGCTCTTCAGCCCTCCCAGCTTGATATTGGGGGCAACTGGTGACGCACCAGAGCGAAGAAACGCGGTAAGTACATCTATGAAACTCGTCTCTACAAAGTACGCCGCCATATACAGCCGATCCCTGAAAGACCCATCCCTAGTGGAGTCATCCAAAGTGGTACAAACACAATCGACTATGTCAAACACCACGCCTACTATTTGTGTAAATATTTTTACCCAATCATTATCTTTTTTTTGAAACAATGCTCCTGTTGCTTGTAATGCTACTACTTCTGCTGCTCCTGCTGCTCCTGCTGCTATCTCTTCGCCTATTTGTCTTCCGTCTTCTGCCATAATTATTTTCTCCTATGGTTATTATATACCATCCGCTTGGGATAGCCGGTTACTCTCCGGCCTAATCCGTCTGCTGCGGGTTCTGCGGCGGCGGTTCCTGCGGCTGCTGCGGGTTCTGCGGCTGCTGCGGGTTCTGCGGCGGCGGCTGCTGCTGCGGGTTCTGCGGCTGCGGCTGCGGATCCTGCTGCGGCTGCAACCGGTCCATCCGGTTCTGCAAATCGTTCACCTGGTCCCGCGACGGCGACTTATTGCCGGTCTCCTTCAGTTGATGCTCCTTATTATATACTTGTCCGTAAATCTTTTTTCCTATTTGTATGAGCTGTTTTATCGTGTCGCAACTGATTTTTAGCTTAGCCGCATCCCCATCTTCAGTTGGATCGTCGCCTATAATAGCTGAAGGAAAAACGTTAATTTGCAAGAGCAAATCAACCGCTTCCAATGCCAAGGCAAAACCATATTCCGCTTTGTTATAGGTGTCAAGCGTAACATCCCTGCCGCAAATCCGGGTTGCTCCAAGTTGGGCGCTGATACCGCTTGACAGGGCGTCGGTGAGACTGACTTTGGTTCCGCCGGAAATAGTGACGTTCTGGCCGAACATGGTTATGCCGGTCCGTGGATGCATGGAAAGGGCGGTATCCGCAGAGCAGGGCCAGTTGCCGGCAACCTTCTTAGTTACCACGCTAAAGCCCTTGTCATTAATCACCAGTACGGTCCGCCCCACCTGAAGCCGGATTTCCTTCCCCGCTTTAATGATTACCTGCCCTTTTCCTTTTTGCTTTGAATCAAAAGCCCGGATATGTATATCCCCGTCATGCAGATTCGCATCATCCCCCGGCTTGTCCCCAAGGGGCCGGCCGGCCCCTTTTGTGCCGTCGGGCTTCACCGCCGTATTATTCTTGTGATCGGTTCCATTACCGCCTGAAATAATTTCCAGCCGTTTCCCTCTGATCAGATTATGATTCGCCGCCCTGGACTCGATGTCTCCGGTGGACTGGATGTTGATCCGGTCAATTTGAGGATAGCCTGTATCGCCTGCTTTAGCCTTCCACTGGGTTTCTTTATGGTAAAACCCGATCTCCGAATACTCGGCATCCGAAGCATTTCCCCCGGTCTTCTGATACCGGAAGACCTGCCCCAGGTTATCTATAACATCTGACGCTGTAGGGTCGGACGTGGTGGGGCTAGGGGGACTAAAGGGCTGGCTGGCGGTACTAGGCACATAGCCCATGAGGTAATAATTTGAAGTCTTAGGCGTTATCCCTGTAACCACCTCAAGCGTCTCGCCGCCGTCAAGCGTAACCGTCTTCTTAGCAGCCTCATAGGTACACTCTATCCCGACCAGCACCTTCTCCCCCGGAATTGGATACCGGAAAAGCCCTGATTCCCTGCCGCCCAGGGGCATGACTATATTTACAAGATGTCTCTTGCTTGAGTCCCTCTCGTTGTCTCCTGAATAGGCACAAAAGTTGTATGGGGGCGTTTTCTTTTGACTAGGCGGATCCTCATTGGTAACGGTCATCGATTCAAAATTCATTCTGCATTCTCCTTGCATCAAAATCAGCGGCTCGAAACAAAGCGTTTATCCGTCTCGCCGCCGTAGTTCATACACTGGGCCTTCACCGCCAGGGCTTCGCCGACTTCCTCTTCCCGGGGGCTTACCCCCAGGCTTGACGGCCAGGCTGTCCTGCAATGCAGTATCGCGGCGCTTACTAAGGCGCTTATCTTGGCCGTGTCCTCATTGCCGTAAAAACGGCTCAGATTAAAGGCACAGCCCGGGGCCAGCAGCAGATTGGAGGCTTCCCCGGCCCGGCAGGACTTGGCAATCTGCCGGGAACAATACCAGGCTTGCAGGGTAAGATCAATATCTTGGTCGATTTCTTGGGTATCCGTATCCTGCTGGTACCCATGAAAGATATGGGTATACGTGAGGCGCCGTTTCCCCCGCCCGGTTATGCCCGCGCTCCAGTTGTCGGACCCATAGTTGGCGTTAGGGTAAGCCGCGCTTAGTTCCAGCCCGTCAACCCCTATGGCATCGGTCATAGCCCAGGCGTCCATCTTCCAGATATTCTGACCTTCCCGGGAAGCATGGAAATCGAACTGAGCGACCGCCGGAACGGCCCGTTTATCCGAATAGGCAAACTCCGAAACCGGAAACATATCCCCTTCGGTAAAAAACAGCGCATCCTCCCCCAGCTCGCCTTGAGAGGCTTTCTTATGCTGAAAGGTAAAAGAAATGCCGTATAAGTTTAAAATCCCCCGGATAAAGTCCAGGTCCGACGTGCCATGCTGTTCAAACATGAGCTTTTTGCTATAAACGCGCGTGAAATACTCATGCGGGAACTGCGCGTCGAGGGCATGTTTGTCCAGCATTGCTTTAATGGTTTCCGCAGGGGTTTTCTGGTAAAAGGATTCGGTGGATTGGGTAAACCGCAGCCGCGCCAGAGCCGGTTCAATGATCAGCGTATGACTGTAACAGCCGTTGGTACCGCTCCCGAAGAAACCGGAGCTTTTAATCCCTGTTACAATCCCGTGGACCCAGCGGGTCCGCTTGGTTTTTCCGTCCTCCAGGGTTTGGGAAACCGTCACAGAGATCCGCTGATCCAGAATTTGCAGCAACTCTTCATGGGTATGCTTAGTATTGGTGAGAACCGTCAGCTCCCCGCGAAAGATTTGGGAAAATCCTTCGGCCAACTCCAGGTTATAGGGAATAAAATCCCTGTATGCTCCCTCTGCAATGTAAACCGCCATCTCCGGCATACCGGACCTCCTGTTTTTATATATTCTTCCTTGTTTTATTCCCTTAAATTATTATACAAGTTCGTTTACATTAGGGCAAACCGCCACCGCAGTGCTTACGGGGACTCCCAAAGGGGAAACGCCGGCAACCATGCTTCCCAGGTTTGCCGCAGGCCTTCCTTTAACCAGTTTGGTGGTCGCGGTGGTCACAGTGATCGCGCCGCTGACACACATAGGGCCCGCTACCGCGTCTCCTAAACAGGCGACGGGCAGGCCCTTAACCATGGTGGTAATTCCCCCCGGACCGATGATTGCATCGCCGGTGGCGGTCAAATTTGTAATAGTTGCGACCGGCGCGGGCATAGATCCTCCATTTTGTTTGTCTTTTTCATAGATTTTTATAGAATAAACTGTGTTCGACATTTTGTCAAACCCGCAGGCACTCAAATTGTTATGTTTTATCTATAAAATTTAAGTTTTTTCTATACAAATATGTATAAAAATCTCTTGTCATTAAATGATAAATGAAGTATGCTTATTTTTATAGATTTTCGTTATGATTAATATAGCTGAAATGACGGCCCCCGTGAAAGGTGCAAATCCCTCGGGCGATAATTTGGAATATGATCCCCTATACCTTGAAATGGATTCCCTGGCAGCGGAAGTGCCGGACAGCCGGATGGGAAATTCCAAGATTGAGGGTCATGGTCCGGATTGGAAGAAACTGAACAAAAACTGTCTCAACTTATGGAAACGGACCCGGGATCTGAGAGTCGCCGCGTATTTGGTGATCAGCGAAACCGCCATTAACGGGCTTAAAGGTTTTACCGATGCTTTCAGCCTGCTCCTGTACCTGGTTCATGATCTCTGGGATACGTGTTATCCTTCCCTTGATCCGTCGGAGGATGAGGATCCGCTTGAGCGCCTGAATATTCTTGCTATGCTGTCTCCTGAGCCGGGAACTATGAATGATCCTATTATGTTTATCTCCAGATTTCGGGATATCCGGCTGGCGTCTTCCCTGTCTTATACCCTGCGGGATATAATGATCGCCAACAATGAGCTGGATCCGGGAAATAACCGGGTTATCGATCCCAAACTGATTCACGCCGAACTGATGCGGGTTGCCGTTTCAGAGATCCAGGAGCAGGCGGACCTCGCCCGTACCGCAAAGGACCGGATTAAAACCCTATGCAGTGATATGAACGGTAAAATGAAGGGCGGGTATCTTTTGACTATGGCGTCCCTGACCCATGAGGTGGACCGGCTTATACGGTGCTACGACACTCATTTGGAGGCTTTTAATGCAGCGGAGCCTCTGTCTAAAAGTTCCGGGACAGGAGAGGCGGTTCCTGCGGATAGGATTCCCGCGGCACAAGAGCCTCAGAAACCATCAAACGCCGTGAACCTTATATCTTATCAGGTGAGTTCAAGGCCGGAAGCGCTTCTCCTGCTCAGAAAAGGGTCCGAATATTTCCAGCGCCAAGAGCCGAACAGTCCGATTCCGCTCTTGATAAACCGGGCGCTGCGGTTCGCGGAGATGAACTTCATGGATCTCCTTGAAGACATAGCGCCGGATGCGCTTTCCCGAGGCCGGGATATTTTAGGAATAAAAGAAGAGAAAGCGGACGGTTGACAATAGATTGCAAGTTTTGTTAATATATCGTATTGAGCAAAGGAGGTTGTGATGGCTTCAAACAGCAGTCAGAAGTTCATAGCTAAAAATAGGGCGCCCCGGGTACAGATCGATTATGATGTGGAACTTTACGGAGCGGAAAAAAAGGTGAGTCTGCCTTTTGTTATGGGAGTTTTATCTGATTTGTCCGGGAAGCCTGCGGAGCCGCTGCCCAAGGTTGATGACCGCAAGATGCTGGAGATCAGCGTGGATAATTTTGACGAGCGGTTGAAGAGCATGAAACCCCGGGTAGCTTTCAATGTGCCTAATGTCATCGGCGGCGAGGGGAATATTGCGGTAGACCTGACATTTGAAAGCCTCGACGGCTTTTCTCCTGCCGCGGTTACGGCAAAGGTGGACGGGCTGAAACAGCTTTTGGAGGCTCGGCAGCAGCTTTCCAATCTGCTCTCCTACATGGACGGCAAGTCCGGAGCCGAGGAACTCTTAAACAAGGTTCTCAAAGACCCGGCTCTGCTCAAGGCATTGTCTCAAAAGGCAAAGGAACCCGGCGCGGCGGCATCCGATGCCGAGTCTGTTAAGGAATAACGGAGATACTATGGCTAATCAACAGGAACAGCTTGATGCGCTTAATGCCGAAACCTTAGAATTGTCCGATTTTGAAAAGCTCTTGAACCAGGAGTTTAAGCCCAAGTCTGAAGAGGCAAGCAGCGCGGTGCAAAGCGCTGTTAAAACCCTGGTGGATCAGGCATTGGAAAACGCCGCCCTGATTTCCAGCGATTCTCTCAAAACCATTGAAGGGATCATTGCCGAATTAGATAAAAAGTTGTCCGAACAGGTCAATCTAATAATCCATCATTCTGACTTTACTCAGTTGGAGAGCGCTTGGCGGGGTTTGAGTTATCTGGTCAATAATAGTCAGACCGGCGAGAGCATGAAAATACAGGTGATGAATATTTCCAAGGCTGAATTGAGCAAGACCTTGAAGAAGTTCAAGGGAACCGCATGGGATCAGAGCCCGCTGTTTAAGAAACTGTATGAAGATGAATACGGCACTGCCGGCGGAGAACCCTACGGCGCGTTGATCGGCGATTATTACTTCAATCACACCGCGCCCGATGTGGAATTGCTGAAAGGAATGGCCCAAATCGCCGCGGCCGCTCATGCGCCCTTTGTTTCCGCGGCGGATCCTTCCATTATGAACCTTGATTCTTGGCAGGATCTCGCCAATCCCAGGGATATCAGCAAGATTTTCACAATGGCCGAATATGCGTCTTGGCGTTCTTTCCGGGAATCTGAAGACAGCCGTTATGTGGCGCTTACTCTGCCGCGGGTGTTGAGCCGGCTGCCTTACGGCGCAAAAACCAACCCTGTGGAGGAGTTCGACTTTGAAGAGGATACCGGCGCGGGAGCAAGCGATAAGTATAACTGGATGAATGCCGCGTATGCGATGGGGGCGAACATCAACCGTTCTTTCAGTAACTACGGCTGGTGCGCCAATATCCGGGGCGTAGAATCCGGCGGCGCCGTAGAGGGCCTGCCGGCCCACACGTTCCCCACCGACGACGGAGGGGTTGCCATGAAGTGTCCAACCGAAGTTGCCATCACCGACCGCCGGGAAGCGGAACTGTCGAAAAACGGGTTTCTGCCGCTGATTCATTGGAAAAATACCGATTATGCGGTATTTTTGGGAGGGCAGACAGTTAATAAGCCCCAGGAATACGATTTGCCGGATGCGACGGCGAATGCGAACCTGTCGGCCCGGCTTCCCTATATTTTTGCTACTTCCCGGTTCGCGCATTTTCTTAAATGTATTGTCCGGGACAAAGTCGGCTCTTTCAAGGAAAAAGCGGATATGGAACGGTGGCTTTCAAATTGGATTGCCAACTATGTTACCAGCGATCCCAATGCCTCAGAAGAGATAAAAGCAAAGTATCCTTTGGCCGAAGCCAAAGTTGAGGTTGAAAGCGTTGAGGGACAGCCGGGCTATTACAACGCGCGGTTTTATCTCAGGCCTCATTATCAGCTTGAAGGGCTTACCGCTTCTTTACGGCTGGTAACAAAAGTTCCAAGCGGAGCACAATAGGGTGCTTGTAATAACTATCCCTATAAGGGTAATAAAATATATAGTGGAGGTACTATAATGGCGGATGTGTATTTTTTGAAACTGGACGGCATTGACGGGCAGTCCCTGGATAAGGGTCATGACAAGTGGATTGATGTGATCAGCTTTTCCCATGGAACAAAACAAAATGTTTCTATCCAGCGGGGCGCGGAAGTAGCGGGCAGAGGGGAGTTTTTACCCTTCACCTTTACCCACGCGCTGGATAAGGCGACTCCCAAACTCCAGCAGTTCTGCATGAACGGGCAGAAGATATCCAAGGCGCAGTTTGCCTACTGCCAGGCTATTGCGGGGGTCCAGACTCCGGTGTATGAGATCACCTTGGAGAACGTGAAAATTGCCCGGGCTGAGGTGAAGACCGTCAAATCAGAAGGCGAGGGTCCTTTGGGAGAACAGCCTCTGGAAGAGGTGGATCTGATTGCCGGAAAGATAACCTGGAAGGTAACGCCTATCAAAGCGGACAATACCAAAGAGGGCGCTATTGAAGCAAACTACGATCAGCTTGGCAATGCCTAAAAAGTGAGTAGTGATCTGTGGGCGAATTTGCCTGCAGATCACTGTTTCCAAGGCGGCGCCTATGTCTGAATATTATAAAATTCAAGAAGACGCCCGGTATAAGCCCAATGTATTAAAGCGTTTGACCGATTTTGAACCTTTTGTGAAAAAAGAAAGGATGATGTCGGCAATAAGCGCAAGAGAGTTTAAAGAAGATGTATTCCAAAATATTGAGATGCTCTTCAATTCCAGGTCCCACCTTTCCCTAAAAGAACTCAAGGGGTATGAAGAGCTTGATAATTCAGTTCTGGGTTATGGTATTTCAGATTACTGCGGCGGTATGAATTCACCTGAAGCTCATGAGCGTTTAAAAAATCATATTATTACCCAGCTTCGTTGTTTTGAGCCTCGATTCGCGCCGGATTCGATTGCGGTTGACTTTGTATCTTCCGATGCATCGGCGAATTCTCTTATAGAATTTAAGATAAGCGGGTTGATACAGGTTGATCAGGTAAGTGAAGAAGTGCTGTTCATTTCAAAACTTGATCTGGAAACAGGCAATGCAGAAATTTCTTTTTAATCGGATGTAATACTGTGATGGATTTATTGGATTACTATCGGGACAATCTTTTATATATTCGCGGACTGGCCGCCGAATTTGCGGCCGAATTTCCTAAAATTGCAGGAAGACTGAATCTTTCCGATTTTGAATGTCAGGACCCTTATATTGAGCGGCTTTTGGAGGGAACCGCATTTCTATCTGCCAAAATAGAGAAAAAACTTGACGAAGGGTACTACTGCTTTTTGGAATCGGTTCTCAATTCCCTTGCCCCTAATGCCTTGTATCCGGTACCCGCAGGCGGGGTTTTAGAATTGATTTTGAATTCCGGCAATGAAAGAATACGCCAGGGTATGATCCTTGAGGCGGGAACTTTCTTTGACGCTTCTATTCCGACCATTAATACTCCCTGCCGGTTTTCAAGCGTTACGGCAGTACCGCTCACGGGCTTTTCATTGACAGAAGCGGAATATGTAACGAGAGATATGTCTGTCTTCGGTATTGCCAATTCCGAAGCGGTTTCCGCACTCCATCTTGCCCTTACAGCCGGATCCGGGGACTTCTCAAACTCTCTTGATGAAATCCTGTTCTTTATTAATCTGCCCCAAACAGATGCTTCGATCTTGCAGTGCCAGCTTATGCATGATATTGCGGCGGTGTATGTTCGGAATAAAGATAAAAATTATATTCGTTTCCCGGATATTATCATTGAACTGCCTATGATCACCGGCGGTGAAGCATTTTACAAAAAATTAAAAGGCACGGTTAAAGGCTTAGGCTTGTTACAGCATTTTTTAACCTATCCAGTATTTTTCAAGTTTTTTTTAATTAAAAACTTGAAACCCTTTTTAATTTCCGGCGGTACATCTATAGAACTGGTAATCATGTTTAAGCGCCGGGAACCTTCTCTTGTTGCAAGCATAAAACCCGCCGTACTGAAGCTGAATTGCGTGCCGGTAGTAAACCTATTTACCAAACGTTCCGACCGGATTACCATTGATCGGGAAAACTACCAATTTCATCTGGTTCCCGATAGAACCGCTATGCGGGATTATGAGGTACTGAGTATTCATAGGCTTGAATTTTTTAATGAGCGGAATAAAACCCTGTTCTTTGCCCACAATTTTTATGATGAAAACATAGAGAACAATAAAAGTAATTTTTTCAGTCATAACCGCCGTAAAACCTTATTTGATCCGAAAGCCATGCAGCGCAGTTCTTACAGTGGAACCGAAGTATTTGTATCTTTTTCAGCTCAAAGTCCGGAATTGGAGCAAGCGCATCAGTTTGCCGCGGATTTGATTTGTACCAATCGGGACTTGCCGTTACTCCTGCTTCCTGATACGGCGCTTTCTTCACATACTCCCCTGGTGCAGAAGGCGTCTTTTGTGGGTTTTCCTAGCAGACCGGATTATCCTTTGGTTGAACGGGGAAATGTATCGGATTTCGCAAAACTCAGTCATATTATTTTCAATTTATCATCCATGTTGTGGCAAGACGGCATTATTCCGCTTCAAATGTTAAAAAATCTATTGCGGAATTACCGGAGCCCTTCCGGTGAAATAGAAGAGATGGTTGAAGGGATTATCAAACTTGAGAGCGAACAGGTTTCCTTCAGGTTTATTAAAAAAGGAACGGTTTTCTTTGAGTACGGATGGAAAGTGACCATTACCCTTGATGAACTCGCCTATACGGGAACAGGGTATTACATTTTTGCCCGTGTTATTGGAGAGCTTTTGAAGTTTTTCGCTCCCATTAATGTACTTTTGGAAATTCATTTTTATACCCTCCAATCAGGACGTGTCGCGGTATGGAAAACCTTAGAAAACTAATCAAATCCCTATCGAATCATCTGAAACAGGGTAAGTATGGGCCTGATTTCTGGGGGCTTGTGCGGCGGCTTGAACAAAGTAAGCCTGATCTGCCGCGGCTGGGCCATGGGAAACTTCCTGCCGAAGAGAATATTCGGTTTGGGCAGGTTCCTTATCTGAATTTTCCCAGTACGGATATTGCGGAGATATTTGAAGGCAAAACACCCGGAGTGGACGCTACAATTATTACCTGCTTTTTTGGACTTCTCGGCGTAAACGGCCCTATGCCTCTCGAATTTACCAATTATATCTTTCAACGATCCCATAACCATTATGATCACACATGGCGGCGGTTTTTAGATATTATTCATCACCGGATGTTGACCTTTTATTACAGGGCTTTTGCTATGCATCAGCAGAGTATCTGTTTTGATCGCCCTAAAGAAGATCCTATTGCAAGTAGTATCAAAAGCCTTACCGGACTGCCCCCCGATCCGCCGGGGTATGATGCGGCTCAATCAAAGATTGCTCTTGCATTTGCCCATCATTTCGGGTTTATGAAAAACCGTTCTTCTTTAGAAGATATGCTGCGCCGTCTGTTTGGTTTTAATCTGGAAGTCAAACAGTTTAGTCCTGCCGAGTATGATATTCCTGATGACAGCCATGCAGTTCTTGGAAATCCCAAAACCGCAGCATTGGGAGTAAATATGCAAATCGGGAGAACCTATTACAGTGTTACCCAGCGATTTGAAATCTGTATAGGGCCGATTGATTTTAATACTTATCAGATTTTTATGTCCGGTCTGACCGGTTTTGATATCTTAGCCGAGACGGTTAATCTATATCTTGACCGGCCTATGGATTACCACATCGGATTTAAGTTATTGAGCGAGAGCATCCCCGCCGGGCGGCTAGGCTTTGACTGGGAGCAAGGGTTTGACGCCGCTCAGTTGGGGTATACCTGCTGGATCGGCAGGCTTCAGACAGAACAAGTAATACTAACTATTGATGCTTCACGGATCAATCGTAAAAGACATAGAGAATCATTCAAAGAGAGGAAAGAACAATATGAGTAAATTGAAACGTTCTCAGCTTTTTGCAAAGCTTGATGCCAAGGCTTATAAAGCTATTGAAAGCGCAACGATTCTGTGCAAGACCCGGAGTAACCCATACGTTGAATTGACCCATTGGGTAAATCAGATTCTGCTGGGAGAGCAAACCGATTGGCATGAGGCGGTGCGGTATTTTGCCTTGGACGAGGCGAAACTTGCCGCAGATATGATCCGTGCGATGGACGCGCTGCCTCGAGGGGCTGCGTCAATCACCGATTTTTCAGGAATTGTTGAAGCCGCCATCAAAGACGCATGGATGATTACTTCTTTGGTATTTAATGAGGGGGTTATACGGACAGGACATCTCCTCTGCGCCTTGAAGCAGACTCCTGAATTTGCCCGGCAGCTTCACGAGATGAGCGGAGAGTTTGTCAAGATTAACGGAGATCTGCTCCTGGAAAAGTTTACCGATATTGTGAAAAACTCGGCGGAAACTTCTGCGCCGGCGTCTGCCGGGGAGAGCGCCGCCACCGGTCAGGCAGGGGCTTTGATGGCAAACGCAGCTATAGGGCGGGGAGAAGCGCTGAAACTGTATACGGTAGATATGACCGCTATCGCCGCATCGGGGAAAAGCGATCCTATCGTCGGCCGGGACGAGGAAATCAGAAAGATCATTGATATTATCATGCGCCGCCGGCAAAACAATCCTATCTTGACCGGAGACGCGGGGGTTGGCAAAACTGCGGTTGTTGAAGGATTTGCACAGCGCCTCGCCGCGGGGGATGTACCGGATTGTCTCAAAGGAACCAAGCTCTGTTCTCTTGATATAGGGCTGTTGCAAGCCGGAGCCAGTATGAAAGGAGAATTTGAAAATCGATTGAAACAGGTCATTGAAGAGGTACAAAGCTCGGAAGTGCCGATCATCCTTTTCATTGATGAAGCCCACACTTTGATCGGCGCAGGCGGACAGGCGGGACAGAACGACGCGGCTAATCTTTTGAAACCCGCCCTGGCCCGCGGCAGGCTCCGCTGTATCGCGGCGACCACCTACCAGGAATACATTAAGTATTTTGAAAAAGATCCCGCCTTAACCCGGCGTTTCCAAAATATTATCATTGATGAGCCTGACGACGACAAGGCTGCCGGAATGATGCGGGGCATGATCGGCGCGCTGGAAGCCCATCATAAGGTGTCGGTGATGGATGAGGCCCTCTCCCAGGCGGTGAAACTTTCCCGCCGGTATATCCCGGCTCGCCAGCTTCCGGACAAGGCGGTAAGCATTCTGGATACCGCCTGCGCTAAAGTCGCGCTCAGTCAGAACGCGGAACCGCCGGAACTGGAGTATTGCCGCCGCAAGATAGAAGCCTTGGAACTGGAGACGGCAATCCTGAACCGGGAAGGCTTAACCGGTTTTGATCATCAGGAACGTATTGCCGAATTGACCTCCGAACTGGGCAAAGAACGGGAACGGTGTTTGACATTACAGGAACGCTTGAACAGAGAGAAATCCCTGGTAGATGAGATTATCAAACTCCGGGATGAAGCTGCCCAAGGGAAGGGAGACCTGAAAGCCGAACTGGAAACCAAACGCAGAGCGCTGGCCGATTTCCAAGGCGACACGCCCATGGTGCTTCCCCAAGTCGATACCCAGGCGGTTTCCGCAGTGATTTCCGAATGGACCGGGATTCCCCTGGGGCGCATGGTGAAAGATGAAATCAAATCTATTCTGACCTTGGACGAGGAATTGAACCGTCGGGTTATCGGTCAGCCTCATGGCATTACCGCTATTGCAAAGCGGGTAACTACCGCACGGGCTTCCCTGGCGGACCCCAATAAGCCCATTGCGGTGATCATGCTTGCCGGCCCTTCAGGAGTAGGAAAAACTGAAACCGCCCTCGCCCTTGCGGAACAGATCTATGGCAGCGAAGAGCAGATCATCACCATTAATATGAGCGAATTCCAGGAGAGCCACACGGTATCTACCTTGAAGGGCGCGCCTCCGGGTTATGTGGGCTATGGAGAAGGCGGCGTATTGACCGAAGCGGTACGCAGGAAACCCTACAGCGTGGTGCTTCTCGACGAAGTTGAAAAAGCTCACCCCGATGTGCATGAGATTTTCTTTCAGGTCTTTGATAAGGGACAGATGGAAGACGGCGCAGGACGGTTGATCAATTTCAGAAATACCATTATTCTGCTGACAACCAATGTGGGTGACGAAACCATTGCCGGATTCTGTACGGATGAGGGAAACCTGCCGAATCCTGAAGTTATTGAAGCCGCAATCCGTCCTGATATGATGCGCGTATTTCCCGCCGCTCTTTTGGGGCGCATACAGATTGTACCGTATTATCCTTTAAATCAGAAAGCGCTGTATCGGATTATCGACCTTAAACTCGGCAAAATTAAGAACCGGGTTGCGGAAAACTACAAAGCCGAACTGGTTACCGCCAGCGAGGTGAAAGATGAAATCATCCGCCGGTGCGGCAATGCGGCTTCCGGGGCGCGGCTCATTGACGCGGTGATCAATAATACCCTCCTGCCGGAGATCAGCGCAGAATTTCTCCGCAACACTATGGAAGGCCGTATTCTGGAGAAAGCGGTTATTGACGCGGCAAATGAACGGTTTACCTATTCTTTTGTGAATAAGGAGATATAAAAAGTATATGAAAAAACGAATATCGGGAGATCCGTTTCTAAGCATAGCCCTAACCCTTGTAATAGGCGGGGCCTTGTCGGGCTGCGTCAGTACCTATAAGGTGAGTATTGGAATCACTAAGGAATTAAAGGACTATTATGCCATATATCCTTCGCTTGAGGTTGATACGGTTGCGGTAACGCAAGCTGAAGCGGATGAAATCAAGAAAGGAGGGATAGAAGACTATTTCGCTCCCAACAGCCTGCGGGATCGGCTTGCGCCGTTTACCGTGTTTTTTTCCGATGAGAACACGGTTCCCTTAACTTTAACTCCCGGAAACCGGCTTTGGAAAGAGTGGAAGCAGAAAAAACCGAACACCCTGGCGGTAATTGCCAGTCTGCCCCATATTCCCGATATGCCCGCATCTGACCCGCGGATGATTTTTATTCCTATGAAAAAGCATTTTCTTATGGCTAAACGGATATACTTTCAAGTGGAACCTCAGAGGATAGTCCGGATTCCTAAAAAACCCCAAAACCCCGAAGCCGCAGATAATAAAAAATAACGGAGGAATACGCTATGCGTTTTGAAGAGTTTTTGCATTGGAATGACGGTCAATTCCTTCAACCCCACCACTTTCAGTATATCCAAAGGGTTAACGCGGAATACAGCCGCTTTAACCGGCATTTCTCTATGCCCTGCCCTTTCGGACTTATTGATTTTGAGTTTGATTTGGAAGCCCTGTCTGGCTGCCGGGTGGTGATTCGGCGTTTTTCCGCGGTCATGCCCGACGGGCTGGAACTGAGCACGCCGGGAAACTGTATCTTACAGCCCTTAGACCTTCGGGAGATCTTAAAAAAGCATCCTCCGGAACTGACCGTATATCTCGCGGTTCCTCTGTGGTCGGAATATGAAGGGAATTTGGGAGATGAAAGCAATCGGAGAGGGAACAAGCTCTATTTTACCCAGCAGAAGCGCTGCCGGGACGAAAATTCCGGGGATAATGAGATAACCCTGATTACCCGCCGAATCAACGCCCGGCTGCTTACCGATCTGGATGATCTCCGGGATATGCAGACGCTGCCTCTCCTTAAATTGACGGTAGTTACTCATGACAATACGGAATCTGTAGTGTCTCTCAATGAAGCCTATATCCCTCCCTTCATGCTCCTCACCAAAGACTGCCCCCTCTTTGATACGGCTATAGGGTTGATGGTGGATATCCGGCGCTGCCGGGATAAGACTCTGAACGATATTACCCTTGCCAAAATCACCGCTGAAAATCTATCGGGTATTAATATACACCGTATTTTACGTCTCAAAGCATTGAATCTTTATGAAGCCCGGCTTTCCTCTTTGCTGGTTTCCGGGTATATAACCCCCTTCGGCCTGTATCTGGAACTTATCTCGTTCCTGTCGGAACTGATGAGCATTGATCCTATGAACAGCGTCAAAGAGATAAAACGATATATCCATGAGGACGGCGCTCCCCAATTTAAAGATATTATAAATGATATCCGATCCTTTATCAGGCAAGAGGGAGGGCTGGGCTACCGGAAGGTTCCGTTTTCGTTGGAAGGCGAGTATCTGTACGCCCCCTTTGAAACCCAAGATATAGGTGCCGTAGAGGATATATATCTCGCGGTCAAAACCGAAGCAGATGAGCGGGAAGTCATAAGCGCCCTTGAACTGGGGGACACCTTTAAACTCATAAGCCGAAGCGCAAAAACCATGCGTAACCGGGGTATTAAACTGGCTCACATACGGTTTCCGCCCCGTTTTCTGCCGATTCTGAATCATACCCTGTGGTTTAAGCTGGATCTCGAAGCCTCGGCGCGGGTATGGCGGGAAATCTGCGAGGAGAAGGGTATTCTCATTGACTATGTGGATACTCTGTTCCCCGGCCTTGAGATTGCACTCTACGCTACCCTTAAGGACGGAAAATGAATACTATAACCGAGCTTGAGCGGATCTGCAATCCGGTTTTAATCTGTATCTGTAATTATTGGCAGCTTGCGGCTGCTCATGTGCAGATAGATCAGGAAAACTTTAAGAAGCGCCTTGAATCGCTGTTGCAGGAAGCAAAAGAAAAAGCCGGGAAAAACCCTTCACTTGCCCAAGAATACCGGTGGATAGAACTGCCTCTGATATTTTTTATCGACTACATAGTTAAAGAAGGGAGGTTTCCTTTTAAGCATGAATGGCGGGAATTTGCCCGGAACTATAAGGAACTATCCGGAGATGAAAAGTTTTTCAATCTTTTAGACGAAACTTTAAAATATTCTGAGGTTATCGGCGCTGTCACCTTGTTTTATGTAATGCTCGGCTTAGGCTTTGACGGAATCCATCGGTCCGATCACGAGTATGTGGAACAGCGTATAAAACAATGCGCCGGCAAACTCCCGATAGATTTTAACGTGTACGCCGAGCCTTTGGTCAACCTTCCTTCCAAAAAGCTCCGCCCCTTTAAAATGCGCCGGATTTTGACCATCCGGTTTGGTTTGATACTCTCTTTCCTGTTCATGGTGATATGTTTTGTGATCAATTTGACGGTATTCAAGGATACGACGTCCAGTTACCGCACGATTCTATCCGCAGCCGCAATAGATGCGGTACCGAAATCTAAAATCATCTATACTACTGCCAAAGATGCTCATCCGTCTTCCGTATCTGAATCGCCTTCTCTACAGGAGCAGAACTAGATGCTTGATTTTATAGCGTCGATAGGTACTTTGTTCCGGGATAGTCTTTGGGCAAAAATCATTGCCGCGCTTATCGTCTTACTTTTGATACTGTTGGTAATCATCCCTCTGATCGGAAAACTCAGACGGAAGCGTCTCAAAAGCAAAGAATCCAAAGATATGCTGAAAGACCTGATGACCTGGAAGCATCTGACCCAGTTGGTCAGAGGCGGAGATGAACACCGCAAAGCCAAGGAAGCGCTGTCCAACAATCTCGCCAGGATCGACGGGCTTTTAAAACAGGGGTTTGAATGTTTTGCCCGGTACGGCAGCGGATTGTACCGGATTCCCTGGTTTATCCTGCTGGGAGAACCCCGATCCGGTAAATCTTCCCTGCTTCAGGCAAGCGAACTTGAATTGGCAGTTTCCGCCGAAGAGCAGAGCTTTTCTTATGACGACGGCAAAAATAGTATTCCTATAAGGCTTTGGGTTGGAAATCAGGCTGTAATCTGCGATGTCAGCGGTAAAGTTTTTTTTGACCGCTGGTTTGACGGCAGCAGCGCGGAATGGCACCATCTCCTAAAGCAGCTCTGCCGCAAACGCCGCCGCCGCCCTTTGGAAGGAGCTATCCTCACCATTCCTGCGGATGCGCTGCTTGCGGACGACGAAGCCTTAACCGATAAGAAAGCCATTCTCATGGCGCATGAGCTGGGACAGCTTTTGCAGATAAGCGGTATGTATCTGCCCTGTTATGTAGTCGTAACCAAACTCGACATGATTCACGGGTTCAGAGAGTATACTAAGGGAATCACCGGCGACCTCCGGCATCAGATTGTAGGCTATGAAAATAATGGATCCCTCTACGATATGGAACGTTTCAAACAGTTTTGGGATGCCCTGGTGCAAAGACTCTGGTCCGGAGCAAAACAGATGCTTTGTATGGACTCGATAGTAACCCTCACCGCAAACCGGATGGATCTGACAGGAAAAATATATGGGTTCCCGGATAATTTCAATTTCATCTATGAGCATTTACATACCTACCTTAAGATTCTGTTTGGGGAAGATAATTTTCAAGGTACCAAACAGGCGGTGTTTGCGGGGGTGTTTTTTACCTCTTCTACAGATATAGGGGTTTCTTTCAGCCCGGCTCTGGCTGCACTTGCCGGTAAAAAGACCGATGATCTGCCGGTTCCGGCAGAAAACCGGCCTAAAATATATCAGCCTGCTCAAGAAAATACGGATGCTGCCGCTACCGCGCTGATACCTTTTGTAAGCCCTCTGCAAAGCCGGAGCTATTTTATCCGGGATATGCTGCATCAGCGGATTTTTAACCCTTCTGCCAAAGCATTTTTCACTCGGAAAAAATGGTTGATCCAGCATATTCCCCATTATCTGGTCTGCATCGCCATGGTGATCCTAGGTATCGGGTGGCTGATAAGCGCGGCGTTCAAAACCGACCGGGTCCGAGTGTCGCTTTTGCATATCACCGCGTATTACGATTGGCTCGGTTCTGTTTTAAGGAAAAACACGCCCTTTAGTTCGGGACTGATCTCCAAAGATGAAACGGATCGTTATACCCTAGATCGAACGCCGGTAATCGGAGAACAGCTTTCGTCCCGGGTGCAGTTTTACTTTGACGCTCTGAACTACCGGGATATGCCGGTGAGGGCGCCTTTTGGGTTTAGGCTGTCGGAGAAATTCGTTTTTGGCTTTGAGCATGACATGGGGTATCGGGATCGGGCGTTTATTGCGAATCAGTTACACAACACTATGGTACGGATGCCTCTGATTACCAATACAGGTTCCCGGTTTATTGTTCAGCAGGATCAGGCTACGCTGGATAAAAATACAAGAGACACGATTCATTCTTTCATGCTGCTCTTGGAAGTAAAAGACTTGGATTTTCATAAACTCTTTGTATCGGATAAGTTTAAACTTGAACCCCTAATCCGGTATCTTCTGCCGGACATTCCCGCAGATTCGGTACACTTATTGAAAAGTTATAAACCTCATTATGACAGGAATTACTCCTTCAATATGGATGCAAATTATATCTATTCCGGCGATTTTCTCACCGCAAACAAGGCGGCGCTTAATTTAATGATATCCGCCTGGCGCCGGTCTGCGGCATATCCCGATTCTCTCTACGGCAAGATTAAACAGTTAGTTATGATTTCTGAAGAGATTACGGTTAATTACATGAGTCTCACGGAACTTTTACAGCGCGTTAATGAAGTTGTATTATACCGGGATGTGGAGCAAGCAGTCTTTGACTGGAAAAATCTGATGAAACGGCAGGAAACGCTTATCAACCGGGGGCGGGCGGTTTTTGATGAAGTAAAAGACCTGATGAATGCCGCGCATCTTCCTCTTGGTTTTGAATCCGCTCCGGCTGCCGTCTCGATTCCCGGAGCAAGGCTTCCGGCGCCCTTAGATGCGTTCGGCAGCAATCTCATCAATACCTATCTGTTCAACGATATGGTGCTGAATTATGCGGTCAAAGAATATTATGAACTGTTTGATGCGGATATAGAATTTTTAAAAAGCAAGAGCGGCAATGGAGGCCCTGGGGATATGGGAGAAGTTCTTTCTTTAAAGAATGAGTTTGCCGTTACTTTTAATCGGGAGGTGCAGAATTTACAGCGCCGTACCAAAATCCTGCAAAGCAATGAACTCTTGACTGTAAAGGTTGGAGATGGTAAAGAAGGGGTTTCTCTTTTTACGGTGGTGGAAAATATTCTGCGGCTTGCTTCGGATATTACGATACCCAGTCAAGACCAGCTTGTCAACACGGGATTCGATGCGAACTGGCAGAAAGGACAGAATACCATAAAAGCGGCTGCCGATGCATTTGAACTCTACGCAAAAGCGTATATGGATAATGAAAAAGCAGCGCCTCTGATTGCCAATGCCAGGACCATGCTGCTTGCCCAAGCCTATATCAACCGGTATATTATTTTTAGTACCAGTTTATACTTCCTGTTTTCCACAGAACCGGAGATTGCCGCCGTGGTGAGCGCTCGTTCTGCGGATCCGGGAGTCGCCATCTTTTCTTCCCGGGCAATTCAGAGTTCAGTAGGAGATATAAACTTTAACCGAAGCTATGATTCCGCTATTGTAAAACCCATTCTTGATGATGTGTCGGCATTTGCAAGCCTGTTTGGAACGCCGGAGGAACAGAAGGATCTGCCGAAATTTTTACAGCAGGCGGATCGGTCTATGTATGAACCGCAAGCGTTTATGAGTTATCTGGGCAGCTATATCCGGTACTGGGGAAACTATCCCGATACGATGTATGTTCCTGCGGTTCAATGGAACGAGTTTAAAACGCGGGTATCCCGGTATAGGTCTTACGAGGTGAATACTCTGCTACAGGGGGCGTACACAAGAAGTATTGATGCGCTAAATCATATCCCCGCGCTCATCATATCCAAAGAGTTGCAGGCCGAGGCGGCAAACTATAGTACCGCCTTGACAGATCAGTTTAATCTGTTATCTTCATTTTTAAACAGCGACGCCGCCCGGACTCTTGCAGTCTGGGATGAACTGCCTGCCGGCCCTCTGGAGGCGTTCAACCTATTACGGCAGGTACCGGATCAAGAACTGAAAGAGACCTATCTGACGGTTTATTCCGGGAAAAAAGACATACGGATTGCCTGGTGGGATAATTTTACGGTAAACGGCGTTACTATTCTGTCCCGGGCTTTTACTCGGCAAGCCCTGGATGACTTTACCCGACTGGCGCCGCGGTTAGAGGCTTTTCCTTTTTGTTCTGATGCGGATAAAACAAGAGTTTTATCCGCAGAAGATGTAGAAACAGTAGCCGCTCTATTTAGTTCTATGGGCGTAGCCTCTGATAAAATAGACGCGGCATCTGATAAAGCATACCTCCTGCAAGACCTGATACATCCGAATTTGTTCAAAGGCTATGTAGCCCGTACCTGGGCGCAAACCCTGTATGATTTTGCAGAGGCTTTCACTGATTCTCAAAAACCTCTTGTCTGGACGCTCTCACAGCCTCCGATTGATACCCAAAACAGCGCAGCTAAGGACGGGCGGCTTTTAGCCGCCAACCGGTTCAGGTATATCGAAGTTTCATCAGCCGAGAAAACACCGCAGCGTTTCAGTACCTATATGAACCGTAAACTTACGTTAGCCCAGGGGAATCCGGCGGATTCTGGCCTTACGTTGCGGTTCTACAAAATATCCACAGACCGGGAACCGGCGGCGGAAGTGTGCTTTGATAACCGGTGGTCGATTTTTAACCTTTACTTCCGTAGAGATAGGGTAACTGATGAAAACGGTCAAGCCTATATCCCAATCTTTTTCAATTATGAGTCTCAGCAGTATGTGTACTTTGTGGAAGTAAGTTTCAACAGTGATATACCCAAACCTGAAAAGTGGTATACTGGAGCAACCTGGCCCGCCATTACCGTGATGAACGGTACGGTTAACGGAAGCCGATAAAAAATGCCATTTGCAATTTTAAAAGCCTTTAGCGGGCTTTTGGTATACAGCCGGAACGTTATGCGGCATAAGGGCTGAATTTTATTGCCGCTCAAGCTGTTTCCTATAAGCTTCACTATAGGACGCTATGCGTTCCCGCTTCTCTCCCGGCCGGTTTTCATAAAAAACCCCGCCTAAGGTAAAACAGGCAAAACCTCCCGCAGCGATTGCAGGGATACACGCTTCCCGGAGATCCGCCTTTCCTCCGGATCGGCACGGTAATTGTTCGGTCATGGCAACGATGATGCCGCCGGTAAAGTTGTCGCCGCAACCGGTAGTGTCCCCGTGATGTATGCCCTCTCTAAGTTCCCGGTTGATCTTCTCACAAACCGGCAGATAGGTTAATTCCAGCGGGGCGAAGACGCCTTTCCCCGCGGCAAGAACTAAGGGCTTTACCCCCTGCGTAATGATTACCGCGCCGGTTCCCCGGGCGAGAAACCAGCCCGCGGCCGCTTCGGCTGAATCACAGCCCGATGTTTTCAGGGCTTCATCCCGGTCGGCAATGAGTATATCAATATAAGGATACGCGTCGTCCTCCATACCCAGCCTCCATTTCATCTGGGGAATATGTGTTTCACTCCGGTAATCGTAGACCAGGTTGGCCACTGTAACCGCGTCGTTTTTTCGCGCTTTTTTAAGCAGTTCCGTAAGCCCGTCATGGATATGGGGAAGGAGCGCGGTTCCGCCGAAGGCTACTAGATGGGCATCGAAAAAAGAGCTTTCCAAATCTTCGGGGTATAAGAGGCTGGCCGCTCCGGGCAAGTGAATAAAGGTCCGTTCCCCCTGGCCGTTATCATAATGAGGATCCGAGAGTACATCTGTCCGGGCGGTAGGCCCTTCTTTTAAAAGGAGGCCGCCGCCGGTAAAGGGCAGTTTGGCAAGGGCCTGTTCGATCAGCGTTCCGGTCTCGTCTGTTCCCCGGGCGCCGTAAAAACAAACCGAATGCCCCGTTCCCTGCAGCATCTGAGCGGCATGAGCCAAGGATACCACCGAAGGCCCTCCCAGATTGGAGGATGCGGGAACCGTGCCTCCGCATAGATCCGCCAGCATATGTTCGTAGTTCCTGCCGGTAAATCTCTCCAAGTCTTCTGCAAAGACCAATCTCCCCGGAGTCAAACCTCCGTCTCCTTCTTTCAAGGACATCGCCGCTTTAAAGGAAGGACCGGAAAAATCTACCTGAGCGTATAAAAAATCCATCAGGCAACAGCCTGTTCCGTGAATTACCATAGGCTATGATATACCGGAAGCCCCCCAAAGTCCACGAATTTCACCGGTCACATTCTGAATTCCGATCCCAGATACACTTCCCGGACCATTTCATTGTCAAGAATGGTATCCCTATCCCCTCGGGCGACAATGGTTCCCGTGTTGATGATGAAGGCTTCGGTGGTTATCTCCAAAGTGTCCCGCACATTATGATCGGTTATGAGAATTCCTATGCCTTTTTGGGCGAGCCGCCGGATTATCTGCTTGATTTCGTATACCGCGATAGGGTCTATCCCCGCGAAAGGCTCATCCAAGAGAAGGAATTTCGGTTCTGTAGCAAGAGCGCGGGCGATTTCTGTACGCCGGCGCTCCCCGCCGGAAAGGGTATACCCGTATTGGCGGCTAATTCGGGTTATGCCGAATTCTTCAAGCAGAGAATCGAGGCGTTCCTTTTTTTCCGGTTTGCGGATGTCCCGGCGGCTTTCCAGGATGGCCCAGATGTTCTGCTCTACGGTGAGCTTGCGGAAAATCGACGCTTCCTGGGGAAGATAGGCAATACCCCGTCTTGCCCGCTGGTACATGGGTTTTGCAGTTATATCCTCGTCGTCCATGATCACATACCCTGCCGAAGGCCGGTAAAAGCCTACTATCATATAGAAGATGGTGGTCTTACCGGCCCCATTGGGTCCCAGCAGTCCTGCCACTTCTCCATTATGCATGAAAAAATTAACCCCCCTAACCACTTCTTTACGTCCAAACCGCTTGCGCAGTTCCGAAACCCCCAGTCTATGCATCTCCGTCCGGATACCCTGTTCCGGAGGACGCTGCTCCAGGACGATCAATGCCCGGCAGTTTGTTCCCCCGCCCCCGGACGCGGCTTCAAAGATACCTTCTGTTTCCTGAGCTTCGGCGTTACCGCCATCGGCGGCGATACCCTCCGGGGCCGCCTTATGGTCTATGCCATCCGCCCTATCCGTACCGGCTATAGTTTCCGGGGACTCATGGGCCGGTATGTTGAGTTTATCCGGTTCGCTGTCATGCACCGCTGCTAATCCTTTATAGATCCGGAAACCGTTCCTTCCATGGTAACGTCGTCTGTGTCCAAGTCTACCCTGATACGGTCGGCTCTGAATTCATCGTTTTTTTTGAAGACTACCGGAAATCCTGAAAGATCCAGGATCTTTTCCGTGCGCCTGTACACGGCATACTCGGAACGGCAGACCATAGTATCCTTGAAAAGACGGACAGATACCTGAAATATCGTAACTTCCGACTGATCGTCATACTCGATGAAACGGCCTTTGGCAACGATATCGTTTTTCTTATCTTCCAAGGTGGAATTCCCTTCCAGCCGGGCGATCTTGAGCTTCCGGTCATAGCGCAAACGGTCGGTCTGAAAGAGAATATCCTTTTCTTCGTCTCTGCCCCAGACTCCGCCGGTGCAGTCAATGAACTGATTATTATCCCCATGAATCTCAATCCGGTTTGCCTTGAGGAGCAGGTTATCCGAGCGCACCTCGGCGCCTCCGGTAAGCACGGTAACTTCCCGCCCTGCGGCTCGTCCCCCGCTCATCCGATCCGCTCTGAAGGTAAAGGTATCTCCCCTTGCGGGCATGATGCAGATATTCATAAAGGCAAGAAATAACACGCAATGGGTAATGGGTAATGGGTGTAACATCTTAGTGTGCCTCATTTTACAGCGGGGCGCAAAACGGCCCGTCCCCGTCTTTGGCCATCATAAGCGCCTTCTATACCTAAAGTATACTATGCCTGCATTTTCCATTACAAGGGGATCCCTTATCCGGATGCCGACCTACCGGTGTTTCCGGGTTTGATTTCCCCTATTCCCCGGACGCTTAGGTTTATGCTATACCGTCCAAAAGCGCTGGGGAAAGGGCGGACTCTTCACGCAAAGGAGGCGGGGAACGGAACGGGCAAGTTTAAGTACGGGCATATTTTGCTTGACATTTTTTCCGGTATCCGGTATTTTAAATAATGTAGATTTCAAAGGAAGCAGGGTGCAAATCCCTCACTAACCCGTAACTGTAATCGGGAGTTCGCCGGAGTGCGGACGGTTTCTGTTGGAACAACCACTGACGGATCGCGTTGGGAAGGTTTACGGAAGCATAACCCCTAAGCCAGGAGACTTTGGTCTATAATCTTTTATTTTTTAGGTTCCGCGGAATTGAGCCTGAGAAAAACTGAATAGCAATTAAACGGTATCCGGTTTTTTCTTTTCCCGGTGTAAAGGGATTTTTAATGGAACTAATAACAGCTTGGACAAGAAAACTGCTGGTAGTATGCTTCATTTTCAGCCTGATGGTGAATTTTTCTCTCACGGCCCAAGATTCCGGTGATAGTAAACCGGAATTTGATGAAGGCTTGGTATTTGAAGATGAAGGCATTACCGTAACCGGGACCCGCACACCGAAACGGCTCAAAGACAGCCCGGTTCCGGTTGAAGTTATCACTGCCGAGGAAATTGAAGGTTCCAACGCCAATACGGTTGTCGATGTCCTCAATGATTACGGGCTGGTCTATACGGGAAACGGTATGGGCGACTATGTGCAGATCCAGGGAATGGGTAAAAACCGTATTCTATACTTGGTAAACGGCAGGCGAATCTCAGGGCGTATCGCCCAGCGCCTCAAGGGAGAAACCCTGCCTCTGGCTAATGTAGAGCGGATAGAAATAATACGGGGGCCTCAATCGGCGCTCTACGGTTCCGACGCCCTGGGAGGAGTGATAAACATTATCACCAAGAAGCCTCCCGGTAAAATGACGTTTTCCGCTTCTCTTCGCAACCGGTTTCTTCCGCCTTATAATGATCCTGCAACGGATTATAAACCTGATCCTTTTAAAGATTTCAATCCTATTCGAGAACAGAACTTCAATACTGTTCTCGGATTTCCGCTTGGGTTCTCAAGAAATTCTATTGACCTCGAAGCGTCCAGAGGGGCGTTTTACTACAACGAGACGGAAAGCGCCTCGGTGCTTCCTGAATATTACCGGGGACGGCTGGGATTTGACTCAAGTCTTGGACTGGGCGATAATCTTGAAGTGCGGTTCGGCGGTTCAGGAATGGTGATGCGCCGGGACGATCAGACTACCGCGCGGGGAAGCCTGAACCGGCTGGACTATCTAAGGCTGGAGGGTTTTGTGGAAGCCGATATATGGCTCCTATCCAACGCCATGCTGGCCTTTCGGCTGTACGATAATTATTACCAACGTAACCGGGACGCTTACTCAGCGCTTAACAATACATGGACTACCGGAGAACGCTACGAAAATGATAATATTGCGGCCCTGGAAGTGCAGGGAATGATGGAAGCGACGCCGCGCCTGCTTTTTACCGCCGGGTTTGAAGGAGCTTTCAGCAGTATGGAAAAGTACAATCTTTCAAAGGATTTTGTATATTTAGATCGGGAATCGCTCTTTTTTCAAGGTGAATACTTTATCATTGACCGGTTTTCCGTTACCGGCGGCCTGCGCCTTGAGCGCAATTCTATATTTGGTTTCGCCGCATCTCCCAAACTTTCAGGGATGATACATCTTGGCAAGGGATTCCGAATTCTTGGCGGAGCCGGGGCGGGCTACCGTGCGCCGGACTTCAGCGATCTCTACATGGAACGGGACGATGAAGGCGGGACCGCCACGCCGGTTTTTGGCAATCCTGACCTAGAGCCGGAATATTCTCTGGGCTTTAATCTTGGACTTGAATATTCCCGATACGCCGGTTTTTTTCAGATAAACGCCTACTACAGCGAACTTTTCAATGAGATAGGCCGCCGGTATAATCCGGACGGAAATTATTACTACAACCTGAATATCGCTCGTTCCCTGCGGATGGGTATAGACAGTGAAGGCCGGCTGAATCTTCCTTACTGCCTATTTATTTCCGCAGGCTATAGCTGGCTCTACGCATGGGATCGGAGCCTGGAAACAGAACTCTTTATCCAGCCGAACCACATGGTAAAGATGAAAGCCGGAGCCGACTTTCCCGGTCCGAAAATCTACACCTGGCTTCAAGGCCGGTTCTTCTCGAAATTCCGGGACCCCACCCGATCCGGCGCTGAAGCGCGTTTTATTCTGGACTTCTATTTTTCAATCGGGCTGGGAAGTCATTTCAAACTGAACTTCGGTATCGACAATATTACCGGAGAAATGGATCGTATTGGTCCGGAAACGGCGCAGACCTTTTCCATAGGACTTACCTATACGATGTAAATTGGAGGTTTTTATGAAAACAGTATGCAAAGTTTTTTTGTTTGCTGCGGGTTTCGCGCTTGCCGTTCTTGCCGGGTGCGATACGGATGAGCCTGATGAGTGGACGCCGAAAGAGGGAGAACTGAAAGTCACCGTTGATACCGAAACAGGCCCAAAATACTTTTCTCTTTCAAGCGGAAAGGAAATTACCGATCTTTCAGTTATAGCGTCAAAGGATTGGGATATTGGCTTCCAGCGAACCAGGACTATTCTGACCAACAGCGGGGATACCGCGAGTGTTCTTGGTTCCGGAGGTCAAGGCGGCGTATGGTACACGGAATCTGCTGATTTTGACGCGGCGGTTCAAGACGATGCCGTTATGACAGGGGATATTCTGGATAACGCCTACAATACGGATCAGTTAAAGTACATATATTCCATGAGCAGAACTACATTGAATACCTTGAATGTGATAAACTTTGCCGGCTATGGGTCAGGAACCGGAACAGAGGCTGACCCATTCAAAACCTTTCAATATGATAAAAGGCAGTTCTACAAAGGGGGGGGAGGGTCAGGTTATCCGGTTACGAACGTTGTTTATATCATAAAGCATGGCGACGGTTCCCATTATTCTAAGATACAGGTTACCGAGTATGAATACAACGGTTCAGGCCCATCGGATACCTTTGTTGTGCGGTACGAAAATCTGAATTAGCGCGGTGCATCTTCCCCGGCCGTGAGTATATCTGGATATAGGAACAGTGCAAGCTCCTGGACGCCGTTTAGGTAGCGGAAAAGGCAGGGGAGGATATCGGTTTTTCATGGATGAATAACACCTTTCCTTCCCGCCCTTTGCTCCGCTCTGAAGGTAAAGATAGCTCCCCCTGCGGACATGATGCAGACACTCATAAAGGCAAGAAATAATGAGTAATGGGTGTAACATCTTCGTATGCCTTATTTTACGGCAGGGCGCAAAGCAACTCGCCTACGACTGCGGCCGTCATAAGCGCCTTCTATACCTAAAGTATACTGTGCTTGCATTTTCTATTACAAGGGGTACCCCTTATATCTAGATGTTATCGCCTCTAAGACCGGTGTTTCCCGGTGTGATTTACCAAACGCGCCGTAAAGCCCCTGCCTTTAGGCATAAGGCGTAAAAAATCCGTAAGGATTTTTTAGTTGATGGCTTGTCATATCTATCCTCCCTGTGATATACTACTTATAAGCGTACCGTGGGACACACGGGAATCTACGCTTGTGGAGATACAGTAAGACCGGGAGCATGGGTTGGAACCACCGTAAAAGCTCCCTGTAGGGAGTTTTTGCGAATACCAAGCTATACCCCTGGCAGTTATCGTTGAAGCAAGAATCCCCCGCCTTTAGGCGTGGGGAGTGTCAACCTGTTTGATTTACCCTATTCCCAGACGCTCAGGTTTATGTTATACTGTTCTGTCCAAACAAAGGAGGCGGGAAACGGAATGGACAAGCCGTCAATACGGGACAATTACCGGCACGGCTCAGTGGGCGAATTTCTGGAGGAAGCTGTCGGCGAAAACGCAGCTATGTCCGTTGTGTCGGCGTATTTTACTATCCACGCATGGCGCCGGTTACAAACAGCGTTTCAAAAGCTGAAGCGGTTCCGCTTTTTATTCGGAGAGCCGGCTTTTATAAAAGCCGTGAGCCATGAGAGCCTCAAAACCCGAAGCTATATATTCGCGGACGACGCCCTGCACATTCCGCCGGAACATCAGTTGACCCAAGGGGCAGCCGCCCGGGACTGCGTGGCATGGCTGAGTGAAAAGGCTGAAATCCGTTCCATGGTAAAGCCCAATTTTCTCCACGGCAAAATGTACCATATTACGGAAGCCGGGGGCAGGCAAAAGGCTATTATAGGAAGTTCTAATTTTACCGTCCATGGACTGGGAATGGGGAAGGGCGCGGATAAAAATATTGAGCTTAACATGATTGTCAGCGACGACCGGGACCGGGAAGCCCTTCTGGAATGGTTCAATCAAATATGGAGTGATACTACCGGTCTGGTTGAGGACGTAAAAGAAAAAGTCCTGGGCTGCCTTGCGCAGCTCTACACCGAAAACCCGCCGGAGTTTATCTATTACAAAACCCTCTACCACATTTTTTCCCCTTGACTTGAGGAACAGAAAGAGGGAACGTTTTTTAACGAAAAAACATCGCTGTATGAATCGGAAATCTGGAACCGTCTCTACGATTTTCAAAAAGACGGCGTTAAAAGCGCGATACAAAAAATAGAAAAATTCTCCGGGTGCATCATTGCCGACAGCGTAGGTTTAGGGAAAACCTACGAAGCCCTGGGGGTCATTAAATACTATGAATTAAAAAACGCCCGGGCCCTGGTTATTTGTCCCAAAAAACTTTCAAAGAACTGGACCGTATATCAGGGGATCAACAGTCAGGAAACAAATCCTTTCAAAAAAGACCGCTTTGCCTACACGGTTCTCTATCATACTGATATGGGCAGGAATTCCGGCGCGTCAGGCGCGAATAATATCGATCTTGCCGGCTTTGACTGGAGCGCTTTTGACCTTGTTGTTATCGACGAATCCCATAATTTCAGGGGAAACCCGGAGATAAAAGAAAAAAGCAGCGGCGTTGTCATGAACCGCGCCGCATGGCTCATGGAAAAAATAAAAGACTTGTTCTCTAACTATAGATGTGATAAACTGAAGACATGAGAAAGGGAAAGAAGGCAGGGGATGCCAAGGCGGTAATATTTAAGCGGCTGTACGGGGTAAAACCCGGTACATTTGAAAAGATGAAAGAGATCCTTCAAGAAGCATTTGATGAATTGCATAAACAGGGAGGGAAGCCTCCCAAATTAACGGTATAAGATAAACTCTATATAACATTAAAATACCTTCGGGAATACCGCACGATGGAAAGCATCGGCGCTGAGTATGGGGCGGGAAAAAGCGCCGTATGCGAATCCATACAATGGGTTGAGAATGCCTTGTCCAAAGACAAAACTTTCCGCCTGCCTGAAAAAAAGTATTAAAAAGAAAAACGCCGTCTATTGAATATATCGTTGTGGATGTGACCGAAAGTCCCATAAACAGGCCAAAAAAAACCAAAAAGAGCGGTATTCAGGCAAAAAAAGCGTCATACCATAAAGACACAGGTAATCATTGAAAGGAAAACGAAAAAAATCATAGACCTACAGCAGGCAAAAGATAGCGGGCATGATTTTAAGGTGTATAAGGACACGGTAGGAAAACCGGTTCATAAATCTATCCGTATAGACGCCGGTCTTGGATATCTGGGAATAGATAAACTGCATCCAAACAGCCGCATACCAATAAAGTCAAGCAAAAATCATAA
>JAITHW010000150.1 GCA_031279815.1 Treponema sp. | reverse complement strand
GATCCTCTCCGGCGCGGGGAAGTAGAGGCTTGGTATCAGGTTCAGCTTGATAGTGATGAGATCATACACCCCCAGGAGGAGGAAAGATGTTCCTAGAAACCAGGACTTAAATACCAGTTGTTCCCGGTACTGTTGATGAAAAATACTTACCGCAGCGAGGATAAGAAACACCCCCATAAGCAGAATTAACAAACTGCTGAAATAAGGCAGGACTTTTACCATGTACCTGCTGTTGGTGGGCAGCGCCCGGTGAAGACCCAACACCAAACCCAGAGAGACAGGGGGAATCAGTATCCGCCAATTCATCACCGGTTTGAGCTTTAATGCCCGGGCCCGGCTATTTACCATGCCGGTTACTATATCATTCATCGTTCAACATACTCCTTATAAAGACTATATTATTAATAGGTTTTATACCGTATCATATTAAAAAAAATAATGTCAAGAAGAAAACTGACCGGTTCCAGATAAATTCATGATTTTTTTAACTATAATGAAGGCGCAGCAAGGGTTTATTGATTTTCAGCAAAGCAACCGTTGCGGCCCTCTTTTTCCCCAAGGTGATGCTTGACAAAATATAATGCATCCTATAGAAAATACCTATCATGGTTCAAATTCCTGAACCGGCGAAAGAACGGCTGCTTCACTTGATGAGGATCCTAGAAAAAAACGGATCCGGTCCGGTAACGTCCGGTCAAGTTGAAGGGCTTACCGGATGGTCTAGCTGTACGATACGGAAAGATATCTCATATCTTGGAGGGGACTGCGGCGGTAACGCGGTTGGGAGTAGTTGCGGGTATAATCCGGCGAGTCTCATACCGGCGATTAAAAAAGCCTTGGGACTGGATCGATGCCGCCGGTTTTGCGTGGTGGGACTTGGACGGCTCGGGTCGGCGTATCTCAATTTTCGTCCTGTTGAGCTTGAAGAATTTGAGCTGGTTGCCGGCTTTGATATCAATGTAAACCGGGTAGAAATTGTAAAATCTCCGGTTCCCCTGTATCCCGCCTATAAAATGGCGAATCTTATCCCCCGCTTTTTCATAGAAGCAGCCTTCCTGTGCGTCCCCGAAGATGCCGCTCAGACCGCGGCGGAAAAGCTGGTCTCCGCGGGAATCCGGGGGATTCTCAATTTTGCCCCGGTAGTCTTAACGGTTCCTCCGGAAGTCGCGGTACGGAATGTGTATGTGGTGGACGAATTACGGGCCTTGTCGATACGGCTATCAACATGAAAGTAAGCGTGAGTAATAATCCTCCTTTCCGCTGCACTATTGTTTCCGACCGTTATTTAACATATTATCTTTGATTAAATATAGAAAATTCTGGAGGAACGGGATGATACGTTCGGTGAAAACCGGTGACGCCCCGGCAATTTGTGATATCTATAATCACTATATTAAGGATACGGCGGTTAGTTTTGAAGAAACTCCGGTTTCCCCGCAGGAGATGGAAGCCCGGATCCGGAATATAAGCGCCGCCTATCCTTGGCTGGTCTGGGAAGAAAACGGGATACCGATTGGTTATGCTTATGTGAATAAATGGAAGGACCGGAGCGCCTATAGGTTTTCGGCGGAAGATTCGATTTATCTTAAACAGGGACATGAACATAAGGGGATAGGGAAGCGGTTGCTTGCCGGGTTATTGGATGAGGTGAGAAAAACCGCCATCCATGCGGTAATAGCGGGGATTACTCTGCCGAATAAGGGAAGCATCGCCCTGCATGAAACATTCGGATTTAAGAAAGCGGCCCACTTTGAAAAAGTCGGTTTTAAATTCGAACAATGGCTTGATGTGGGGTATTGGGAGCTGATAGTGCGCTAAAGCCTTGACAACTCCCCACGCCTAAAGGCGAGGGATTCTTGCTTCAACGATAACTGCCAGGGGTATAGCTTGGTTTTCGCAAAAACTCCCTAAAGGGAGCTTTTACGGTGATTCCAACCCATGCTCCCCGGTCTTACTGTATCTCCACAAGCGTAGATTCCCGTGTGTCCCACGGTATGTTTATAAGTAGTATATCACAGGGAGGATAGATATGACAAGCCATCAACTAAAAAATCCTTGCGGATTTTTTGCGCCTTATGCCTTTAGGCAGGGGCTTTACGGCGCTTTTGGTAAATACAAGAGGAAACCGATACCTCTAGTTGTCTTCTTGGAAGCCGTTCTTTTTGGCGAGATTATAAACGGCAAAAGAAGCGATCATTATATCCAGAAAAGCGCCCGCGGCGATAAGGTAAAACGCAAGGGGTTTCAGTATGAGATACCCCGCTTCAAAACCCTTGCCGTAATTGAGGCACAGAACCGCTAAAGCGGTATAGGCGCCGTCTCCAGGATGGCGGGCCAGGAAAAATGAAATGATACAGCCTTTGAATCCTATTAAGAAAAGATCCGGAAGGTTAAGTTTCAGGCTGGAATAGGATTGGATAACCACTACCAACGCAATGACCGCTACCATGGCGCTGCCGGCCCTACAGAACGTGGTAAACAGGGGGACCGTAACCGCGCTTGCCCGCCGGCGGACTCCAAGGTTTTCCTTGAGATGATGCATTGTTATGGGAATGGCAAAGTTGATATCCCCGGAAAAAAAACCGGCCAGAGCAGGACCTAGAGAGCCGTGCAACACCGCCCAGGGATTTTTTTTACCTCCAAAGAAATAAAAGAATACCGGAAGGATAATAAAGCCCAAAATTCCGCTTAAAATCCCTACAAGCAGAATAATGCTCCAAAATATATCTTCCTGTAGTACCGCATGGTACCGAACTGCCCAGTATGCGCTGAGGGCTATCATCACCAGCCCCAGAATCTCGGCAAAGAATGTTCCGATAAAATAAAAAATATGGGAAAGAGAATCTATCAAGGTAATAACCGGTTTACTGAAACTGCGATCATAAGAAAGCCCCATACCCAGAAAAAGGGCAAATATACATATCGGGAAAAAGTATACCCCGTCGCCTGCCAGTACGGAAAACATATTGGAGGGGAATAAGCCGGTTATATTTTCCAAAGGATCCAGGGAAACCACGGCCACCTGCGCTCCGCTTAAAATCGGAATCCGAATGGTAGGCGCGAGATAAATGACCGTGAGTCCCACTAAGATAACAAAGAGGGTACTCAGGGCTATCACCAGAAACGTCTGCAATACCAGCCGCCAAAAGAGATTATCCTGACGGAGTTCATAAACCGCAATGGTCAGGGAGAAGATCAGTATAGGCGCCGCCATATAACGCCCGATTCCGATACCTATCTCCTCAAGCCGTGTCAAGACGGTCATAACAGCCTGATTATCAGAAGGGAGAAACCATCCCAGCAATGCGCCCAACATAGAACCGATTAAGAGTTTTACCCAGACCTTCATTTAATAAACATACCTGATTGAGAAATCCATGACAAGTACAAAGCGCTACCCTTTAACCGCGCCAACTGTCAGCCCTTTAACCACATATTTTTGGAAGATCATAGTAAGGATGATCGCGGGAGTAACAATAGCGACCGCCGCGGCCATAACCCCGCCCCAGTCCACTTCCGCGTAAGACATAAAATTGTACACCGCGATAGGAAGGGTCCTGGTTTTTTCCATACTCAAAACCTGGGAAAACATGAAGTTATTCCAGGAAAAGATAAAACTCAAGGTGGTGGAAGTTACCACCCCCGGCATGGAGAGAGGGAGGACAATCGAGAAAAACGCCCGCTGCCGGGTTGCGCCGTCCACCATGGCGGAGGCTTCCATTTCCAAAGGAATGGTTTCAAAGTACGCGGACATGATCCAAACCACCACAGGCAAGGTGATAAGCATATGGGACAGGATCAAGGCTGTATAAGAGTCCATCAATCGTATCCGGGAAAATACAATGTACCAGGGCATGAGGAAGGAGATGCCCGGCATAAGCCGAGCCACCAGAATCAGCATGAGGAGTTTTTTCTGTCTGAACCGGGCTATGGAATAAGACGCAGGAAGGCCGATGATCAGGGAAAGAAAAACCGCGGAAAATCCTATGACGCTTGAATTTTTCAAGTAGAGCAGGAAGTTCTGTTCCCCGAAAACCTTTTGATAGTTCCCGGTAATCGGCTTAAAAACGAATTTCGGCGGCCAGGAAATAATATCGATCTGGCTCTTGAATGAGGACATAAACATCCACAGAAAGGGAAACAGCATGGGGATCACAACTATCAGAATCAACAGGAAAAAAAACAGATTAAACAGGGGTGATTTTTTCATACCGGCCCTCCCCCTACAATTCAAACCGATTACGCAGCTGCATGACTCCAATACTGAACAAGAGCACCGTGAGGAACAAAAACACCAGTACCGAAGAAGAACGGCCCAGGTTAAAGTATTCGAAACTCAGTTTATAGGCCAAAATATTGAGGGTCTCCGAGGAATACCCCGGTCCCCCTTTGGTC
>JAITHW010000114.1 GCA_031279815.1 Treponema sp. | reverse complement strand
ATTAATCTCAGCGCGCTTCTGCCGCCGAATCCGGCGTGGTACCGCTATGACGGCTCCCTCACGAGTCCGCCGTATACCAAAGGGGTTAAGTGGTGTATTCTGACGACCCTTCTGGAATTATCGCAAGCCCAGATTGACGCTTTTACCGGGCTCTACCCAAACAGTAATAGGCACGTCCATGATCTGCACGGGCGAACCGTGTATGTAACCGAATAAGCCCGCGCCGGGGGTTTTTTAAAAAAGCATGATGCCATAGCCCCTGAGAAGCACGCGGTGGGCAAAGGGCCGCTTGCTTTTGGGACAGGCCCGGGATCATTGCTTTTCTTTTTTCTACAGATATAGAAGATATCCTACCGTCTCCTGTCTTGTTGCAGGATCATGGTTATCCCCTGCCTAATGTTCCCAGCCTTTTACACGCTTCTTCCACGTCCTGCCGGTGGCCGAAAGCCGAGAACCTTATGAAGGACCGCCCCGCAGGGCCGAATCCTGAGCCGGGAGTGGTAAGCACCTGACAGCGTTCCAGGATATCCCCAAAGACCTCCCAACTGTCCCTGCCGGGGAAATGCGCCCAGATATAGGGCGAGTTGCCTCCTCCTACACAGGTAATGCCCAGTTCCTGCAATGCGGAGCGAATGAGCTTCGCGTTTCCCAAATAAAAATCAGATAATTCCCGGATTTCCTTGAGTCCTTCCGGTTCCAGCGCGGCAAGTCCTCCTGCTTGGGAGATATTGGACGCGCCGTTGAAGATGGTCCCGCAGACCCTGGCCCAATCTGCGTTTACCCGTTCGCCTCCTGCATACATCAGTTCTTGGGGAACCACGGTCCAGCCTAGCCGTACTCCGGTAAAGCCTGCGGGCTTGGAAAAAGAATTAACTTCAATGGCGCAGGTCCGCGCTCCTTGAATCTCAAAGATGCTCTTGGGCAGTTTCGGATCCCGGATATATTCACTATACGCCGCATCAAATATAATCAGAGAACCTTTGTTAAGGGCCGCCGTAACCAGGGCGGTGAGCTGTTCCCGGTTTGCCGCCGCGCCGGTGGGGTTATTGGGGGAACAGAAATAGATAAGCCCCTGAGCGGGAAGCAGAGACAGATCGGGAAAGAAATCATTTTCCCCAGTACAGGGAAGATAGGTGATTCCCTCATACCCCGTGCCGGACCAGGGGCCGGCCGCGCCGGTAAGTACCGATCCGTCCACATACACCGGATAGGAGGGGTCTTGGACCGCCACCGGTATCCCCGCGCCGAAGAGAAGCTGGAGCCGGCCTATATCGCACTTAGCGCCGTCGGAGACGAATATCTCGTCTCCCGCAAAGTCCCCCTGATAAAACACTTCGGATATCCGTTGCCGAAGAGCCAAAAGCCCTTCGTCGCTGTAGCCGCTGTAGCCTTCGACCGTGCCAAGCTTCCGGGCGCCCTCCACAAGACCCCGGTCAATATAGGGCGGAATCGGTTCGGTAGTGTTTCCCACGCCAAGGCTGATGATCTTGGCATCGGGATGGGCCGCGGCAAACTCCCGCCGCCGCTTGGCGATTTCAGGGAATAGATACCCTGCTTTGATATTGCGTATACAGGGGTTTCGATTAATCATAGTACGTCTCCTCGGTTTCTTAAAAAGGCCGGCCATATACCCCAAAACATGAGCTTGGGGATATATGCCTCCAACGATATTTGTTGCATATAAAACTTGATAACACTCCTCGGTTTTATATCCTGCCTGCTCCTGCACAACCGCAGGAAGTTCCGGCAGTAATCCTTAGCCGGTATTTTTCTGTTATATTATAGAAGAACAAAACACGCTATGAAAGTACATCATGCTGGGTCTGAAAATCTAATATGCCGACCAACTGCTTGATGGCATAGTCTTGAAAGGCAGGGGTAAGTTTCTTGAAAATGCTGCCCAGTTGCTCCAGCTTCCACGCGGGGGTTTCATCCAGGATGGTTCCCTCCCCCTCTCGCAGCCACCGTTCATTGATTCCATAGGTAATCGCAATGAGTTTTATAATCCTGTCGTTGACCCGTCTATTACCAAGTTCTATTGAGGCAAGATACGAATTTGAGATATGTATCCCCTGGGCAAATTGTATCTGATTAAGCCCCAATTTATGCCGTGCTTCCGTAATTCGTTTATGGATATTCATAGTGCGTCTCCCTTGTGCTAAACATACCAATAAAATGCTTACTTGGCAAGTAGCCGATTTTACAATCTCCCCCGCGTTTACGCTGTTCGTTTCATGGGCGGTTTCTTTTTTATCGAACCGCCGCACGCTTATGTTGCTCTTTACCGAAAGCGCCGTAAAGCCCTTGCCTTTAGGCGCGGGGAGTTGCCAATCCCCTATTCCCCCGCTAGACGATATGGTCATTCCCCGGTATGATTGACCCAAAAGACTGTTTGGAAATACCCGGCACGAACAAGTCCGTGATCAATATGCAGTGAGGAGCGATATGAAAATCAGCAGGAAGACCTTTGGGCTTCTTTCTTCAGGAACAAAAGTATATCTTTATACCCTTAAAGTAGGGGATGTATCTTTATCAGTATCCTCTTTTGGGGCGGCCCTGACCTCCTTGGAGGTTCCTTCCCGTAAAACCGGGCGGGAGGATATCCTTCTGGGGTACTCTACCCTGGAGGCCTATACCCATAATACCCCTTATCTGGGTGTTACCATAGGCCGTTTCGGCAACCGTATTGGGAGGGCTCAATTCTCCCTACAGGGAAGGCACTATACCCTATATAAGAATGACGGGGAGCATTGTCTCCACGGCGGACGGCGGGGCTTTGATAAGCTCCTTTGGAAAGCCGACGCGTATGAAGAACGGGACGGGGTTTTTGTCCGCTTTGAACTGGAAAGTCCTCACGGGGACGAGGGTTTTCCTGGGAATCTCAAAGCCGCGGTGTGTTACGGGCTTACCAAGTCCCATGAGATGATTGCGGATTATCAAGCCAAAGTCGATGCCCTGTGTCCGCTTAATCTGACCAACCACGCCTATTTTAACCTTGCCGGAGAAGGGAAAGGGGATATCCTCTCTCACGAAGTTACCCTCCACGCCTCTTCATATATAGAGGTGGATGAGGCCCTGATCCCCACAGGGGAGATAAAACCGGTTCAGCAGAGCCCTTTTGATTTCAGAACCCGCAAACCTATCAAGCGGGATTTCCAGATGGTGGAAGGGGGTTATGATCATTGTTTTGTGGTGGATGGAGAGCCGGGAAAGCTGCGTCCCTGCGCCGAGGTGTTTGAGGGGAAGTCGGGCAGGAGCATACGGGTATTTACCACGCAGCCGGGGGTACAGTTCTATACTGGTAATCATATAGAAGAAATCCGGGGAAAAGCCGGTTCAATATACCGGAAGCATGAGGGTTTCTGCCTTGAAACCCAGCGCTTCCCGGATTCCCCGAACCAGCCCCAATTCCCTTCGGCAATTTTTGGTCCTGACCGGGATTACCATGAAAAAGCCCTTTTTGCCTTTGATTGGTAAATTTGTCGAAAAAGAATAAAAAAATGAAAAAATCAGATATAAAGAGAGGTTGGCGTCTTGCAAAGATGAAAATAGTATGGTATAATCTTAATTAAACGTGAAGCCGGCAAATCTTACTAGTATTACTTGGAAAATAAACAAAGTAGCAGGTTTGTTTATGAAACAGCAAGTGCGGTATAGATTAATGCGGAGTGTTGTACCTTACAAAAGTCGCCGTAACGCCTAGGGCCGTAGTCTTATGGATATACGGCGTAATAAAAATGGTTTTGTAGCAACATACTTGACAACACGGCTTGTTTTGTTATAACCTGCCAAAGCACCGAAAGCGGGGTTCAGCGCTCTTTGATATGCAGCATGGGTTCTGTTTAAAGTCTTGAGCAGGTAAAACCGTAACGCCTACAAACTAAAATGTAAAGTCAGCCTAGGGGCCTAGGGACTTTGTAAAAACAAACGCCTGCGGAGACGAAGACCGTTGCGCTTGTTGGGCGTACTCTTGTCGGTGAAACAGGAAGCCTTATGCTGAATGCATGTGGTAGCTCACTACGGCTGTCAAGAACCTTAAACGTTGTTTGAGAAGGCAGCGGAGAAATCTGAATAAAGGGGGAAGCCTACTAAAAATAGACCGGGGATCAATTGAACCGAACCTTGTCTAGCCGGTGTAGGATCTACACTGTTTTAGTAGTAGAGTATGGACATCCAACTTCAGGAACTCATTGATAAGATAAAAAAGGAAGGGATTGAATCCGCCTCGGAAGAGGCCGCACGGCTGAAATCCCAAGCTGAGGGAGAGGCAAAGCGTATCGTTGAGGCGGCTCAACGGGAAGCGGAGGCCATCATTGCCAAGGGAAAGGCCGATGCCGGACGGTCGGAAAAAGCCGGTATTGCGGCGGTTGAGCAGGCTTCCCGGAACTTGGTGCTTGCCTTCAAAGGTGAGATTCAGGCTCTGTTGGACAAGATTGTAGCCAGGGAACTTGCCGATTCCTATAGCGAAGACACCCTCAAAACGGTTCTCCCCGGATTGTTAAGCGCCTGGGCTTCCAAAGGCGTTGACGGACTGGATATTATCCTCGGAGAAGGAGATCTGAAAAAATTGCAGGCCTATTTTGATGAAAAACTTGGGGCCGAATTGAAGAAAGGGCTGGAACTCAAGGCGGACCGCAGTTTGAGCGTCGGCTTCCGGATCGGCAACAAAGACGGATCCGCCTACTATGATTTTTCCGCAGAAGCCGTTGCGGAATTGCTCGGGGCGTATCTTAATCCGCGCTTGGCAGAGATCCTTAAAACCGCGGCAAAGGGAAATTAGGCGGTGAGTTATTATTATTTAGCGGCCCAGCTTCCCTATCTTGTCTATGGACAAACTGCGCCTATGACTTCCCAAGCCTTTAAAGCTTTGTGCGCTCAGGTGCTGGGTCCGCGGGATGTGGCGTTGCTGGAATTCTGTTCTTTAGACCCGGAACCGGTCCATCCGGAACCTAAGGAAGATAAAGCTACATACGCAAAGCCTCCCACTCCTACCCCGTCGCAATTTATCGATGCATGGCGAAACTGGGAACGGGCCTTGCGGCTCCATATTGCCCGGTATCGGGCGCAGCGCCTGAAATGGGAAGGCGCTGCGCCGGTAGATCCGCCGGAAAGCCCTATGGACGCCGCGGCGGTTGCCAGAGCGGCGGTGGTCATTGAGTCTCCCTTGGAAGCGGAACTCTTTCTTGACCAAGCGCGGTGGAATGTTATTGAGGCTTTGCAGGGGTTACACTATTTTAGTGCTAATATGGTTTATGCCTATCTTCTTAAGCTGCTCCTCATGGAACGGCGCTCTTTGTTTAGGGTTGAAGAAGGTTTTGCAGAATATAAGGGGCTTTATACCGCCATATTGGCGGCGGCCTCAACCAATGTCGAATCGGGAGAACCGAAATGATTGGAACAAAAGGAACAGTGGTCGCCGTAAACGGCAATATGGTGAGCGTCCGCTTTGACGGGGCCGTTTCCATGAATGAGGTCGGCTACGTCAAGGTTGGAGACAAGCAGCTCAAGAGCGAGGTCATCCGAATCAGGGGCGATATATCCCAGCTTCAGGTATTTGAGATTACCAAGGGGATCGCCATAGGGGATGCGGTTGAATATTCGGGGGATATGTTGGCGGTGGAAGTGGGACCCGGTTTGTTGGGACAGGTCTTTGACGGACTACAGAATCCGCTTCCCAAGTTGGCCGTCGCCGCGGGGTTTTTCTTGGAACGGGGAATATATCTGGATCCGCTTCCGTCCGATACGAAGTGGAACTTCACCCCGGCGGCAAAAGCGGGGGATCAGGTAGAACGGGGAGATACCCTAGGAACCGTCCCGGAGAGCGCCTTTACCCATCGCATCATGGTTCCCTTTAATCTATACGGGTCCTATACGGTGGCGTCTATCAAGAGCGCCGGCAGTTATACCATACGGGAAAACATCGCCGAGCTGAAAGACGAAAAGGGAAATGTAATTCCTGTTTCTATGTCCTTCCGCTGGCCCGTAAAGCGTCCGATAGACTGCTATGAAGAGAGGCTTAAACCGGAAGAATCCATGGTTACAAAGGTTCGCCTGATCGATACCTTCTTCCCGGTGGCCCGGGGCGGAACCTATTGTATTCCGGGACCTTTCGGCGCCGGTAAAACCGTATTGCAACAGATTACCAGCCGTAACGCCGAGGTAGATATTGTAATCGTTGCGGCCTGCGGCGAGCGGGCCGGTGAAGTGGTGGAAACCCTCAAGGAATTCCCGGAACTTACAGACCCCAGAACCGGACGTTCCCTGATGGAACGGACCATTATCATTTGTAATACCTCTTCGATGCCGGTCGCGGCACGGGAAGCGTCGGTTTATACGGCGGTAACCTTAGCCGAATATTACCGGCAGATGGGACTCAACGCCCTTCTGCTGGCGGATTCTACTAGCCGTTGGGCCCAAGCAATGCGTGAAATGTCGGGGCGTTTGGAAGAAATACCCGGTGAAGAGGCGTTCCCCGCATACTTGGAATCCACCATCGCCAGCTTCTATGAACGGGCGGGGTTGGTACGGCTTCGAGACGGCTCGATAGGGTCTGTTACTATCGGCGGAACTGTAAGTCCTGCCGGCGGTAACTTTGAAGAACCGGTAACCCAGGCAACCCTCAAAGTAGTCGGCGCGTTCCACGGACTTTCCCGTGAACGTTCAGACGCTCGTAAATATCCTGCGATTCATCCGCTGGATTCTTGGTCAAAATACAAGGGCATTATTTCTTCCGATAAGGTGAAGTATGCTCACAGTTTTATGTCCAGAGGCAGTGAAGTAGAGCAGATGATGAAAGTAGTCGGCGAAGAGGGAACCAGCTTGGACGACTATGTGATCTATCTGAAGGGAGACTTCTTGGACGCAGTTTATTTCCAGCAGGACTCTTTCAATCCGGTGGATTCTGCGGCCCTTCCCGATAGGCAGAAACATATCTTTGTCATAATTCTAAAGATCTTGGCGTCTAAGCTGAAATTCACCGATAAAAATGAAGCCCGGAGTTGGTTTAACCGGCTCAGACAGCGGTTCTTAGACTACAATGGCGCGGAATGGCAGAGTGAAAACTTTAAGGCTATTGAAAAAGAGCTTGAATCCACCTTGGCTGAACGGGCGGAAAGCATCGATAAGGCTGCGGAAAAAATCTTAGCATAGGTGCGCGTTATATGCAAAGCGGATAGACGCTTGGCAGCCTGGACAGACGGGCGTATTTTATCACAAGGAGGTCGGACTAAAACCCGACGGCGTTTCAGCCTAAACATATAGTGTTGGGTGTGGTTTGCGCCATTTATTTTTATGAAAAAGGTATATAGTAAGATAGAATCTATCACCGGTAGTGTTATCACCGTCAAGGCTGAAGATATTCGGTATGGGGACTTGGCGGAAGTGGATACCGTATTCGGTACCTCCTTGGCGGAAGTAAACCGGCTTGATGGCGATTTGGTTTCCCTTCAGGTGTTTGCCGGCGGACGAGGTATCTCTACCGGCGATACGGTGCGGTTTCTAGGACGCCCTATGCAGGTCTCCTTCTCGGATAACCTCTTGGGACGGGTTTTTTCCGGTTCCGGAAGTCCCCGGGATAAAGGACCCGCTCTTCATGAGAACATGATCCCTATCGGCGGCCCTTCGGTAAATCCCGCCCAGCGTATTGTTCCCCGGAATATGATCCGTACCGGTATCCCCATGATCGATCTGTTCAATACCCTGGTGGTTTCCCAGAAACTTCCTATTTTTTCGGTCTCCGGGGAACCTTATAACGAACTCTTAGCCCGCATCGCTATGCAGGCTGAAGTCGATATCATCGTTTTGGGCGGTATGGGTCTCAAATATGACGACTACCTGTTTTTTAAGGATACTTTGGAAGAAGGCGGCGCTCTTTCCCGGACGGTAATGTTTGTGCATACCGCTTCGGACCCTACCGTAGAATGCCTTATGATCCCGGATATGTCCCTGGCGGTAGCGGAGCAGTTTGCCTTGCAGAAAAAGGATGTGCTGGTACTGCTTACGGACATGACCAATTTTGCGGATGCTATGAAGGAAATTTCTATTATTCAAGAGCAGGTTCCTTCTAACCGCGGATATCCGGGGGATCTTTACAGCCAGCTTGCCAGCCGGTATGAAAAAGCGGTTGACTTTGAAACCGAAGGGTCCATCACGGTTTTGGGAGTTACGACCATGCCCGGGGATGACGTAACCCACCCGGTGCCGGACAATACGGGGTATATCACCGAAGGCCAGTACTACCTCAAGAACGGACGTATCGAGCCGTTCGGGTCTCTTTCGCGGCTCAAGCAGATGGTCAATGGGCCTAAGAGCAGTAGAAAAGATCACCGCCCTATTATGGACGGTATGATAAAACTCTATTCCGCCTACAAGGACACCTTGGAAAAGAAAGCCATGGGTTTCGTAATGAGCGATTGGGATACCAAGCTTCTCAAATACGGCGCTCAGTTTGAAAAACAGATGATGGATCTATCCGTCAATATTCCTTTGGAACGGGCGTTAGACTTGGGGTGGGAGATCCTGGCGGATTGTTTCAGCCCTGAAGAAACAGGCCTCCGGTCGGAACTCATCGGTGAATTCTGGCCAAAAAAGGACTAAATGAACCATGGCAAAAATCAAGCTGACTAAGAATGAGCTGAAAAAGCAGAAGGATGCGCTGAAAATGTATCAGCGGTATCTTCCTACGTTGATGCTCAAAAAACAGCAGCTTCAAGCGGAAATCAGAACCACCGAACTCCGCATCAAGGATTTGATGGATGAAAAAGAGCGGGTTGACGAATCCTTTAAACCCTGGATAGGGGTTTTCGGTGAAAAGGGTATCTTTACCCCTGAGGTCTTGCAGATAAGCAGCATTAAAACCGCCGAAGGAAATATAGCCGGTGTGCCTATACCCATTTTTGAGGGCGCGGAATTTCATATTGAGCCGTATAATTTGGCTCGCGCCCCTCTCTGGCTTGATATGGCGGTGGAAAAAATGAAACGGGTATTCCTTTTGGACCTGGAAGCTCAGATTTTGGAAGAACAGCGTAAACGGCTGGCCAAGGAACTCCAGGTAACAACCCAGAGGGTTAATCTTTTTGAAAAGATCAAGATTCCGGAGACCAAGAGTAATATCAAGAAAATCCGGGTCTATCTTGGGGATCAGCAGACCGCTGCGGTGGTTCGGGGAAAGATCGCCAAACGGGGAATGGAGAGGGCCGCTCAATGATTGTACCGATGAAGAAAGTATCCGTCATAGTTACGGATAAAACCCGGGAAGCTTCCCTTGAAAAACTGCGGGACCTTGGGGTGGTTCATCTGGAAAAACGAGACGTTTCTTCAGAGGGTCTGTCCAAGTTGCTAGATCGCAAGGCTAAAATCGAAACGGTTCAGGGCTTGCTCCGGTCCTATCAGACCGACAGCTCTTCCGGTTCCCAGACCGGCTCTGCCCAAGACTATCGAGATATGGTAACGGAGGTCTTGGCATTAAGCGATGAGAGAAAAAATCTACAAGAACAGTCGGTTGCTTACGTTAAGGAAAAAGCCCGCATCGAAAGATGGGGGGATTTCAAACCTGCAGCGCTGAAAGACTTGGCCGCTCAGGGGGTGGCCTTGATCCCCTATAATCTTCCCGTGAAGTCTTATGAGGCGTTGGGAAAAGAACAGCAATTTGTTGTTCTTTCTAAAGATAAATCAACGGTCTACGGCGTAGCGGTAGGCGCGGAGATTGCCGGCGAAATACCCTTTCCGTTGCCCGAATACTCCTTATCGGAACTGGATAAACTGAACGCCGCCGCTCAGACAAGGCTCTCGGAGATTGAAAAACAGCTTGTAGCTTTAGCCGCCAAAAAGGGAAGCATTGATGCGGAACTTGCGGACTTGTTACAAGATATTGAGTTTGAAACTGCCAAAGTCGGTATGGAGACTACTACGGAAACGCCGGCGGAATTTGCGGTTTCTTGGCTTGTCGGTTATGTTCCTCAAGACGATACCGGTTCTCTGAAACGGGCAGCGGCTGAGAATGGTTGGGCGCTTTTAGTGGAAGATCCCGGGAAACAGGATAATCCTCCGACGCTGGTCAAAAATAACGCCTTCATACGGCTGATTCAACCGTTGTTCAGTATGCTGGGAACCGTGCCGGGGTATCGGGAATACGATATTAGTTTGTCCTATCTGCTGTTTTTCAGTTTTTTCTTTGCTATGATATTCGGCGACGCCGGATACGGCGCGATTCTGTTTGTCGGCGCTCTGATATTTGGATTAAAATCGAAAAAAGCCACCGGAACCATACCGGACGGGATTCTTCTATTAGGTCTTTTGTCCCTCACCACTATTGCCTGGGGGGTATTGACCGGTTCGTTCTTTGCGGTAAAGTTTGATCATCCGTTCTTCAAACCGAAAATACCGTTTTTAGAAACGGAACAGAATATCAAATGGATATGTTTCATCGTCGGTACCGGGCAGCTCGTATTGGCGCACTTGAAAAACATCAAAAGAGCCTTTCCTTCGCTGGTGTTTTTAGCGCAACTGGGGTGGCTTGCTATGGTGCTGGGACTTTACTTCTTGGTGCTTAACCTGGTCTTATCCACAACGGAATTTCCGGTACCGTCTTTCGCTGTCTACCTTATCGGCGGAGGTCTGGGGACATTTTTCATATTCTCGGAACAGAAAGGCGGCAGCTTCTTAAAAAATGTGGTTAAAAGTTTCAGTAATTTTCTGCCGACCTTCCTCAGCGCCGTATCCAGTTTCTCGGATATTATCAGCTATATCCGCCTTTTTGCGGTAGGTCTTGCCGGAGCCGCTATAGCCGGCAGCTTCAACGATATGGCTGCGGGAGCTTTATCCTCGGGTCCCGTAGGAATTGTCGGCGGGATAGTGATCCTGGTATTAGGCCATGGTCTTAACTTGACCATGAACGCCCTCTCGGTGGTGGTCCACGGAGTACGGCTTAACTTACTGGAATATGCCGGACATCTTGGGATGGAATGGTCCGGTTATGCATATTCACCCTTTGCGCTTAAATCAAAAAA
>JAITHW010000088.1 GCA_031279815.1 Treponema sp. | reverse complement strand
GGCGAAAGAGAAGCGGGCGGACGGGCGGTACAAGAAGGTGTACGGGAAAGCGCCGAAAACGCCGTACCAGCGGCTTATGGAGTCGCCTCATGTAAGCGATGAGAGCAAGGAGGAGCTGAAAAGGCGCAAGGGTCTCTACAACCCGCTCCGGTTGAACGAGGGGTTGAACCGCGCGGTTGCGGCGCTCTTGCGGCTCCGCCGCGGGAAAGTTTACACTGAAGACGGATGCCGCGAGCCTCCTGTGGATGCGGCGGCGGTTTGATTTCGGCTAGGTTTTGGTTATTAGTCATTAACCCCTTTTCGGCTAGAAAACTTTTTAGGCAATTCGGGCTCTTGACAAAGCTGAGATTACCGCCATAATTGTCGTGGCACGGGGGAAGTCCGCCCTGACGGGAAGATTGCCGGTATTGCCGTAAGATTATCGTACTGCTTCATAATAAAATCATTTTCTGAAAAACTAATGGATAAAAATATATATGCTAATAGATTTTTTGTCAATCAAAAAGGCTCTTTTGAAGGATATAAAAGGCCGCGGATTACACGGTGAGAAAAAATTGTTAAACAGAAACGGGAGTTGTTTTTGACCGTCTTTACAGATTAATCCGTGTAATCCGCGGACAATATTTAAACGCTTTTGCCTTTGCGGATCCCTAGACAAACTTTCGATTTTCAGGTTATACTAATAAATATTATACATATTCACTTAAAAGGAGTTTTAAAGTGATTTTTGAGAAAAAGACGGCGGTTTTTGCGGTTGCCTTTATTCTTGCAGCCGCTTCGGTATTTTCCCAAACAACAGGGAATAGTGATGAACCATTGTATATTGTCTTTTCTGCAAACAGTGCGGAGCTGAAAGAAGTTGGCTCGGAAGTGGCAATACGCAATTCCCAGGTTTTCATCAAAGTAGCGCAGCTATTGCTTGAAAACGCCGATTACCGTATTTTGATAGACGGCCATGCAAATCCGGTGGAAAAGACCCGCCAAGAAGAAACCGGCAGCCTCCGGCCTTTAAGCGTACGGAGGGCGGAAGCAACGGCAAATTTTCTGATAACTTATTACGGAGTAGACCGGAGCCGGCTTGTTCTTACCGGCGCGGGAGGGGGGTATCCTTTTGGAGATACGGATCCGGCCCTGAACCGGAGGGTAAGTTTCTTCATTATACCGGCTAAATAAGCCCTTACAGATTTTCAGAGAAAGCCCGGAAAGCGGTATCTCCGGGCTTTCTCGTTTTTTGGCTTCGAGATAAGTCCGCGTTTATTCCGGAGACCTGCCGGCCTGGGCTTGAATGGCGGTTATCGCAATAGTGTTGATTATATCCTCAACAACCGCGCCCCGGGAAAGATCATTTACCGGAGCATTGATTCCCTGAATAACCGGACCTAATGCAAGGGCATCGGCCGCTCGCTGTACCGCTTTATAAGCGATGTTCCCTGAGTTTAGGTCGGGAAAGATCATTACCGTTGCCGATCCGGCTACCGGGGAATGGGGCGTTTTTGAGGCCGCCGTGACGGGATCCACCGCGGCGTCGAATTGCAGAGGACCGTCAAGGGGCAGGCCCGGACATATCCGCTCTATTGCATGACGGGCAATTTGGGTTGCTTCCCGTACCGCGTCAACATCGGGACCGGCCCCTGATGCGCCGCTTGAATAACTAAGCATGGCTACCTTCGGCTCAATGCCGAAAGCCTTTGCAGTCTGGGCCGAGACAAGGGCGATTTCCGCAAGCTGGGACGGGCTTGGGTTGGGGTTGATCGCGCAGTCTGCGAATACCCAGATACGGCCGCCGGGAAGGCACATCAGGAATATTGAACTGGCGATAGAACAGCCGGGACGGGTTTTGATGATTGAAAGGGCAGGACGAATCGTATCCGCTGTGGTACCGTCTGCCCCCGATACCATGCCGTCGGCTTTTTTGTCTTGCACCATCATAACGCCGAAATAATTGCGGTCCTGCATCTGGGATCGGGCCTGTTCTTCGGTTACTCCCCGGGTTTTGCGAATCTCATAAAACCGTCGGCTATAGGTTTCAAAAAGAAGGCTTTTTTTATAATCCAGCAACGCGGCCCGGCGGAAATGGCTTAAGCCAAGCCGCTCCGCCCACTTCTTCATTTCATCGGGATTTCCAAAAACCGTGAGGTTTGCGGCATCCAGGGCAAGGATCCTGTCGGCAGCCCGAAGAATACGCTCGTCATTGCCTTCGGGTAAAATAATGTGCCGTTTATTCGATCGCGCCTGTTCGATAAGCCGGTTGATAAAATCCGTCATCATTCTCCTCCAATGCCGCTTACGCGATCGCCTCGATGAGCGCCTTGCTTGGGCGGGCAATAACCGTACTACTCACGATGCCGCCCTCGTTTCCGATAGACTCAAGGGCCGCTTTTGTCGCGGCCTCAACCGCGCCCAGTTCGCCGGTATAAAACACCTCCCCCTTGCCGCCGAGCCCGCGGGCAAGCCGTATTTCAAGCAGTTTTATCTGAGCGGCTTTGAAAACTATATCCCCTGCAAGTATTGAGGTAATCGCGGCAATCGTTTCAATAATTCCGATGGCTTCAATATCCGGCACGTTGACGGTTCCGGTAAGCGCGGGAAGCACCCCGTCGGCAATACTGGGAATCACATAGGAATCAATGAGAAAGGTTCCCCCGGCGGTTCCTCCCCGCTTCACCGCGGTCTCTACCTCCGCAACATCGCCGCTTATGATGGTGATATACTTGCCCGGACAGGCCGGCGCCGCAAGGATGAGTTCAATTTCCGCGGCTTTGATCATTTCATCTGTAGCATAAACCGCGACAGGGACCGTTTTGAATTCAACCAATCCTAAGGCTTTACTCATGGAATATCTCCTTATTTACTTTCTACTTTCAATGACAACAGCGCTCTCATCTACAGTACGGATTATCCCATCGATACTGGCATGAATACAGGCGCCGAGGGCATCTCCTGGGGGTACCGCAACGGCATCCCCTTTATGCACCAAGCCGCCTGCGGCTACTATGGGGACCGCGGGGACCCCGGTATGCTGACGGAACGGCAGGGTTACGTTCTTAATATTCTCCGGGAATTCTGCAAAAGGCGCTTCCCGGTGGTAAAACCCGGAAAGCCCCAGTTGCCGTACCAGTTTTTCCATCGGATACCGGCGATAATCCCGGAATTGACGCGCCTTTTCCGGCGCATTACGGTGGGGATTCGGTATTCCCGCCTTGCCGAGTCCGGCCTTGAGTTCCCGGTTCAGCTTCCAGGGCTGCAACTGCATGATACAGGCGTATTCGCAGAGCCGGCATTCACAGCATAGATAGGCGGCGGTCGCGGCCGCGTCCTTTTCACAGGTAGAACAATATGAGGCGAGACGCATGAGTTTATCCGGGAAGAGCTTATGCCCCAATAGCTGCCGGGGGCAAAGCTCGCTGCACAGCATACAATGGCAGCAGGCGCTTTGCGCCAATTTCATCATCCGTTCCATAGATTTCTCTTTTGAAACTATGAGGGGATGATCCCTATTGAGTACGATGATCGCCTTTGAAGTTTTGATCACCGGAGCGTCAAGGTTGCGCTGGACCTTTCCCATCATCGGCCCTCCGTCAATGAGTACCGGATCCGTAACCGTTGCCCCTCCTGCGGCTTCAATGAGGGAACGCATAGGGATCCCTAAAGGGACTTTAAAGGTTTTTGGGCTTCGGACCGCGCCGGTTACGGTGATATGTTTCTCAGTAACCGGTATTCCTTTGAGAGCCAGGCGGATATTAAAAAGGGATTCCACGTTCACCACCATGGCCCCTACTTTAAGGGGGATGCCCCCCTCCGGGACGATCCTGCCGATGGTTTCATAAACCAGAACCTGTTCGTCTCCCATGGGATAGGCATTGGGGAGGGTCTTGATACAAAGCCGGGGATAGCCGGAAATTCCCTGATTCAGAGCTTCCAGGGCTTTTGTGTATTTCTCTTTGAGGGCAAATATTCCCTGCCGCGCGCCCAAACGTTCCGCCAGATAATCAAGGGTTTCAAGGAGAAGCGGCGCGTACCGGGCGGTAAGCCGCTGATCAACCTGGATAAGAGGTTCGCATTCAACCCCATTAACAATGAGGTATTCCGGGGTTCCTCTTAGTTTTACCGCAGTGGGGAATCCTGCGCCCCCTGCCCCGACCACGCCGGCTGCTTGTATTTTGTTTATCAGTTCGGTCAATTTCCTCCTCCCTTAACCTCTTATTTCCCAAAAATAAGGGTTTTTACCACCACCGGCAGGACCCGTCCCTGAGCCACAGGAACGCCAATATCAATATAATCCCCGTTTTCAACACTCACGTTGTCAAGAACGATGATCTCTTTTTCCGGGAGCGCATTCATAAGGGAATAGCCCAGGGATTTCGCCATATCATTATCAATGATAAAGATGAGGGCCTTATCGGTTTTCAGATATTCGGCCATGCCCGTGATGATCTTCCCGGTAAGATCCTTGATCGTGTCGAAAGAAGGGTTATGGATACCCTTAAA
>JAITHW010000068.1 GCA_031279815.1 Treponema sp. | reverse complement strand
GAACCGCCGTAAAAGCTCCCTGTAGGGAGTTTTTGCGAAAACCAAGCTATACCCCTGGCAGGTATCGTTGAAGCAAGAATCCCCCGCCTTTAGGCGTGGGGAGTGTCAAAAAACAGAACCCGGACTTTCCGAAGCGGCATTGTTCAGATAGCAACGCAGTGCGGGAAGTCCCTCTCCGGTTATCGAGGATACTCTGAAAATCTTTTTTAACCCGGCCGCGGCGAGTATCCTTTCGGATCGCTCAATATCTTCCATTTTCGCTCCGTCAATCTGAGAGACAACCCCGATGGCGGGAACCTTCAGGGCAAGCGCGATTTTTGAAGGAAGCCGAGCGGTCCGTTTCGCGGCAACAACAAAAAGCGCCAGAGAAGCCTTCGCGGAATTTAAGATAAGCGCATTGTATAAATAAGGGATATGGATCATCTCTCCGGGAGTATCGATCGCGTGGGGTGAATAAAAGATACTTTCGGTCTTTTTTACCTCGCCCTCAACAAGGGTCAAGGCTTTCAAGAGGGTGCTTTTTCCTGAACCGGTCGGCCCCAGGACCATAATCGGTTTACGCTTGATTTCCATGATTATGATTTGGTGATTGCGGCTGTAGTGAACCCAAGGATGTGTTCCAGAGCATAGACCGCGCCTTTGAGCGCGCTTTCGACCGCAGCCACGTTACCGGAAAACACAAGGCAGCCTGTGAACCGATCCACAAACTCAAGTTTAACTTCCCCCGCTTTGCTTGCCGCGTCGGCAGCGATGATTGCCCCCTCTCCGGGAGTTATAGTCATAATACCGATAGCCCCTTTATTATCAACACCGATCTGACCGCACAGATCCTCAAGCGGGCGGGCAATCAGGTGCGCCATAGTTACCTGCTTACCGGGTACATATTCCTGAATCGACCGCGGTTTTTCATCTCCGGTCATAGTCAACTCCTTATATCTTCCTATTTTCTTGCGCCTTATTAGTATGTAGGTTTTTCTTGGATTCCGCAAGTTATTTGCCGGCGCTGAACAGTTTTCATCTCCCCCGGCTATCGCTTCCGCCGGCTTACGGGAGATCTAATACCCCCATTTTTTCAATGGGGTTAAAGTCAGGCGAATAGGGCGGCAGGAAGAGCAGCCTGGCATTGCCTCTGGCAGTTTTACGAAGCGCCTGTTTCCGGAAGCCTAAAGGCTTGGGACTTTACGGCAACTCCCTGTAAAAATAAGGCTTCTTTACATATTCCAGGGCGCCCCAATCGAAACCGTCTATATTAATGATGGAAACTTCTGATATACTATAATTTACAAAATTATTCTAATACTTAGGAGACGCCTTTACTTATGGAAAAATTTAAGAAAGTCAAAACGGCGGTGGTTGGCTGTGGTACTATCAGCGATATCTACCTCCAGAATATGACTTCTCAGTTCCAAATCCTCGATGTGGTTGGCTGTCACGACTTCATTCAAGAACGTATGGAGGACAGAGCCGCCCAATATGGCATCAAGCCCATGTCCCTGGAGGAAATTCTCAACGATACGCACGTCGAGCTGGTGGTGAATCTAACCACCCCGGACGCTCACCACCTGATCACAAGCAGGGCCCTTAATGCAGGTAAACATGTGTATTCAGAAAAGCCTATTGACCTGTCGATACCCGCGGCCCGGGAACTGGTGAACCTGGCGGACGCCAAGGGGCTGCTCTACGGCAGCGCGCCTGATACCTTCATGGGATCCGCGATTCAAACCGCCCGCTTCGCCTTGGATTCGGGTCTTATCGGGGAGGTTACGTCGGTATACGCCGCCCTAAACCGTGATTCCAGCCTTTTGGCCGAACGGTTCCCCTTCACCGCGCTGCCGGGCGGCGGGATTGGGCTTGATGTGGGGGTCTACTATATCACGGCTATTCTGAGCGTTCTCGGTCCCGTAGAGGAAGTGGGCGGTTTTGTTACAACTTTGAACCCTGAACGGGAGCATTTTTTCGTATCCCGTTCTGATTTTGGGGAGCGATTTACCTTACAGGCCGAAAACCTGGTGGCGGGCGGTTTCCGGTTTACCAACGGCGTCATAGGGAGCTTGCATTTCAATTCCAACTGCATTCAGAACGAGAAGCCCCAGATAGTAATGTACGGCTCGCAGGGTATGCTGTATATGGCGGATCCCAACCGGTTTGGGGGGGATGTGAAGGTACTGCTCAAGGGACAGACAGAACCGTTTGTATTACCCCCCACGCATGCCTATTCCGGGAATGACCGCGGCATAGGGCCTGCGGAATTGGCGTGGTCTTTACGGAAAGGGCGGAAGCCGCGGACAAGTAAGGAGATGGCGTTTCATGGGCTTGAACTGCTTCTTGGGCTTTATGAGAGCAGTGAAAGCAAAAAGTTTTATCGAATGACTTCTACTTTTGAACGGCCCGCCGCGATTCCGCGTGGGTATTTAGGCAGCGGGTATGGAGGTTCCGAGGCTGAAGCAGGACTAGCGCTATAGCAGCCGGGGTTGCCGGGTTAAGAGGATCAGAGTATATTTTGAAAGCGTTTTCATTAATCGTTCATAAGGGGTAGCAAGTAAAAGTCCGGTATAAAACCGGCCCTGCCCCCGATGCTGTCGGTAACAACAACGCCGAAATTCCTCAAATAGAAATATTACCGCAAGCAGAGGGCGTTCCGGCCTGGGGGCGGCTTAGGTCCGGGCAGCCCGGCCGCGGATTTACGCCGGCAGCCGGCGAGCCTGAAGAATTCGTCAAGCAAAGCCTGTTTCTTTTTTCCGTTGCCTTTTGGTAACAGGGCCTGTATTCCCTCTTCAATTTGAGGCATAACCCATTCAGTAACATTTTTTATGATGCCTGCGGAGCCTTGACCGCCTCTATATTTATTATTAAAATAAGGTATTTATTTGACAACATTTTTTAGTAGTAGGAATTATGCGTATTGTAGCAAAAGATATAAGTAACGCGGCTCGGGAGAAACCCTCTGAAGAGGTGGAAGTAAAAGGCTGGGTTCACAGGATTAGGGAACTCGGGGGTATTACCTTTGTGATACTTCGGGACCGATCCGGCATACTTCAATTGGTGCTGGAAAACCCGCCGGATATCACGCCGGAGACGCTTATACGGGCCGTAGGGCTTCCCGCGCTGAACGAGAAAGCTCCCGGCGGCGTCGAGGTTAAGGTGCATTCTCTGGAATGTATATCCAAGCCCATTGGGGATCTGCCCTATCAAGTAAACGGCGATCCCGCTAAGATCGGCATTGAGGCTATTTTGGACCACCGGGTATTGTCCCTGCGGAATCCCAAGATTCGGGCTATCTTCAAGGTTCAGTCCACCATCATCGAAGCCTTTGCCGCGTACTTCCGGGGGCAGGACTTTACCGAGATAAAAACCAGTAAGCTTGTCGGAAGCGGCACCGAAGGGGGTACCGAGCTGTTCGAGGTTGAGTACTTTAATAGGAAGGTGTATCTTGCCCAGTCTCCCCAACTGTACAAGCAGACTATGGTGGCAAGCGGGCTTGAACGGGTTTTTGAGATTGCGCCGGCATACCGGGCGGAAAAGCACGATACCCCCCGGCATCTGAACGAATACGTGTCGATGGACATGGAGATGGGCTTCATTGAATCCGAGAAAGATTTGATTGAGATGGAAAAGGGAATGTTGGCGTACATTTTCGACGAAGTGGCCCTAAAGAACCGAGCCGAACTGGAAATGTACCAAGCAACGGTTCCCCATGCAGAAGCGGTCTTCAAAGCCCCTATCGTGCCTTACGAGGATGCCCTCAAGATAGCCTCTGCGGAAGCAGCCGCGGCTAAAACCGCAGGAGGGCGGATATTCGACATCAACCCTGAAGCGGAGCGTTTCCTCTGCGATTGGTCTTTACGAGAGCATGGCGCCGATTTGGTTTTTGTCAATGAATTCCCCCGGCGGCATCGCCCTTTCTACACCTATCCTTTGGACGCGGCCCGAACCATGAGTTTTGACGCCCTGTTCCGGGGACTGGAAATCACCACCGGCGGCAGGCGCCAGCACGACTACAACGCGCTCCTGGAGGCGCTCCCCAAATTCGGGCTTAAACCGGAGAACCTGGAAGGGTATCTGGCGGTATTCAAGTACGGCTGCCCCCCTCACGGCGGCTTTGCGGTAGGCTGTGAACGGCTTACCCAGAAAATCTTGGGACTAAGCAATGTGAAAGAAGCCAGCCTCTTCCCCAGGGACAGAAAACGGGTTGCGCCGTAACGTCAAACGCCCCGGTCTGATCTTCCGCCGGAAATCCGTACACCGCCCTGCGGGAAAGGACGCATAGGCGTGTAATTTACCGGCTGCAAAGAGCCGCCGTAAAGCCTAAACCTTTACTATCGACTATGGGCAGTGTGTCACCGGAAGTTATTAAAAAGAATATATCGAGGAATAGAAGGGTGTCTGGAAGGGAAGGGCGGAGCGGATACAAAAGACCTTAAAAGCCGCACAAGAGCGGCGCAGGACTCGGGGATGCAGGGTATACCGGCTGAAACTCGATTATTCCCATTACTCGAAAGACAAGGAAGCCTGTTTTTAGCGGCTGTTTCTTGAGGGTAAATGGTTTTGTGATCATAGCATAGCTTCCTGTGATATACTCAACGCCGATTATAAACAGAAACCCTTCCGGTCTTGAAAGAAGGGCGCTTTGAGGAACGGAAAATACACTGCCTGTTAAGCCAAATGCGGCGGGGCGTCCTTGAAGAACCGAAAGATAACATCAAAGAACTGTCTGCACATTACCTGTTTTGTGTAGCGGAAACTGCTAGAGGAAACAGGTAAAGCAATAGGGCCGGATTTCGGCATACACGGCCACATCAAAAGCAATAAGCATACTTGAAACTTCCCTAAACCGAAAGGGCTGAAGAAGCTGTCGAAAAAACTGAACCGTGCATATAAAAAAACAGAGCAATACACGCGGAAATGCGCCTTTCTTATATCGCCGGAATACGAGCGGCTGGTGAACCGGAAGTAAAACAAACAAAACAGAATTCCGTGAAGGCGGGGAGTACGGCACAGTTATTCAAACCCTTCCTCCGGTTAATATTCCATATAGTGTTGGGGTTATCTTTTTCAATACCATTCCCATTATTACAAGCAGCACTATAGTAATAATACTTACCCCAAAATATTGCACCAAAAGCCATCCCTGCCTCATCGGTATTATCAAAACACTCAGTTTTATCAAAATCGCTTCTAAAATGCCATGCAGCGCATAGACAAAAAAAGCATGAACTTTTAATCGATCCAATATATCGTATAGATTCTGATTATTTACAAAATAATTGCTTATTTTTATAAAAAATAAAACGGCAATAATTATATTTATGTTTCCGATTACGGCAATATGCTTAGAAAAGAATAATCCGGTTATTATGATTATACCATACGCAGGCATTATATCATATAATTCTATGTTGTCGGCAAGTCTGTAATCGATATTGTATTTTACAATATAATAGCCTAATGAAAAATAAAATAAAGCGCCGGTATTTACAATATAAATATTCATACCTGAAATCCATAATATCAAAAAGGCGATAAACATAAAAATAGGAAACCTGTCTATCAGCTTTTTTATTATCATGAATGAAATGCTTAATATAAATAGATCCCTTAAAAACCAGAATTGATATACAAACGGGGTATGTAATGCTGCATTTTCTCCATCTGTAAATTTTCCAATAAACGCCTGTATCCAGTCAAGCATGGTAAAATTTCTTATTATTATATTTACGAAATAACGTTTTGTAAAAGAGAAGCTCTGAGCAGCATAGAAAAATAGTATTGTTAATACATGCCATATTAAATACGGCAATAGTATTGTTTTATATTTTTTCTTGAAAACAGTTATAAAATCGCTTTCTTTTTTATACAACAAATAACTTGATATGATAAAAAACAGCGGTACAGCAACACTGGTAAAATACGATACGATTCCCACAATATTTTGAATATATGGCGGTATTGGATACGTTTCCGTTCCGTCGGAAAAGTTTACTCCCTTACGTATTGCAGCATTATGAATAAATACCACAAAAACAATCAATAAAAACCGCAGCGAATTTATCCTTTTTGATACATTATCCTCTATAGGTAACATCATAACCCGCCTTACAGAATATATCGATTTTGTTCCGCTTTACCTTCGATCTCCGGCATGGCACCGAATTTCCTGTAGAAGGCGTTTTTGGCTGTATTTTGAGCGGTATGAAGCGCACGAATAAGGTCAAGCGCATTGTCCTGATTATCCCCGCTCAACCTGCGGAACCGTTCAACCGCCTCTTTTTCATAGGATGTCATCATTTACCCTCTGTTAAAAATATAAAATGTTTATATATTAATATAAATAATCAATAATAATTTGTCAACAAAATTTTATTGATTATTTATATTTTTATTGATATTTTTATTTGTTTTATATAATATGTGTATTACAAGGATGATTTGTGTATAAAAGGCTAAAAGAGGTTCGGAAATCCCTGGGCTTAAATCAGAAAGAATTTTCAGAACGCTTAGGATTGACGCAGGGATCTTACTCATTTATCGAAACCGGTAATATCACCTTGACGGAAAAAAACATCAAACTGATCTGTATGAGCTTCAATGTAAACGAGACGTGGCTGCGGACCGGCGTAGGAGATATGTTTACCACGCCGTCGCCTAAGGAAGCCGCGTTCTTGGAAGTTTTTCGGGATTTACTGCCTGAAAATCAAGATTATATTTTAGAGGCCCTTAACAAGCTGTTGGAAACCCAGGAAAAGCTGTTGAACAAACTGCATGGCAATCCCAAGTGAAAAAACAAGACGGCCCCAAGGGGCCTTATTGCCCGTCCGCCAGGAAGCGGGCTTGATCCCGGAGCGGGGTTCTTCTCCCTATCCATTACCGGCTCGTATATAGTAGTATTTTTCACATGGACATAACATTCTATTCCCTCGGCGCGGCCGAGGAAGTAACCGGTTCTAAGCATATACTGGAAATAGGCGGCAAGGCGTACCTCATTGACTGCGGCGCGTTCCAAGGGTCCCGGTCCGAGGCGGACCGGAAAAACCGGAATCTCGGTATTGAGCCGGACCGGCTTGAAGGGGCGGTTTTGACCCACGGTCATCTGGATCATTGCGGGCTTTTGCCTCTCTTGACCAAGCAGGGCTACCGGAAAAATGTCTACGCCACGCCGGCGACCAGAGATATTGCGAGTCTCATTATGATGGATTCCGCCAATATTCAGGCCAGGGACGCGGCGTATCTCCGCCAGCAGGCGAAAAAAAAGGGAGAACGCTTTGACTGGCAGCCTCTGTACGAGGAAAAAGACGCGATTCAGGCAACAGGTCAGATTTTGGGGGTTTCCTATAACCGTCCCATGTTCATAGGAGACGGGATAGAACTGGAATTTTTCGATGCTGGACACATTTTAGGCTCTGCTATGGCTTATATCACGGTGAAAAAAGAGGGAACCGAGACCAAAATTCTCTGTTCCGGCGATCTTGGGCGCAAGGGAAAGCCGATTATCCGGGACCCGGAGGTGGTTCCCGCGCCGGATTATCTGGTTTTGGAAAGCACCTACGGCGACCGGCGGCATGGAACCGCCGGTGACGCCATGGAAAAGCTTGGGGAGCTTGCGAAGCGGGCCGTGAAAAACAAGGGACGGATAATTATCCCTTCCTTTGCCATTGAGCGGACTCAGGAACTGGTCTACTATTTTCACCTGCTCGTGGACGACGGGATTATCCCTGAGATTCCGATTTATGTGGATTCCCCGATGGCGACCAATGCGACCACGATCTTTCAGGTCCATCCCGAATGTTACGATGAAGAAATCCGGGAAGCCTTCATCAAGCACCACAAGAATCCCTTCGGTTTCAACAGCCTCCACTTCACCACCAGCGTAGACGAGTCTAAGGCGCTGAATAATCATCCGGGACCGCTTATCATCATATCCGCGGACGGTATGTGCGAAGCCGGACGGATTCAGCATCACCTGATCAACAGCATCGGCGATCCGAACACGGTTATCTTAACTGTGGGCTATATGGCGGAAAACACCTTGGGGCGGCGGATCCGGAATAAAGACCCGGAGGTGAAGATTCACGGGCAATGGTTTAAGCGGAAAGCCGAAGTAGAGGAAATCAACGCGTTCAGCGCGCACGCGGATTACTTTGAGGCTACCGAATGGCTGGACGCGATGGATACGTCCCGGCTGAAACGGATTTTTTTGGTTCACGGTGAACGAAAAGCCCAGGCCGCGTTCAAGCAATACCTGGCAAATCACGGGTATCCGCAAACCGATATTGTCCAATACGGCAAAACCTACGGGATGAGCGAGTAATCATGGCGTATCTTACCGGATTTCACGCAATTGAAGAACGGATCAAGTTGGGGAGCGCCGCAGGCCCGCTCCTCTTAGCCAAAGCCGGCCCCCGGGCGCGGGAAATCGCCGCCCTTGCGGCAGCGCATAAAATCCGTATCGACCGGGTCGGGACCTATGACCTAGACCGGCTGGCTCCGGATCACCGGGGGATTGCGCTGGAAGTTGAAGACGACAGGCAAAGCGCCGATATCCGGCTGGAGGACTTTCTTGCCGGTCTTGGGGACAGAGCCGACGTGCTGGCGGTCATGGTGGACGAGATCACAGACCCCCGCAACTACGGCGCGATTCTCCGTTCCTGCGATCAGTTTGGGGTTGATCTGGTGATTACCCGAAACCGGCGGATCGCGAAACACGCGGAGGTGATTTCCAAGACCTCCGCCGGCGCGGTTTTCTGGGTGCCGGTTGCGGAAACGCCGAATCTTCCCAGAGCGGCGGAAGGCCTCAAGGAAGCGGGTTTCTGGATTTACGGCGCGGATATGACCGGCGATGCGGTCTATACCAAAGACCTCACAGGCCGGACCGTCCTGATTCTGGGCGGCGAAGGATCGGGTATTACCCGTCTCCTTCGGGAACGCTGCGACGCGCTGGTGGGGATTCCCTCCAAGGGCCGAATCGATTCGCTGAATGTCTCGGTCGCCGCGGGGGTGCTGTTATACGAAGTAATGCGGCAGAGAAAACGGTGAGGCTGCGGAGTCCCGGCTTTCATATACCCTAGCCTTTACAAGAACGTTTTTCAGTAGTATCATAAATCCATGAAAAAACCTATCATTGCCCCCTCGGTGCTTTCGGCAGATTTTTCCAATTTTGCCGCGGCCGCGGCGGTTATTGATGCTTCCGGAGCGGAATGGGTGCATTTGGATGTAATGGACGGCAAATTTGTCCCTAATCTTACCTTCGGCCCCAAAATGGTAACGGATCTTCGGCCTAAGAGCGCCGGAATTTTCGATGTGCATCTCATGGCGTATGAGCCGGACCGTCTGGCCGAACAATTTGCCCGGGCAGGGGCGGATTACATCACTTTCCATGCGGAAGCGGCGGTCCATTCCCACCGGCTTCTGGCGGATATCCATAAGCTGGGGAAAAAAGCCGGAATCAGCATAGTGCCTTCTACCCCGGTATCATATATAGAGCCTCTGCTCCCCTTTCTAGACCTGGTGCTGGTGATGGCCGTAGATCCGGGTTTCGGAGGGCAGGAACTGATTCCCGAGTGTCTTGAAAAAGTAAAAAACCTGGTACGGCTCCGGGAACAGCAGAAGCTTGCTTTTTTAATTTCCGTAGACGGAGGGATCAATGAATCCACCGCCCGCGGGGTCCGGGAGGCAGGGGTGGATGTGCTAGTTACCGGCGCGGCTTTTTTTAACGCCCCGGATAAGGCCGCGCTGGTCGGGCGATTAAAAGGCTGAGACGCCGTTGAGAAATAATGGTACATTGTAGTTAATGAATCTCGATCCTATTTTAACTAAAGCGATCCGCTTGCTCAGGCGGAGAAACTATGACCATGCCATAAAATTGCTCGAACCCGAGGTAAACCGTTATCATGGAATTTTCACCTATTATTATATTTTAGCGGTTTCGTATCTCCATGCAAAGGTTTTTAATGTGGCTTTTACTTATTTCAAACTCGCCAGGGATATAAAAATGAGGGACCCCTCGGTTCTGCTAGGTTTAGCGGCGCTCTATCTCCGAAGAGGAGAAACCGACCGGGCGGTAGATTTTTATCTTGAAGTACAGGATTTGGATGAACATAATAAGATAGCAAAAAACGCGCTCAAGATAATCCGCAAATACTCAGGGACCGCCTATCTGTCTATCTGGATTGAGTCGGGGAAGCTCCCAAGGCTCTTCCCCCCGCCGCCTCCGGCCCCGCCCGGCGCGGGGCGCATTCTTGTCCCGGCCGCCTGTTTGCTGGCAATACTTGTTTTGGGCGCGGGAATTCTCATTAAAATTGAGGTACTCCCTATGCCTATTAAAATCGCTCCCAAAGCCGAACGGGACGGACTTATCACCAGCGCTCTGGATCGGGAAGAACGGAATGAGCCGGTTCAGATCGACGGCAGCTATCGATACATCCTTACCAGAAAGGACGTTTTCGGCATCTACGACGAGGCTCGCGCCCGTTTTACCGAATACCGGGATGAGGCGGCAAAAAAAGCCCTTAACAAGCTCCTGGAATCCAATGCTTCGGAGGCCATTAAAGCCAAAGCCCGGCTTCTCATATCATACATGGACGTTCCCGGTTTCGACACCCTGAAGGATCGTTTTACCTATACGGAGGTGATCGGCGAACCAATCCTCTTCCGGGATTGTCATGTGGTATGGCGAGGAATGGCCGCCAACCTGGAGGCCATGCAGAACACCACCGCCTTTAATTTGTTGGTAGGCTATGATACCCGGAGCACCCTACAGGGCATAGTGCCGGTTACTTTTGATTTTTCCGTACCGGTTAATACCGAGCAGCCTGTGGAAGTGTTAGGCCGGGTGGTTCCTATAGCTACGGAAAAAGGCATTGATATCCGGCTTGAAGGGGTGGCTCTGCACCAGTCAGGGCTTCGCTTGGAAGGCGGTAAATGAGGGCGGTGGTACAGCGGGTCAGGGACGCTTCGGTTTCCGTGAGAGGCGCCCTCTGCGGTTACGTCAGTTGCGGGCTTTTGGTATATCTTGGGGTGGCCCGGGGAGACACCGGGGCCGACGCCGCATATCTTGCGGAGAAAATCGCCTTTCTGCGGATCTTTGAAGACGCCGAAGGGAAAATGAATCTTTCGGTAAAAGATAAGGGAGGCGGGGTTCTTGCGGTATCTCAATTTACCTTGTTGGCGGACGCCCGCAAGGGGAGGCGTCCCTCCTATTCGGAAGCAGCGGATCCGGGGATCGCTAAGTCCCTCTATGAATACTTCATGGATAAAATTCGCGAACAGGGACTTCCCTGTGAATCGGGCGTCTTTCAGGCCCGGATGGACCTTACCTACACCAATGACGGTCCGGTAACGATCCTGCTGGATTCTCGAAAAACCTTTTAATACCGGAAACAGGGCAGCCCTTATTTATTGTCCCATAATTCGCAAAGCCAGGAACGCCGCGGCCATATAAAAAAGTTCCGCAAGTTCTACCGCTGCGCCTAATGCATCCCCGGTATACCCTCCCAGATGTTTCCGGTAAAGCCGGGCCATACCCAGGGAGACCGGAGGACCGGTTAAAGACGCGGCAAGGAGGAGCAGAAGGTCTCTATCTATAAACAGGAGCTTGATATTAAGAGGTAAAACCAGGGCGGCAAGGGCGAGGCTTCCCCAAAGGAGCGCCGCCCAAAGGAAAAAGCCGGCTAGGACGCCGGCGATACAGCGCCGGAGAGACGAGTTTTTTAAAAGAATACCCAAGCCGTCGGGTTTTGCCGGTTGGGTCATACAGGGAATTAAGGCGGCGCCGAACCGGCCGCTTATTGGGTAGGCTAAGATAACGGCAGGGAACAAGGGAATAAAGGGAATGAGAGAATAGAGAAGCGCGGCTTTAAGAGCGAATACCGCCATGCCCGCAAAAAGCCCGTAGGTACCGATCCGGGAATCTTTGAGGATGGCGAAGCGCTTTTCCTTTTCAAAACTGCCCAGAAATGCGTCGGCGGTGTCCACAAGTCCATCCAGATGAAAGAGATTGAAGCCCAAATATTGGATGATGAGCGTTACGAGAACGGTAATAAGAGGACTGCCGGTAACAAGCGTACAGGCTCCGTACACCAAAACCCCCAGCATAGCGGGGAAGATTCCAATAATGGGGAGGTAGAAATCAAGCCGGGAAGGATCAAAGGTAAATCGCGCTTTGAAAGGTATCCGGGAGACCATACTGAGGGTTGAAAAAAATCTATCGAGCATTAATATTGTTCTTCCGTCTTATCGCCGTCCGATACGTCTGAGTGTAGCAACTTTAATCCGTTCACTGTAATAAAGCACTTGGTAATTCCTAACGCAGCCTAAATAATACCCCCTTTGGGGTGCGGAAGTCAAGCGTTCGCATTGCCTAAAAACCTTTCTAGCCGAAAATGGGTTAATGACTAATAACCAAAACCTAGCCGAAATCATACCGCTACCGACTCCGCGGCGGGCTCGCGGCATCCGTCTGTAGTGTAAACTTTCCCGCGGCGGAGCCGCAAGAACGCCGCGACCGCGCGGCCCAGCCCCTCATTCAACAGCGGCGGGTTGTAAAGCCCTTTGCGCCTTTTCAGTTCCTTCTTGCTCTCTTCACTGACCAAGGGCGGCTCCATAAGCCGCCGGTACGGCGTTTTCGGCGCTTTCCCGTACACCTTCTTGTACCACCCCGCCCGCCCGCTTCTCTTTCGCCGGCAGCTTGAATGACGGCAGAAAGTAATTGTTCAACGGGCACAGAAACCGGTACGCTTCCCCCAGAGCGTCCGCCTCTTCCGGCGTGTCAAACCTGAAATAGCCGGTATTCTTTCGCACGACATCGAAGTTTTTCTGTTCGGCGAAACAATTATCATTTTTCTTGTAGGGTCTGGAGCGGGTCATCGCTATATTCCACAGCTTGCATTGTTCGATGAGCGGCTTGTTGATAAACTCGACGCCGTTATCAAAATGCCCGCCCGGAAGGGGAAAGGGCAATTCGGTTTTGATGTTTGAAAACGCCTCAAAAACCCGTTTGTTCGCGCC
>JAITHW010000035.1 GCA_031279815.1 Treponema sp. | reverse complement strand
TTACCAGGGTAGAAGTAAACCCCTCAACCGGAAGCCTGCTCATCGAGTATGACCCGCAAATCCTGCCTGGGGAAAAACTTTTGGAGCTGGGCAAGCGGGAACTGTCGAAGCTCAATATTGAGCTGGATATACCGGTTTTTTAGAAAAACATAAGCGGAAAAAACCCGGATGTTTTAAGGAGCCTATGTGGACTGCGGCAAGAAGATATTTGTTTTTTTATCTTTTTTCTCATTCTCTTGTTAAAACCGATTGTTTTTGTCGGAGGAATGATTTTTTCAGACTTCAGAATGATCATTCCAAAGCCTGAAACGATCGATACCATGTATCTTACAAGCGGTTCCAGGATTCCCTCCTGCCCATACACAGCCTTTAATTCTTTTTTGTCCCGCCTTTTGTCTAGCCTCTAGGCTCCGGATTCGTTATAGTAAGAAATATATGACCGAACCTTTTTTTACGCTGCATCATAGGGATCCTTCTTGCCGCGCCAGAACCGGGGTCTTGGCGCTTCCCCACGGTCCGGCAGCAACCCCGGTTTTCATGCCAGTAGGGACCAACGGGACGGTCAAAGCCCTCACCGGAGATGATCTTGAGGAGATCGGCTTTGAGATAATCCTTTCTAATACCTACCACCTCTACCTCCGTCCTGGGACCGAGGTAATTAGCGCGGCGGGAAGCCTCCACGGCTTTATGGGCTGGCAAGGCAACATCCTCACCGATTCCGGCGGATTTCAGGTCTTTTCACTGGCTCCTTTTAGGAAAATACAGGATGAGGGGGTAATTTTTCGTTCCCATATCGACGGTTCTTGCCATACGTTAAGCCCTGAAAAGGTGGTGGAAATTCAGACCGTCTTGAACAGCGACATACAAATGCAGCTTGACGTGTGCAGCCCTTGGGAAACCGAATACAAAGCTGCGGACAAAGCCCTCAAAATCACCGCTCAATGGCTTACAAGGACAAAATATGCCTGGGAGGAAAGCGTGCGGAAAGGCTATCAAGGGAAACTTTTCTCCATTGTACAGGGTAATTTTTATAAGGACCTCAGAAAGCAAAGCGCGGAACTGGCCGTCCAAGCGGATACTCCGGGCATTGCCATCGGAGGGCTTTCGGTCGGGGAACCTGCCGGCGTGTTTACCGAGTATTTAGCGTATACCGCGTCCCTTTTACCCCTGGAAAAGCCCCGGTATGTCATGGGCATTGGAACGCCCCGGTATATCCTTTCGGCTATTGAAGAAGGAATCGATATGTTTGACTGCGTACTGCCCACCAGAACCGGCAGAATCGGTCATGTGTTCACCAGGCAGGGAGCGATTGCTCTAAAAAAAAGCGAAAACCGCCTAGACTTTGCGCCGATAGATGAAGAGTGCGGCTGTAAAGTCTGCCGGAATTACAGCAGGGCCTACCTGCGTCATCTTTTTAAGACCCAGGAGATCCTCTGTTCCATGCTTTCAAGTTACCATAATCTCTACTTTATCCATGATTTGGTAAAACAAGCCCGGCAAGCCATATCGGAAAACCGCTTTGTATCTTTTAAAGAGGCTTTTTTACAGCGGTATACGGAAAACACGAGAGGAGCATAGGAAGTGAAACAGGTATACGGCGCGGGGGTGTGTCTATTTTTTTTCCTGACCGGCGTTTTGTCCGGCGTGGAAATCGGTTCCGCAGCATCTGAAGAAGAAAAGCGTTTAGATACCATACGGTATGGGACGGAAACGGAGATCGCTTCTTTAATTCAGACTTTAAAAAGCGAAAACAGCGCGCTAATGGATGAAAAGCTTGAGGCCGAACTCATCGCCTTATCCCAAAACACCCGGAACCAGAATATCCTCACCGGCTTATTAGGTTTTTTCGGTGAGCGGACAAAGAACGGGCTTGAAGCGAGGTCCCTTCGAGCCATAGAAGAGAGGGATGATGAAGCCCATGCTACGGTTCTTGCGGCCATCGATTATCTGGGAAAAGTTAATGCCCTTGCGGCTATAACGCCTTTGGAAGAACTCTTGGACACCAACGAAGAGCGTTACATGGACGCCGCTTTCCGGGCCCTTGGGCGGGCCGCGAAGGGGAATGCCGGTACCCGCGATCAAACGGCGGAATACTTACTTGATTTCTATACCAATCGGAATCCTCCGGATCAGAACCGGCGGGAGATCATTGTTGCCCTGGGAGAAACCGGCTCAAAACAGGGGGTTTCCCTGCTCTCTGAAATTGCGGAAAACAATGAAGAACGGCCGGTTTTACGAATGGCCGCGCTGGAAGCCCTGTCGAAAATCGGGGACCAGACGGGACTCGATCCGATCCTTCAAGCCCTGTCCGCAACGGACCCCAACGTGCGTTCTTCCGCAGTGGCCGCGTTGGGCCCCTTTTCGGGGAGCCAGGCGGACGGCGCTATTTTGGAAAGTTTCAGAGATTCCTACTACCGTACCCGTATAGGAGCCGCAAAAGCTGCGGGAGAACGGAAACTAAGCGGCGCCATACCCTATCTGCGGTATCGGGCGGAATATGATGAGGTTCCTTCCGTAAAGGATGAAGCTATAAAAGCCCTGGGAGCCATAGGTACCGCCGAAAGCAAGGCGGTTCTGGACGCTCTCTTTTCCGAACGCAAAACCTCCGATCGGGTCCGGCTGCTTTCCGCGGAAATGCTCATCGGCAATGACCCGGGAACCTATGCGGAAAAGGTTATTCTTGAACTGGATGAAGCCAAAAAGAAAAATCAAACCGCCCTTTACAATGGTTTCCTGAAGGTGATAAGCGGGGCAAAAACAGGGAAGGTTGAAAATCTGGTCCGCCGCTTCTTGAACTCAGGGGGGATTATTGAAAAATCTTATGCCCTGGATATGGCTCTTACAAATGAATTGCGTTCCCTTGCGCCGGAGATCCGGCTGTTGCTGGAAGAGAAAAACAGCTCGTTGGTACGGAAAGCCCGGACTACTCTCGAAAAGCTGGGGCTTCCCGCTGCTTGAAAGAGAGGGGGCGGCGGGAGGTTTAAACAATGCTTCCCGCCCGGCTTCTACCGGGAATTATATACCGCCAGATGCATAAAGGGTACCGAAGCTACCCCCGGCAAGGGCTTAAAGGCTTTGAAAGATAGATACTTAAAGGGATGGATATCCAAAGCATTGGGAAACCACCCGTCTATTTCATCTATATCTATAATGTTTATCGCGGGGCTGTAGGATATGGGTAATACAACCCCCCGGTCCAGGAGGAGTGTTTCTGCTTCCGCCAGGGTTTCAAAGCGTTTTTCCCCTTCCTCGGTCATGGAGCGGTCCATCAGTTTTTCATAATCCACATCGTTATATTGGGCGTCGTTCAGATTGGAATCCCGGCGCCACATCTGTAGGAAGGTGTAGGGGTCTGCAAAATCTCCGATCCATGTGGTAAAGCCGACCCCGTAGTCGTTCTGTTTAAGAGCCTGAAAGTACTGCCCAAAGGGGACCACCTCGATTTTAACCGGAACCCCCAGCTTTTCTATCCACGCGCCGGCCATGAGCGCGCCCACCCGAGCGGCGTCAGGAGAAGGGGTCAGCCTGATGACCAGGGCAGGAAGCCCCGCCCCTTTGGGATACCCCGCTTCGACCAAAAGCTGCTGGGCTTTTTCCGTGTCGGTGGCATTAATGCCCTCTATAGGAGGATATCCGGGAATAGGATAGATCAGGGTTTTCGCAGGCAAGTAATAGCCTTCCCGGATCTGTTCCCACGGCAGAGCAAGGGACAAGGCCCGGCGCACTCGATAATCGTTCCAAGGTTTTTCCGCAGACCGGATAAAGTAGTAATGGGTTGCAAACATGGGATTTACCATGATGCCGCTGCGGTCGGTCAGATTGTCTATGTTCACATCGCCGAATATCCACCGCGCTTCCCCGGAATTCCAAAGTATCGCGGCTTCTTCCCCGTCTTTGGTAAACTTGAAGATAAGTTTATTTAAAGATACATTGGCGGCATCCCAATAGGAGCCGTTTTTGGCCAGAACCATCTGATCCGGTTTGTTTTCCAGCATATAAAAAGGCCCGTTGGAGACCGGCGGGTCGGCGGACCAATCCTTTTTGTTCAGCATGGAAGGATGGATCGGGCTGAAGGAATGATGGCAGAGCATACTGGGAAAAAAAGAAGCCGGATCGGTTAAACGCACCACCAGGGTTCGATCATCCTGAGCAATGACGCCCACCCGATTGGGATCCCGGAGTTTCCCCAGCCTGTAGTCTCGAGCCCCTTCGATAATATCAAACAGGGATGAATAGGGTGAATCTTGGGAGGGGTGCAGGAGAGAGAGCCAAGCAGACCGGAAATGCTCTGCGACAACCGGATCCCCGTTCCAATATTTTGCGTTTCTGCGGAGGGTAAAGGTCCACTGCTTTTTATCCTCCGATACGGTCCATCGAAACGCCACTCCTGGAACCGGTTCCATGGTAAAGGGATGATAAGAGAAAAGCCCTTCGTAGAGCGCGGTGAAAAGCTGGGCTTCGCTCGAAAGAAAGGATTTGCGGAAATCCAGTTCTTCCACTTGGCTTTTAGAAAAGACCGTTGTCAGTTCGTCCCGGATCATGGAACGGGGCCTGATGGCGGCAAAATTAGGTTCTTTCCTGGAGAGCTGAAGGTGGTCCACGGTACGGTTCTGAGAACCCGGAGCCATCGTCCCATTTCCGGTCTTAACAGAGAGGTTTGTACACCCTGCCAGCCCCCATATCATGCCCAGATATAGCACGCTTATTTTAAATCCGCGATCCCTAGTATTATGTCTTTTCATAAACCGCACCTTGTTAGATTGATTATGTATCTCACTATAATTAAAAAATCAAATATAGACTACCCGCCCGAATCAATGCCCAGCCGTTTGAACTGTTCCTCTTCTTCTTTTAAATCGGAATATTCAACAAATTTTTCGTTTGCCTTGAGAAACGCGCTCTTTATGGTCGCCAGTTCCGGTTTTATGCCTTTTACCTTGTTCCGGTCTTCCTTATCAACCGCGTTCTTAAAATACTCGTCTAAGGCGGACAATAGTCTATGCAGGGAGCGAACATCTCTGATGGCTTTTTCAAGGAACCCGGTAAGCTGATCGTCCGGTATGGTTTCAAGTTTAGCCGTATTCCGGGAGCTGACATTCGCCAGATTTTTTACCCTTTTATCCATATCTTCCCGCAAGGTGCTGAAATTAACCTTTTCTTTGAAAGAAGCCCCCTGTTTCCCATCGCCATATTCGACTTCATAAATAGTGGGTTCCGGCTCTTTATTCAGCATTTGCCCTACGACGCGCTTAACCTTGATCCACAGGCCAACCTTCTTGTGTTCCAAGAGGGTCTCGTTTTCATCAAACTTTTCCCCTATGGCCGCAAGGGTGGAGGAAACGGAACTAATCGCCTGAATCCCCTCGATTAAGATGGGCTTAATTGAAACCTCTTGTTTGGCGGTTTTAGGTTTGGTTTCGTCAACACCCATGGCCTTGAGAACTTTATCCCGCATGGCAGGCCCTTCCGGGGAATAATCCTCTTTGATTATTTCTTCCGCCAATTCGGCATAGAAGGGCTGCCCCGTCTTGGCCGCGGCAAAGGCTTTCTTGATTTCAGGTACCGACAGGGCTTTATCTTCAGGGATAGTTTTCCGCAGTATATTCCGCAGTTCTAATTTATAGGCTTCCCGGTTAAAATCCGCGAGGACCTTTAAGTCCGCCATGATATGGCCGGTTAATTGGGATAAAGTTACCAGAATCCCGTTGAGCACATTGGTACTCATGGAATCGTTACCCCCGCGCGTCCGGTTTATCAGGGAGCTGACCGCCACGGTGGTGGGGGATGGGGATGTGGTTGAAAGACGGCTCCAGTCAATATACTTTATGAGTCCCAGTACGAGTCTTATCCGATCAAGGGTAAAGAATTCCACATTGAAATGATAAAAATTAACTAGGAAATCAAGCTGGTTATCATAATTTGATAATCTGACGGTGAGCTGATCCATGCTTTCAGTCTCGGAAAAGGGAGTATCTTCAGGAATGTGAATTTCCCCTACCTTGGCTTCACCTTTATAGGGGTCTTCTTTTACAAGCCCTTTTCTGAGTAAAAGCGCATACAGCGAGGTATATGCCGTTTGAAAAGCCCGGAGTTTTTCTTTTAATTTACCTATCTCCGACTTTTCAAGCCAACGCTGCCGGGCGTTTATGGCTTGTGAAAGGGCGTTTTGATATTCAATAAGTTCACTCATTATCTTTCATTAATTATACAATAAAATATACCTATAAAATTGACATTACTTTTAATTCGGAATAATTATTCGGAATAATTAATAGAAAATATAATGTATTATTACAGGAGGCCCGAATACACGGCCGGTATGCGCGAATCATGGCGCTTATAAACCATAAAGGGCTATTATCCGCCGGCATAACTCTTGACTAAGCAAAGCCGGTTTACTTATAGTAAAGCAGAACAGGGGAATTATGAAACAGATCAGCGAGGGTATAAAAAAAAACCAGTCTCTCAGAAAGGCATTGCACATATTGGAGGGGATGACCAAAATACCCGCCCCCGCCCGGCTTCAAGATATTGCCCACAGCCTCAATATACCTCAGAGTACCTTGCTGCGTTTCCTGAATACCTATATTGACTTCGGGTATGTGGGGCAGGATCCCGCCACATCCTGCTACTACCTTACCTTAAAGTTAACCGAACTTGGTTCCCGGACAAGGGATAATTTCCCCTTTCAAAACTCCCTGTCAAAGTACATTAAGCAGATTGCCAAACATTTCCATGAATCTTCCTCTCTGTGTATCGAACACAATATGCAGATGGTGTATATCGCCACCGAAGACGGTCCCGACCGGATGCTGAAAACCCTCCAGCGTATCGGCCGCATCGCTCCCATGCACGCTACCGGGGTGGGGAAGCTGCATCTTATGAACTATTCCCAAGCCCAATTCCTTGAATTGGAGCGCAAATTCGGGTTTCCACGATATACCGAACATACCATCACCAATCCGGATATGTTAAAGGCGGAGATCGATAAGATCAGGAGGCAGGGCTATGCCCTGGACGATGAGGAATGTGAAGCCGGGGTGCGCTGTATTGCGGTGCCGGTTCGGGATTATACCAAGCGGGTCGTCGCGGGGATCAGTCTCTCCGCGCCGGTAACGCGGCTGGACCCCTGCAAAATCGAGGAAATTGTCCGTTATCTCAAAGAAACGGGTCTTAAAGCCTCTCAAGAATTAGGCTGGGAACCTCCGGCATGAACGCCGCTGGCTATATCAGCGCCGGGGATATCCCTAAAATATACCGATGGGGTATTGAGCTTATACGGTCTATTCAAAGCATTGAAAACCCGGTTCTCACCGTAATCATACGAATCCTGACCAACATGGGTAGCGGATATTTTTATATTCCTGTGATTCTCTTGGTCCTGTGGTGCGTAGATGAAAAGCAGGGCCTGCGTCTGGGACTGCTCATGCTCCTGTCCGTGTGGGTAAACGGGCTGTGCAAAGCCTTTCTGAAGCTGCCGCGGCCCTATCACCTGGACCCCGCGGTGGCCCGGGGCTTTGAAAAGAGCTGCGGGCTTCCATCGGGTCACGCTCAACTGTCTCTGACCTTCTCGGTTCTTTTGGCTTCCCGGTTAAGCGCGTCCTCCCGGCGCGGCGTAAAAGGCAAAACCGCCGCCTGGATCGCCGCGATCCTGTTCAGCGGGATCGTCGCTTTTACCCGGCTCTATCTGGGCCTTCATTTTCCCGCGGATCTGCCAGCCGGCTGGCTGCTGGGAGGCATCATCCTGGCGGTTTACCGGTTTGCGGGGAAGCCTTTGGAAAGACTCGTTACCGCAGGGGGAACCCGTTTCCAACTGATCTGCGCCGCGCTGATCGCCTGGGGCATGAACGCCCTGGGAGGAGACCGGAGTTTAGGGGGATTATTCCTTGGTTTCGGTCTTGGGTACGGTCTTATGGCGAAGTATTTCCCCTTTTCCGCTCAGGCCGCGGTGAAGGGTAAAAAGCCGGAACCTGTCCTGCTGGGGGCGCGGTATGTTCTGGGAATGACCGGAGCGATCCTTCTCTATGCGGCACTGGGGCTTCTGCTGCCTGGGGAAAGGTCTCTCTTTGCGGGCCTGCCCTTTTGGGGCATCGGTTCTCCCTACTATGAGCTAGGCTATTTCATCAGGTACGGCCTCGTGGGATTATGGGCAAGCGCCGGAGCGCCGCGGCTGTTTCTGCGGCTGGGCCTTGCTGAATTGCATACAAAAGAGGACCGCAGGGGATGAGCTTGGCCATTGCGTTTTAGCCCACCGGCATCTCAAGAAAGGGACACAGCGGGGGACAGGGTAAATTAAAGCCTTAAGGTCTTATGGTAACGCCGGTAACCACAGGATCATTGCTCCCGGAACCGCCTGATCCGGAATCACTGCCTGTGCCGAGCGCGCTCTTGCAGATGAATATCTCCGTCGCCGGGGCATCCTGTGAAAATTAAAGCGAATGCCGGCCCAAGGCCGCACGTTCCCGCCAAATACCTGCTCTTTTTCATAGAAAAGTCTCTTTTACCGTTGCCCCCCGATAGGACGGAGTAAATTCCGCCTGCTGCGCCCGGTGAAGCAAGGCATATAGGTTTGAGAAAAAACTCCGAATTGAGGGCAGGGCAGAAGTATTTAAACACGGGCCCGCAGATTACACAGGTTTTCACGGGTTAAAAAGGAGATAAGCAATCGAATAGCGCGGATAAGGATAATATTTCAAGGAACCAACGATTACTAGAGACCTTTTCCGGCGCTATGTACCGGAATCCCTGTTACGCTGCGGGATTTTTATATCCTTCAAAAGGTAAATGCTTTTGCCCCGGCTCCCTATTCTTGACAGACCATGCGGATTAGGTATATATCCCTAAAATGTACTCATTTAAATTCATAAAAATCCAGGATCTCATTCCCCGGATAGTTGAGTTATTACCCAGCCAAAACGGTAAGAACTACAGTTGGAATTCCTTTGGTAAGGACTGTATTGCCGGAGTGATTGTAGGCATTGTGGCGCTCCCTCTTTCCATGGCTTTCAGCATTGCGGCGGGAGGGACTCCCGGCCAGGGACTGTATACCGCTATTACCGCGGGGTTCTGCATCAGTCTGCTGGGGGGCAGTAAATTCCAGATCGGCGGGCCTACCGGGGCTTTCGTGGTCATCATCTTCGGGGTGGTCCAGCAACACGGCCCGGCGGGTCTCATCTCCGCTACGGTACTTGCGGGAATCATGCTGGTCATTATGGGAATAAGCGGCCTTGGGCGGTTCATCAAGTTTATTCCCTATCCGGTTACCACCGGTTTTACCACGGGAATCGGGGTATTGATATTTTCCCAGCAGGTGAAAGATTTCTTCGGCCTTCATATTGAGGCAAGCTCTCCGGCCTTTTTTGAAAAATGGATGGAATACTTCATCTATTTTCCAACCCTGGATCCGCTTACTTTGGGGATCGGCCTGGGAACTATGATGATCATTATCGCAGTCCGGCGGTTTTTCCCTCACCTGCCGGGATCCGCCATTGGAGTTGCGGTTGCTACCGTAGCGTGCCATTTCCTTGCCCTGCCGGTAGAAACCATAGGGAGCCGCTTTGGAGGCATTCCCTCGTCTCTCCCTATGCCCGCATTTCCTGCATTGAGCTGGCGGCTTCTGAGTTCCGTGTTTCCCAGCGCCTTTACCATAGCGATATTGGCGGCTATCGAATCCCTCCTTTCCGCAGTGGTTGCCGACGGTATGACCGGAGACCGGCATAACGGGAATATGGAACTCACCGCCCAGGGGATAGGGAACATCATGTCCGCTCTTTTCGGGGGCATTCCCGCCACCGGCGCCATTGCCCGGACCGCCACCAACATTAAAGCCGGCGCGGTAAGCCCTGTTGCGGGGATCATGCATGTGGCCACCCTGGTGATTTTCGTCCTGTTCCTTGCGCCTGTGGCTTCCGCAATACCTCTGTCCGGCCTATCGGCAGTCCTCATGATCGTTTCTTGGGATATGAGCAACGCCGGGCGCTTCATCAGGCTTATCCGGCGCTCCCCAAAAAGCGATACTTCGGTACTGCTCACCACCTTTTTGCTGACAATTATCGTGGATCTCACCTTTGCGGTTGAAATGGGGGTAATCCTCGCGGTATTCCTCTTCCTCCGCCGGATGGTCGAAGTTACGGACATCAAGCTTGAGAACGACGAACTCATGGCCGAACTTGCCTTTAGGGATTTAGAAAAGAAAACAATAGATGAGATAACCGCCCTTTCCCGGCAGGATATCGAGATCTACGAGATCACCGGCCCTTTCTTTTTCGGTGTAGCGGATATGATTCAGAACATCCTTAAAAAAGTAGCAAAAACACCCAAGGCGCTGATTCTCCGAATGAGGGATGTACCGGTTGTTGATTCCACCGGTATAACCGCCTTGGAATCATTTCTCATTCAATGCCAGCGCCGGAAAATACGGCTCATCCTCTGTGAAATCCGCAGCCAGCCTAAAAAGGTCCTGGAAAAATTCGGCTTTATTGAAGAACTGGGAACCGCCAACATAGCGGAAACCCTTGAAGAAGCAGTGGATATGGCGGAAACCTAGAAAAGCCTATGAAAGCCCACAAACCCGGAGGGCCCGGAAGCTCCGGGTTTGTAGGCTTACGGCGATCCCCCGCCGGGATACGCCCCCGGAACTTACGCCGATGCGGGATCCTTTGTTGAACAGGGAAGCCCTGCCAGACATTTTCCGCAGACATCCGCATAGCCGCCTATAGAAGCGTGGCGCCCGGCGTTTTCAACGCATAAGGCGTAACAAATGTTCCGGTCAAATCCCTCCGGCGTATAGGCGCCGGCGGTACAATTTTTTCGGCAGATTCCGCAGCTTCCATTCAATTTATAGAGGCATTTTTCTTTTATAGCGGATTCCCGCAAAATACCCGTGCCGTATGCGGTATGGTCATAATCGGTGACCATAGTGCCGAATCGTCCGCAGCAGCCTTGTTCGGTAATCAGCATATTATTTATACCGAAGGTCCCCAAGCCCGCGATATAAGCGATATGCCGGTGAGACCAATCGCTGATGAGCGTGGTTTCATCAAAGTTATGAGTTGCGGGAATCTTTCCCGCCCGGTTTCCGGTCTTTTGCAGTTCCTGTTCAAGAGTGTCGCCGATGGCGGCGATCAAGGAATTGGTTTCTATGTAAGCGGATGCCCATAGTTCAGAGGAATATGTTCCGCCCTTATTGCTTTCCGGGATCCGATCGTCAAAGGGAATGAAAAAGCTGATGATACTTTTTGCGCCTGGTAACAGATCCGCAGGCAGCAGATGACCGGGAGATACGATTTGTTTAAGCGAAAGCATATAAGGGTGATCCGCCGGAATAATCCTGACCAGAGGCTTCTTCCAGAACCCTTCAAGCCTATGGGCCTTTTCATACTGTAAAACGGCCTGTTCAATGGTTTTTCCGGTCTGTTCAATCATAGGTACACGGTACTTCCAATCCGGCGCTTATTCAAGCTCTTTACGGAACATCTTTTTGCCTCCATACTTTATATATATGAGTAATCAAGCTGTACAGATTAATGAGACGGTTATCACCGGTTTGGTGGTTAAGCGGTTTTTAACCTATATCCGCTACTGGACTACCAGCGATCGGCATATAGACGCGACCCCTTCTACCCCCGGCCAATGGGACTTGGCAAAAGCCCTGGTCACGGAATTTCAGGATCTAGGCATCAAAGAAGCGGAATTAACCCGGCATTGTTATGTGATTGCCCGGCTTCCGGCAACACCGGGAAAGGAGGCATGTCCTGCGATAGGTCTCATGGCTCATTTGGATACTGCGGATGATGTTTCCGGCAGGGAGGTTAGAGCCTCCTTAGTTGAGGCGTATAATGGGAAAAAGATAGAATTGGCGGAGGGGAATGTGCTGGATCCGGCGCTTGACCCTGATTTAGCCGCTCAACAGGGCAAGTCCATTATTCATACCGACGGAACGACTCTTTTGGGAGCCGACGATAAAGCGGGAATTGCGGAGATTATGGGGGCCCTAGAGTACCTGCTGGCCCACCCTGAAATAGAACATGGGCCGGTGGAGCTGATCTTTACCCCTGATGAGGAAACCGGTAAAGGGCTGCCGGAATTTCCCCTGCATAAGATTACCGCAACCGCCTGTTATACCCTGGACGGAGGCCCTGTCGGGGAGCTTGAGGTTGAATGTTTCAATGCCTGCAAGGCGGATATTCACTTCAAAGGGAGGTCCATGCACCTAGGCTATGCCCGGGGAGTCATGGCCAATGCGTCGCTCATGGCGGCGTCCTTTGCGATGATGCTTCCCCGTTCCGAAAGCCCGGAGGCTACCGATGGTTATTACGGTTACTACTGCCCTATGGCGATCGAGGGAAACCCGGAAAACGCTTCCTTAGAGTGTTATATCCGGGACTTCGAACTCTCCGGGGCGGAACGGCGGGTTGCGGCGCTGGAACATTTTGCCCGTGCGGTAGAAGCCCAGTTTCCAGGGGGACAGGTTACGGTGATTCCCCATACACAGTATTACAACATGAGAGACAAGATTAATGCCCGGCCTGAAGTCCTGGACATTTTAAAACGGGCTATGTCAAATCTGGGGATTACCTACCGGCTTAAACCAATCCGGGGCGGTACTGACGGCTCCCGGCTCACCGAACTAGGAATCCCCACCCCCAATATCTTTACCGGAGGCCGAAATTGGCATAGCCGTATTGAGTGGGTATCTATACCGGAAATGACCGCGGCTTGCAAAGTGGTTATTGAACTTATCCGCTTATGGGGTGAGCTGCCGAATACTAAAGCATAAGGCTTCCTGCTTCAATGGCAAGACTTGCGCCGGTTGAACTGCGCTCAACAAGCACACGCTCTGTGCCTCTGGGAGAACTATTCTGTAACCCCTATTAATCCGCAGACTTTCTATATCCTTCAAAGGTTACATACTTTTGTCCCAAAAGGCAGATAATTAAACGAGTATATTGACCTGATTTCCCAGATTGGGATCGGTGATTACTTCAACATTTTCCAGCATTTTCATCAAAGCATCGCTTTGCTCTTTTGCGCTTGTCAAGGTCATGCTTTGGACCTGTACCGCCGCCTGCTCTTGAGTCTTTTGCAAGGCTAATCCTATAGATAATTCCTGTATATCCATGTTTTTATTATAGATCGCAAGGGAACAATCGTCAATATATATTTTTTATTTAAAATGGCATAAATACAAATGGTGTTTAGGTCTCCTTACCGGGCCCGCTCTTACCGCTTACCGCTTTTAGTAAATAGGAGTTAGTAAATGGTAAGAAGCGCGGTTGTGTCTCCCTCTTTTAACGTTTACCAAACGCAGGTTATTCCCGCGCATTTTCCGCGTCCCTTCCGCGGTTTGTCTTAAAAAGAACCGCGGAAACCGCACGGAAGCCGTTATTTCCGCGCCCTTCCGCGGTTTGTCTTGAAAAGAAACCGCAGAAGGGCGCCCGGCCTGAACCCGCCGGGAGAAGGCAGGCCCGCGGCTTAACTGCCGGAACTCAATCGGACCGGCCGGAACCCCGCATCTTCGCCCCAGCCCGACAGGGCGTTGTACCACTCGATCTTTTTGTAGCGGCAGGCCCTCCAATATCGGGGCCTTCATCCCAGTGTACCCCGAAGGATCAACAGCAGGGGGATGTACAGCAGAACCTGCCGGGATAAACTTAACGCAGTTCCCTGTCACCCGTACCGCCCGCGGTTTTAACCGCGGAAAGACTCTGAAGGGACGCGGAATAATTCTCCGTGCCGCCGATCTCGGATTGGGCTTGTCCCTATAAACCCACGGAGGCGCGGGGATTCGGAACTTATTTGCTGCAACGCGCTTTTTCTGTTCCCGTTCATTCGCGGTTCAGTGATTCAGATAGACCGCCCACTGAAACCCCTCTGGAAGTGTATGACTGGCAGCAGGGGTCATACCTCCACCTCCTGCTACATACTGCCAGCTCTTTTTCAGCGCTGGAAAATTATTTTTTCCAGGAGAAATATCCCTGTCCGCATATACCAGGCTGCAAGAGCCTGTAAAATATGATTTTGTTAAAACAATTTCATCAATACTATTAACTAGATTGATATCTAAGTCCAGCAGTTTTGCAGAACCCGCTGACCCGTCTTGAACATCAACTAGAGCGTTCGCAGGAGGGTTTGCCGGAAGGTTCAGGGTCAATGTCCCGTCCGCAGATAACGAACCGATGAGTCCAATGGAAATGGCGGAACCGTCAGATTTTTCACTCATACCGGTTAGCTGGTATGCCTGCCCTGAATACCGCGGACCGATGATGCGGCTATTG
>JAITHW010000174.1 GCA_031279815.1 Treponema sp. | reverse complement strand
CTCTCAGATATGTCCTCTTTTTAGGATTATCCATAGGGCTTACGGTTCTGCTCATGTTTTTAACCCTATGGCAAGACTATATTCTGAAAGCCACCAAGAGTAATACCTATATGGCGATCTCTATGCTTACCAACAGCCGGTTTGTGACGGTCATTTGCCTGGTCATAGGTCTTATTGGGATTATAGCTTTCTTAGGATTGCTCCTGTATAAAAAGAACTATTTTTTCTGGATACTCTATGGGGCTACGGTTATTGTCTTTTCCCTGGGGGCGTCGTTTATGGCTTTCAAGGTACTCAAGCCTTATCAGCTTCAGCGGCTCATCATATTTCTCAACCCTAATATCGATCCCCAGGGGGCGGGGTGGCACATCATCCAATCCATCACGGCTATCGGCTCCGGGGGATTTATGGGGAAAGGGTATCTTGCGGGAACCCAAAGCCATTACCGGTTCCTGCCCCAGCAAAGCACCGACTTTATCTTTTCAATCTTTTCCGAGGAATGGGGGCTGGTCGGCGGGATCGTCGTATTTGCCCTGTTCTTTCTCATTAGCCTGCGGCTCGTTAAAATCATGGCGGTCACCGCGGATCCCTTCGGCGCGTATATAGCCGCGGGATTATCCGCTTTGTATATTTTTCATTTTGTGGTCAATGTAGGGATGACTATGGGCATCATGCCCATCACCGGTATTCCCCTATTCTTCATGTCTTACGGAGGCTCGTCCCTTATTGCGGCTATGATCGGTATAGGCTTTGCCCTCAGTATTCACATGAGACGGTTTGTTCATTAGGAGAGAGGCATTGACGTAAAGGCTATATACGATGAGGGCCTGTTATTTATCTGAAAATAAAGTTGCCGGCAGAAAGCGCGCCGCCGCGGTTTATACGGTTTAGAAAATAGAGGAAACGCCCCTTTGAGGAACCCGATAGCCCTGTATGCCGTCTCTGTTGCCTTCACCGCCTCGGAGCCGAATTAATTTTCTTCAGAACAGAATTAAGCAGATTCCGGGCTGAATTAAGGGTCTGAAAAAAAATTACTCTCTTGTGGTAAATACAACCGATTTATACCGTGTGTTACGCTATAGTTGCTGTATAAACAATTTTAGAGAACCAAGGAGAACATCGGTCTATGTTTTGTTATCAATGTGAACAAGCCGCACAGGGCGCAGGATGTAAGGTATCCGGGGTCTGCGGGAAAAGCCCGGCGGTTGCCGCCGCCCAGGATGTATTGACCGCGGAGCTTATTTCACTTGCCGCCGCGGCACAAGGCAGGGAGTCGCCGGAGCTGGTGGACATTATCACCGAAGGGCTTTTCATCACCCTCACCAATGTAAACTTTGATGAAGAACGGGTGTCCGCACAAACCAAAGCCGTACAGGGGAAACGAGCGGACCTTGGCGCCGGGACTGTAATCCCGGCGGATATGCTGTTCCACGGCGATATCGATCAGGTATCACTGCGCTCAACCCTTTTGTTCGGGCTTCGGGGAATGGCCGCCTATATGTATCATGCCCGAATACTTGGGCGCCGCTCCGAAACCGCCGATCGAGGGCTGGTTTCCATGCTGGCGGCCCTTGGAGTTGAACATACCGCCGATGAGTGGCTATCGCTTATCCTGGAAACAGGCAAGGTGAATCTGACCTGTATGGCGCTTCTGGACGAGGCTCATACCGCTACTTACGGATCGCCTAAACCCGTATCCGTTCCGCTTAAGATAGAAAAAGGTCCGTTCATTGTGATTACCGGACATGATCTGCAGGACCTTAATATGCTGTTGGAGCAGACCGGCAATACCGGAGTGGATGTCTATACCCATTGCGAAATGCTTCCTGCCCATGCTTATCCGGAATTAAAAAAGCACCCCCAGCTGAAGGGGCATTTCGGAACCGCATGGCAGAATCAGCATGAGGAGTTTAGCGCCGTCCCCGCGCCCATACTGTTTACGACAAACTGTCTCATGCCGCCGAAGCCCGGTTATGCCGGCCGGGTGTATACCACATCGGTAACCGGTTTTCCCGGGATACATCATATTAAAGCGGATGCAACGGGACGCAAAGATTTCTCCCCATTAATTCGCCACGCACAAAAGCTCGGAGGTTATGGGGAAGCTATGCAGCGCACCGGACTTAACGGCGGCGCGGCCCTGACCACAGGCTTCGGACGTGAAGCCGTGCTTTCTCATGCCCCCGCTATTGTAGATGCGGTTAAGGCCGGAAAGATCAGGCATTTTTTCCTGGTAGGCGGCTGTGACGGCGCAAAGCCGGGACGGAACTATTATACCGAATTGGTGAAACAAACCCCGCCGGATACGATAGTGCTCACTTTGGCGTGCGGTAAATTCCGTTTCAACGACCTTGACCTTGGGGCAATAGGGCCGTTCCCCCGTATTCTCGATATGGGGCAATGCAATGACGCCTACAGCGCGATACAGGTTGCGTTGGCCCTGGCGAATGCCTTTAATTGCGGGGTGAACGAGTTGCCCTTGACTCTGGTGCTGTCATGGTTCGAGCAAAAGGCGGTTTGCATCCTGCTTACCCTGTTGTCTCTGGGCATCAAAAATATCTATATCGGCCCCAGCCTTCCGGCGTTTCTCTCTGAAAATGTGCTGAAGGCGCTGATTGATCAATTCAACCTCCGTCCGATTACAACACCGGAGCAGGACCTGCACGCGCGGCTGCATACCTAACGGGACTTTGCCGCATAAGGCGTCCGTAACCTTTAGGGCACAACGGCAGAGGGAATGGACAGCCCTAATCTGGCGCCGGGACGGAAGAACCGTTTCTTCCCGGTTTATCAGTCTTCCCAGGGTGGCCGTACTGGGAACGGACGCCCCGTCCCGCTCCTTTTTTACAAAACATTAGCCCTCATTTCGCATAACAAAAAAAGCCCGCAGATTTTCACCGGGTTGACCGTACCCCATTATTATATTTTCTGCACCAATACTCGTGCAAACCCCTCTGTTTACGCCAATCCGCCTACCGGCGGATTGGCGTAAACAGCCGGAACGTTATACGAAGCGCCAGCCACTTACTTTAGCCGTCCGCATGGAAGCGGACGGGCTTTATAGATTTTTTATTAGGCACTCGGTAATTCCTAACGCAACCCAAACAATACTTCCTTGGGTGTGCGAAAGTCAAGCGTTTTTCTCGGCCTGTCATTTAAATCTTTCGCTATTTGCGCGACACGCCGCTG
>JAITHW010000126.1 GCA_031279815.1 Treponema sp. | reverse complement strand
AGCCTGTCTGCGGGGCCGGCGGGCTCTATCTGGCCCAGTTGAGGGGCGCGGGGGATGCTGAGGGCATGAAACACGCCTACCGGTTCAAGGTGATATTCTCCTGTTCTGTTTCAGCGGTCTATGGGATACTCTGCTGGACCATTCCCGATCGGATGCTCGGACTGATGACCATAGGCAATGCGGTGCAGGAAGAGATCATCGCCATCGGCGCGGGCTATCTCAGGCTCACCGGGTTCACCCTGTTTCCAATAGCAATCGCCTGCTCTATCGGTACCGCCTTCCGGGAAATCGGCCTGCCCAAAGTCCCGCTGGCGATTTCCGCCGCGGCCACTTTGGTAAATACCGCGGGGAACTGGGTTCTCATCTACGGCAACCTGGGAGCGCCCAGGCTTGAGGTTTCAGGCGCGGCGATTGCCACCATAATTGCCCGGTGCTTTGAAGCCGCGGCCTTTATCGCCTATGTCTATAAGCGGAAGGCCCCTTTCTTTACCGGTTTCAAGAGCCTTTTTCATATTAATAAACAGCTCATCCGGGAAATTCTCGCCAAATCGGGAATGATATTTCTATCCGAAGCGTCCTGGATCAGTTCAGAAACCATTATGGTAGCCCTCTATAACGGCCGCGGCGGCGCGGAAGTTGTCGCGGGGATGGCCGCGGGCTGGACCATCGCGAATATTTTCTTCCTGCTCTTCGGAGGAATCTGGACCGCCGCCGCGGTGGTAGTCGGCGGAACTCTGGGGGCGGGTAAATTAGACGAAGCTAAAAATAAGGCGGCCTGGATCAAGTCGGGTTCTGTGGTGGCAGGGTGTATTGTCGCGGTATTCGGGACCGCGGCCGCAACCCTGCTCGTCCCGCTGGTATTCGGCAGCCTCACCGCCGCGGCCCGAAGCATAGGTCTCGGGCTTGTCTATGTTATTGTGGCGTATCTTCCCCTCTGGTGCCTGCTCAACGCGATGTTCGCTATTTCCCGCTCAGGCGGGGACGCGGCAATGGGGATGTATACGGATCTTTCGGTGAACAGCATACTCTTTGTTCCCGGATGCTTCATCCTCGCGCTGAATACCTCTTTGGATCCGGTGAAGATGTTCGCCATTCTGAAAACCACCGACATAATTAAGTTATTTGTAGCCCGGTATTTTCTCAACAAAGAACGGTGGGTCCGCAACCTTACCAAAAGATAGAAATCGAGGATGAAGGGCTAGGGCCTCGTTCTTGCCTCATGGTTTCTACCTTTCGGCTTCCCTATGCTCCTTCTATTTGTTCCACCTGTTCTATCAAAAGGGGGAGCAGTTGTTTCTTCCTGGACACAATATCATTTAAAATATAGACCCCTTCATCCTGACGGGGGAATTCAATGTGCTGGAGAAAACCCGGTTTGCCTACAATGAGAAGCAGGCTGGTAAGTTTGGTTATGTCCGTTACCATCATGGCGCTGAAAAGGGCCTTCCGGGACCGGTATTCAATGTCGAGCTCGTCTAAGAACTCCTTTTTCCGGGATAGGATTTCTGTGGGGCTATGCACTTCAATCTGGCTTACCGTAAAGATACAGCCCTCTTCGGCGTATTCTTTCATGTCCTGACGCACCACTTCGCCGGCGTTTCTATCGCCGATTCTCGACGCCGCGGTGATGATGTCCTGGCCGAGCTGCTGAATGTCCAGATTGGTGATGTTCGACAGATACTCCGCAATGTTCCGGTCTTCGTCAGTGGTGGTTGCGGACTGCAAAACCAGCGTATCCGCGAGAATCGCGGATAAGAGAATAGCCGCAATATCTTTTTGAATCGGCACCCGGTTTTGCCGGTACAGGGATACGATAATGGTTGATGTCGCCCCGACCGGACGGTTGATAAACATAATCGGATCTTTGGTAGTCAGATTGCCTAAGCGGTGATGATCGATAACTTCCCTAATGGCATAGTTTTCTATCCCCTCTACGGCTTGGGAAATTTCATTGTGGTCAACCAGAATAATTTCCACATTCGCGTCTCTGAGGAGATCGCTTTCCGAAATAATACCGGCCAGTTTATAGGCATCGTCAACTACCGGCAGGGATCTGCTTGCTGATTCCTGTAGAAGGGGACGGACTTTCCGTATGGTGTCCGACACGTTCACAGGACGGATCTCCGAATCCGCCATTGAAGAAACCGGCGCGGAATACATCACCAGCATCGCGGTTTCCGCGGACCGGTACGGGCTTATCAGCACGGAAACCTTTTTCCCCTCCGCTTTCTGCCGCAGCCGCTTTTCCATAGAAGTCCCTGATGATAAAATCAGTCCCCGCACGCCGCTTTCAATACAATATTCCTGAATATCCTGTCTATCTGAAGTAACCACCATGGCGTTCTCAGGGGTATGCAAGGCTAATGTTTTTTGGAAGGTCTCAAAACTGTCGGCCACAACGATAATCACGCATTTGAACAGTTCTTCTGTATTAAAAACGAGCAGTTGCTGCGCGGAAAGAGTCTCAGCTACGAGCCGGATATTGGTGGAAAAAACGGTCGCTGTTTCAGGGTTCATCACCTTGAGAATATTCTGCGCAAACGCGTTGTAATGGAGCAGGGAACTGTACGTTCCGTCCGCGTTGACCACCGGCAGCACCTTAATGTTGTGTTCTTCCATTTTCGCAATGGCATTCCATAGAGAAGTATCGCCGCTTACCGGATTTTGGTAGGTATTCATATAATACGAAACTTTGGGTATCATATCCGGGATGTATTGGGGAACCGGAACCTTAAACCGTTCAAAAATATATTCCGTTTGGGGCGAAATTTTTCCGCCCCGTACTGCTATACATTCGGTTTGACCCAGGCTCTGTTTGAGACGGGCATAGGCCGCGGCTGCCACAAGCGAATCCGTATCGGGATTTCTATGCCCGATGATATAAACGGCCTTTCTTGCCTGATAATGCTGACTATTCATAGTAATTATTTAAAATATACCATAATACCGCGGGAAAGCGCAATACCGGATGTTTACCCAGTCTAAACAGAACCCTTAAGCTGTAGAGGTAAATCATTCAAAGCATATTCACAGATATATCATTTGAAAAATAACCGCTGTCATTCAAAAAAATGATAAGTATAATTATTAAAAATAATACTATTCATTTTATAAAATGATAAGTATGATATTATAAAATAGCTTAATATAAAAATATTTTTATGATATAATCATAATATATTGACTTACAATATGATATTATTGAAGTTAAATTAAAAAAATTAATATTAAAAATATAAAATATAGACAATGTAATAAAAAATATAAAATATAGTAATTTACTATATTTCAAATGAAATTAATAATATTCCATACTTTATTTTAATTATATTATCGTATTATCATAGTATATCCTAGTTTAAGTATGAATTAAATATATTATATAAAAATAATTAACAGTATAATATTTTTATATAAAGTTCTTTTAGTTTTAAATAAACGTATTATATTACTAGAATATTATGTAAAAATTCTTTTATTAAACTGGTTAAAATAATAGTTGACAGTATTAAAATAATAATAGTAAAATAATTAAAACTTTATAAAATAAACAAGGAGTTAATTATGGCGGTTATGAAAATTTTATGCCCTTCAATACTCAATCTGCCGATTGACGGGTTGAAAGAAGAAATCGTCAAAATCAACGGTTCAGGCATTGATATTTTCCATATTGACATTATGGACGGAATGTTTGTGCCGAATTTCGGTATGGCGGTCAGGGAAATCGATCTCATCCGTTCCCTGACCGATAAACCATTGGATTGCCACATGATGGTTATGGAACCGAGGCGGTATATTAATATGCTTGCGGATCATGGAATTGACATAATCTATATTCATCCTGAAGCCGAACTTATTCCAAGCGAAACTATAGACCAAATACGGGCGCTGGGAAAACTGCCGGGGATAGTTATCAATCCCTGGGTAAGTTTAGAACAGGTTAAAGAAATGCTGCCTATAGTTGACTACGTTATGCTTATGGGCGTAAATCCTGGATATGCAGGGAGAGATTATCTTCCATATATTACCCCGAAAGCAAAAGTTCTAAACGATTACCGGGTGTGTAATAACCTTTCTTATAAAATCGTCTTGGACGGCGGGGCTGATGAGAAGGTCATAACCGAACTGTACCGCGACTGCGGCATCGAAGGATTTGTGTTGGGAAAACAGGTATTCTTTTTTCAGGACAAGCCTTATAAGGAGTGCGTTGACTATGTACGCGCTTTATAAAAGAAATAACTCTAAGGGGAAATATATGAAAACAACGGTTTTGTACGCGGCCATTATCTTGGCGTGTTTTTCATTCTCATGCACCGGGAAAAAAGAAGGCGGATCCGAAAGCGGGTCTGTAAAGAAGCCTTCTTACACCCTGCGTTTCGGACATGCGATTACCGATAAAGATATATATAATATCTATATGGAACAATGGGCGGAAGCGGTTAATAAGGCGACCGAAGGCGCTCTTACCGTTGAGATCTACCCCAATGCGCAGCTTGGTTCGGAAGAAGACGTGCTTGAACAGATTCGGCAAGGCGCGAACATGGGCTGGCAGACTGATTTTGCCAGGCTTGGAAGCTATGTTACCGGATTAAGCGTTGTAAACGCGCCGTTTTTCGTTGACAGTCTCGACGAAGCCTTGCAACTGCAAGAATCAGCCACGATAAAAAAACTTAATGACGAACTGGCGCAAAAATTCGGTATCGCCCATATTTCGTTTGATTGGGTTCAGGGGCAGCGGCACGTATTCGCCAATACGGCGGCCAAGAGCCCTCTGGAAATGCGCGGCCTTTTGATACGGACCGCTCCCGCGCCTATTTGGGTTGAAAGCGTAAAATCCCTTGGATGTACGCCGACTCCGCTTCCCTATGGCGAAATCTATACCGGCATCCAGACAAAAGTTGTGGACGGCTGCGAATTGCCCTATAACGCGGCAAATAATTCAAAAATAGCGGAAGTGGCGAAATACGTTATGGAAACCGGGCATATATTTCAATTAAACGCGATGGTGGTGAGCAAGGCGTGGCTTGATAAACTGCCCGAGGAATACCGGAAGATTCTGATAGACGAATGTAATAAAGCCGGGCTGGGCGCGTCCGCGGCCCTTGCGGAACAAACCGCGCAAAGCAGGCAGGCGATGATAGACGCGGGAATTACGGTAATCGGCCGAAGCCAGCTCGATATTCCGGCGTTTATCGAAAACAGCGGGTCCGCATATACGGCTCTGGGCTTGAGTGAGGTCAGGGCGCAAGTATACGCGGACATAGGGAAATAACAGTAAAGATCCCTTAAACGGAGAGGTCGGATATGGGTAAAATCTACAAAAAGCTGTGCGAAATAGAAATGTGGGCCGCGATTTTATGTCTTATATGCAGCGTAACCGTGATATTTATTGCGGCAATTTTACGCACGGTTAAGATGCCGATTCGGTGGGGCCTTGATATAGCGCTGCTCTTGTTTACCTGGAGCACGTTTCTCGGCGCGGACATCGCGTTTCGCAAAAAATGCCTTGTCAGGGTCGATATGCTGATTAACCGCCTTCCCGTGAAGATCCAGAAGGCGCTGGAGGCGGCCGTGTATCTGTGTATGCTTTCGGCGATTGTATTCATGCTTGCCTACGGCATAAAACTCACCGTTATTTCACGGGCCCGGGTGTTTAACGGTATTCCGGGACTCAGTTACAGTTGGGTTACGGCGAGCGTTCCGTTCAGTATGTGGTTAATGCTGATCACCGCGCTGACTCAAATATACGAAACTTATTTTCGTCCGAAACAAAAGGAGGCTGGGCCATGTTAATGGTATTTATCGTCTTTATTGTTCTGCTTTTTATCGGCGTGCCGGTGGGGTTTTCCGTGCTTATCGGCGGAGCGATGTTTTTCTTTCAGAATTCGGACACCTTGTTTACCACCATCATTCAATTGCCGGTTACGCAAACCCAGAACGTAACCCTTTTAGCGGTTCCGCTTTTTATTCTCGCGGGCAATCTTATGAACGTTTCCGGCATAACCGGGCGTCTCATAAAACTGTCGATGGCGATTACCGGCCACATGCGCGGCGGGCTTGCGCAGGTCAGCGTAGTGCTTTCTACGCTTATGGGGGGAGTTTCCGGCTCTGCAAACGCCGACGCCGCGATGGAAGCCAGGGTTCTCGGCCCCGATATGCTGAAACAGGGGTATCCCAAAGGATATACCGCCTGTGTCATAGCCTTTACTTCGATAATTACCGCTACGATTCCTCCCGGGGTATCGATGATCATGTTCGGAACCGTGGGCAATGTCTCAATCGGGCGGTTATTTACCGCCGGCCTTATTGTCGGTATTGCCATGATGTTTCTTTATATGCTTCTGGTTGCGGCCACCGCGCGGATATATGGCTTTAAAGCGGTGACCGATAAGCGCCCGGCATTTTCAACGATTATACCGATCCTTAAAGAAACAATCTGGGCGATTATATTTCCGGTTTTGCTGCTGGTAGGCATACGCATCGGGTTATTTACCCCTTCGGAGGTGGGGGCCTTTGCCTGTGTATACGCGCTTTTGATCGGCTTTTTTATATACCGGGAAATTACTTTGAGCAAGTTAATCGAAACGTTAAAACAATCCGTCGTTGATATCGGCGCGATAATGTTTATGATCTCTATGTCCGGAGTATTCGGCTATGGTATTCCCATTGAAAAATTGCCGCAAAAGATTACGCTTTTCATTTCCGGGATTACGGCGAGCCCTTACATCGTTATGGCGCTCATCGTGCTTTTTTTAAGTTTAGCGGGTATGTTTATGGAAGGTTCTATTATTATTCTGCTTACAACGCCCATATTGTTACCGCTTATTCAAAGTTTTGGAATAGACCCTATTGTTTTCGGGCTGATCCTTTGCACGGTGGTTACTATGGGGAATATGACCCCGCCTGTAGGTTTGGCAATGTATACGGTATGCGGTATTCTTGACTGCCCCTTGGAAAAGTATGTAAAGGCTTGCATCCCCTTTGTTTTAGTTGTAATTATTGAAGCGGCTTTATTTACTTTATTTCCCAAAATTGTGTTGTTTTTGCCTGATTTGATATATGGGAGATAAAAAATAGAACGCCCGCCGCCTGGCGGGCGCTTCGCAACAGAAAAAACCGCGTACCCCTATTATACTTATTTCAGATATACCGGCATTAAGGCCGTTATAATATATGCAATTATTATTCCCGTAATTATTATTTTGTTTTTATGTATTCTGTTTTTATATTCCATAAACGGTATTTTATTTTTATACATCTTTATTAGCCCGTATACCAGTATTGTTATTCCTATTATTACCAGAATTAATACGGATATTCTAAAATATTTTATTATTTCCATATTTTCATAAAATATTATTTCTAACGAGGTTATTCCCATTTTTAACGATACAATAAACGATATTACCGGCCATATTATTTTGTTGAATTTTTTATTCTCATTATTTAGAGGCATTGAATACATTATTATACAAACAACGGATAATAATATCCCCATAAAAGGTAAACGTATAATTGAAATATATGATTTTTCCATTGAAACAACGGTATTGCCCGATAAATCAACAAACGCCGGAATATTATCCGGTATTTTTTTATAAAACAAGGGCAAAATAACCATAGGTACTATATTATAAACAATCGATAAGATTATTAAAACCATAATTGGAACCCTAATGTTTTTATATTACCTTATTTTACAGTTTTTTCAATATGCTTTTACGGAACTTCCCTATTGAAAAGAATAATAAAAAAGGTATAATATAGATCGATCTGTTGTCCTCTAAAATCTATTGGAGGAGTTTTCTGGAGGTTTTTCTTGGAGGTTTCTTACAAGGATGCGGGCGTAAACATCGAAGAAGGCTGCCGGGCGGTGGCGCGGTACCGGAAATTTGCTGCGGAGACCGCTCACGGCGCGGCGCTTAATGGCATCGGCAGCTTCGCGGGAATGTTTTCTCTGAAAGAGATTATCGCCGCAGGTCAAGGTATGGAGGAGCCTGTGCTGGTTTCGGGAACCGATGGGGTGGGAACTAAGCTGGAGGTAGCCTTCAGGATGGGCAAATATGACACCGTTGGGATTGATTGCGTGGCTATGTGTGTCAACGATGTGATCTGTCATGGAGCTAAACCGCTCTTCTTTCTGGATTATCTGGCCTGTGGAAAACTCGATGCCGATGTGGCGGCTCAGATGGTAAAAGGGGTGGCGGTAGGGTGCCGGGAAACCGGCAGCGTGCTTTTAGGCGGGGAGACCGCAGAGATGCCCGGTTTCTATGATAACGGAATATATGATATTGCGGGTTTTGCGGTTGGAATTGCCGACCGGAAAAAACTGGTAGAGGGCCGCGCTATTCAGGAAGAGGATGCGCTCATCGGTATTGCCTCCTCAGGGGTTCATTCTAATGGATTCAGCCTGATCCGCCGGGTGATCCCCAACTTGGAAGAAGATTTCGGCGGTATGCCCATCGGCATGGCTCTGCTGGAACCGACCAGGCTCTATGTCAAGCCGGTGTTGGGGCTTATGGAACAGGTTGAAATCCGAGGGATGGCGCATATTACCGGCGGCGGGTTTTACGAGAATATTCCCCGGATGTTTGCAGTCCCAATGGACGGGGTAATCCGGGAGGACCGTTGGCAAATTCCTCCTATCTTTGCCCGCATCGCCTGCGGGATAGCCGGGAGAAGTGAAACCGGCGCGGCGGCCCAAGAAGCAGGGATGAAGCTCCTTAAAGCCAATGAAAACTTGAGAATATCCATGTTCAATACCTTTAATATGGGCATCGGCTTTGTTCTGGCTGTGGCTGCCGAAGATTGCCATAAAACCCTTGCATACCTAGAAGATTGCGGTTATCCCGCATGGAAGATAGGCCGGGTTAAGGCGGCGGCAGGGACAACCGGAGGAATTCGCTTTGTCTGAAAAGCCTGTTAAGATTCTGACTCTGGTTTCGGGAAACGGTTCCAATCTTCAAGCCTTGATTGATGCGGAAAAAAAAGGTGGGCTTGAAGGCGGTACCATTGCCGGGGTCGTTTCAGACAGCCCCGGAATTTACGCCTTAGAACGGGCAAGGTTTGCGGGAATTCCGGCATATACGGAGCTTCCCGTCCTGTCTGAGGGAAAATTCCAACGGAACCTGTCGGACCGGATTCTGGGCATTGCCCGAAGGGAAAACGCGGGGCTTATTATTCTTGCGGGATTTCTTTCTATTCTTGCGGGAGAACTCCTTGAGGTCTATGAGGGGAAGATAATCAATCTGCACCCCAGCCTTTTGCCCAAATTCGCCGGGGAAGGCATGAAGGGGGAAGCGGTCCACCGGGCAGTATTGGCCGCCGGGGAAACCGAATCCGGCTGCACCGTGCATCTGGTGGACAAGGGGATTGATACGGGGGCCATCCTGCTTAGACGCGCGGTTCCGGTATTACCCGGGGACACTCCGCACAGTCTTGCGGATCGGATCCATCAAGAGGAACATATAGCCCTTGTCGAAGCCGCGTCTATGATGATCTACAGGCTGCGCCGTACCTAAAAGATAAAATATTTTTTAGATGATGACGATTTTAAAAATAGGTATATTATAAGTATAAGACGAAACTTCGCGGACCGGTAAATGTAGGGAGATTCTTTCTGGAGCATACATGGTAAGCCCGGCACATATCTTGAAGGGTAATGGGTTAACCTTAAGATCTATTCGGTGAAGCGGCTTGTGTTTAGACGGTAGACCAAACTCAATATATTTAGGAGATATCATGAAAAAACGAGCATTGATCAGTGTATATGACAAAAAAGGTGCCGGCGAACTGGCATCTTTTTTAGTTGAATCAGGCTGGGAGATCCTCTCCACCGGAGGGACCGCTAAGTATCTTGGAGAAGAGAATATCCCGGTTATCGACGTATCGGCCGTTACCGGTTTTCCGGAGTTTCTGGACGGACGGGTTAAGACCCTGCATCCCGCTATTCATGGGGGAGTGCTGGCTAAACGGAACAGGGCGTCTCATCTGGAGACCCTGGAACAGCAGGGTTTTGCTCCTATAGACTTGGTCTGCGTCAACCTCTACCCTTTTTTTGAAAAAGTTCAGGGAAAGCTCTCTGAAGAAGAAACCCTTGAGTTCATTGATATCGGGGGAACCGCTATGCTGCGTTCCGGGGCTAAGAATTACCATGATGTGATCGTGCTTACGGATCCTGCGGACTACGAAGAAGTAATCGCCGGGCTGAAAATAGGGACATTGCCGGTAATCTTCCGCAAGCGCCTTGCAGGTAAGGCCTTTGATCTGACCGCCGCTTATGACGCCGCTATTGCCCGGTATCTTCTGGACGAAACGTATCCCTCCTATTGGCCTGTATCCATCAAAAAGGCTCATTCCCTGCGATACGGGGAGAATAGCCATCAATCCGCGGCTCTGTACTTAAATACCGATAAGTCCGGAGCCTTTTCTTCCATGGAACAGCTTGGAGGAAAAGAATTGAGTTATAACAATATCCGGGATATTGATCTGGCATGGAAAGCGGTGTGCGCCTTTGGCCTGAGCGCGGACGGAACTTCTCCCCAGGGAGAGGAAGAGATAACCCGGTTATTGCCGGACCTTCCGCAGCCGCCGTCAGTATGCTGTGTGGCGGTGAAGCATACGACCCCTTGTGGTATAGCGTTGGGCAAGGACCTGGCCGAAGCATACGCAAAAGCCTATAGCTGCGATCCCGTATCAATCTTCGGCGGTATCGTTGCCTGTAATGTGCCTGTGGATCCGGTGAATGCTGAAAAATTATCAGATATGTTTTTAGATATCATCATAGCCCCGGGCTTCGATGAGGAAGCCTTGAAAATTCTAAAACAGAAGAAGGATCTCCGGATCATGAAGACCCGATACGCGCCTCGGGAAAAACTGGAGTGTATTTCTATTGACGGAGGGCTGCTGGTACAGGATAGCGACCGGAAGCTCATAGAAAAATGGGATGTGGTTACTCAGGCGCAGCCGGAACCACGGGATGTCCAGGATATGCTCTTCAGCATCAGAGCGGTCAGTTACGTCAAATCAAACGCCATTGTGGTGGTAAAAAAACAGGCCGCCCTGGGGATAGGTTCAGGAGAGACCAACCGGATTTGGGCGGCGGAGCTGGCCTTAAACCGGGCTGCAAGAGCCGTTGCAACGGCGGCTCAGGCCGGTACGGACGACGGCGAACCCGCGCGGGTTTTGGCTTCAGACGCATTCTTTCCATTCCCCGATGTGATTGAAGTGGCGGCCGCCACGGGGATTAAGACCATTGTCCAGCCCGGGGGTTCTCAGAAAGATCGGTCATTGGTGGAAATCTGTGACAAATTGGGTGTCGCCATGGTATTTACCGGAACAAGGCACTTTAGACATTAGGGCCTTGGGAGTTTTTTATTCGGTATCTTTTCTTTAAATAAATCCCAGAGGACACGGCGCAGAAATACTCCGTGTCCTCTTAAGGTTTAAAAAATACGATTGGCAGGTCACCAGCAACAATACCCTCCGTCAATGATCAAATCCGCTCCGGTCATATAATCCGATGCGGGAGAAGCCAGATATACCGCGGCGCCCTGTAAATCCCCGACGCTTGCCATTCTGCCCATAGGTATCTTTTCCAGCCACTTGGGGAGCATGGTTTTTCCTTCCGGAGTTTCCAGGAGTTTATCCACCAGAGCGGTTTTGGTGTACCCAGGGCTGATACTGTTTACCCGAATGTTCTTCGGCGCCCATTCCGCGGCGAGGCTCCGGGTAAGGTGCAGCACTCCTGCTTTGGACGCGTTATAGGCGCACTGATTTTGCGGGGTGTTGGAAATATGGGCGGACATGGAGGCGGTGTTGATTATCTTCCCGTATCCCTTTTTCGCCATTTCCTTGGCTTCGCTCCCGGCGCAGAGGAAAACCGCATCCAGATTTAGGGCGAGGATCTTTCTCCATTCGCCGAAGTCCTGGAGCAGCGCGTCGCGCCATACGCCCATGCCCGCATTGTTTACTCCAATGGTCAGTTCTCCCCATGTACCGATCACCGTTTTTACCATTCGGCTTACCTCTTCAGGATTGGTTACATCGGTTTTAACCGCAATGGCGGGGATCCCCTTTGCTTCAAGCCTATGGGCGGTTTCCTCCGCGGCAGCGAGGTTAATATCAACTACCGCAATTTTCGCGCCCGCTTCTCCTAACGCAACACAGTAGGCTTCTCCAATACCCTGAGCGCCTCCAGTAACCAGGGCGGTCTTTCCGTCCAGTCTGAACCGGTCGATAATGGTCTGTGCCATAGTTTTCTCCTTACTTTATGATTTTTTAGCTGATTCCGGCAGAATCACCGCTTTCAGAACCCCCTCGATTCCCTTTTCAATGGTTTCTACCCCTTTGGTAAATTCTTCTAAGGATAATTGATGAGAGATCAAAGGGGTAACATCAATCTTCCCCTTTTCAAGCAGCCTTACGGCTTGAATCGAATTCCGTACCGATGTGTAGGAAGAGAGCAGGGATAATCCTTTTTCAAAAATAGTAAACGCGGGGAGCTGGAGTTTCCCATCCCGGGGGGGGACTCCGAACCAAAGCACGGTTCCGCCTTTCCGCACAAAGTCCAAGGCCCGCTCCATGAGGAAGGTAGACCCCGAGGCATCCACTACCACATCAAAGGCGTCCCGATCAAGCTCCTCAAGGGAAGCGCATACCTTGACCGCGCCGCTCTGTTTCGCCAGTTCCAGCCGACTTTGATTCCGGTCGACCTGGGTGATCTCCGAAACCCCCTGTAACTGGACCGTTTTGGACAAAAGGATACCGATGGGACCGGCTCCCAAGATCAGCACCTTATCGGCCGGTCTAATCCGAGCCCGTTCAACCCCGTGGATCACACAGGCAAGGGGTTCAACAAAAGCCCCGGACAGGAAGGATAGGGTATGGATACCAAAAACAGCCTTTTCCGGAACCACCGCATATTCCGCCATGCCTCCGGGGAGGGTAACGCCGATGCCGTTCCAATGTTCACAAAAATTCTGCCGGTTGTTGAGGCAGGCATGACAGTTATCGCAGCTTATATTAGGTTCGATTGCCACATGATCCCCCGCTTTGAACCGAGTAACCTTGCCGCCCGCTTCTTCAATAACCCCTGAAAATTCATGCCCCGGAATCACCGGATAAGCCCCAAGGTATTCCCCCCTGAAAATATGCACATCGGTTCCGCAAATCCCGGATACCTTTACTTTAATGCGCACATCCCGATCCCCCACAGGAGCAACCGGAACGGTCTGCACCCGGGCGATCCCCGGTTTTTCAATCACCAGCGCCTTCATATTCATAGCCGTCTCCTCTTACTTTATAATTTTGAAGTAAAAGCCCCTCTTAATCTAGTCATCCTTTAACCGCGCCTGAGACAAGTCCCTTAACCAGGGATTTTTGAGTCATCCAGCCAAGGATAATCGCGGGGAGCACCGAAATGGTAGACGAAGCCGAAAGCTGGGCTACAAACTGGCCCTGCTGTTCCCGAAACCGGGCCATATATACCGGCAGGGTGGCGGTGGGATTTCCCGTTAAGTTAAATCCGAGGAAGAATTCATCCCAGATAAAAACAGCCACCAGAAGGGCCGCGGAAATGATTCCGGTCCGCGACAGGGGAATGGCAATCCTGGTCATACGCTGGAATTTTGAACAGCCGTCAATCTCGGCGGCTTCGAATATTTCCTTGGGAAGATCCGAGAAAAAGGAATGAACCATCCATACCACAATGGGAATGTGAAACCCCACATAGGCCGCAAGCAGCCCATAGGGAGTGTTAATCAGCCGGAATTGCTGGTACCAGGTAAAGAGGGGGATTAAGACCGCCACCGGGGGCAACAGAATGGTGGTGATAAACCAGAGGTAATATTTTCCCGGGGAATCTCTCTTTTTTAAATTGCCGAACACCAATGCAAATGCCGCGGGAATCCCCAAGCATAAACTGAGCAATGTTCCAAAGAACACCTGAAACAAGGAGTTCCGCAGATATTGATGCATGGTGGGATCCCCCAAAACCTTCTGAAAAGTCGCCGGGGTCGGCTTAAAAAAAATCGCGGGCATTACCGCCTGAGCTTCGGTTTTGAATCCTGAAAGAAACATATACAGGATGGGGAAAAAATATAGTATCGCAATAGCATAAATAACAATCGAAAGAAACAATTTTTTTATACGGTTTCTGGTCCTGATTGTACGCCGGACTTCTTCAATGGTTCTCTTTCCCATTTTCATACTCCTTGTGGTTCTAAAGATAGGCGGCGTTCCGGCGCTCGATGGATCGGTATAGGAGATTAACCAAAACCAGGGTCAGAATGACCGTCATGGCCGCCAAAGCCCCCGCTCTCCCTACATTGTTGGCGCTGAAAATCTGCATATATACATAGTAAGGAAGAGTATAGGAACGGGTTCCCGGACCGCCGGCAGTGGTGGTTAATATAAGGCCGAATTCCTTGATAACAAAGACCAGCCCCAGCATGATTGCTACCCGCAGATGGTTCATAATCAGAGGCAGCTTGACCCTGAATATCCCCTGAAACCATCCCACTCCGTCAATGCGTATACAATCCAAGAGATCCTGATCCAGGCCCTGAAGCCCGGCCAGAAGGACCAATACAAAGAAAGGCATCCACTGCCAGGTAAAGAGGGCGATGATGGTGCCTAGAGGATGGTAACTGATCATATCCACCGGGGTAAATCCCAGGGCTTTTGCGATTACCCCGTACCAGCCGAAGGTGGTATTGAAGATAGTTGTTTTCCAAATGACCCCGCTGGCGGTAGACATCACAAAAAAGGGGCCTAGGATTAATGTCCGGGCGATGTTGATTCCCGGAATGTTATGGTCGAAAAGCAGAGCGAGGAGAAACCCGAACACGGAACAGAGCAAAAGGGTCATTCCGGTAATAATAATAGTCTGCCCCAGGATGCCGTAAAAAGGCGGTATATCCGAAAGGCTTTCTATTTTGAGAAAATATAGGTAATTATCAAACCCGCTAAAGGTACGGGGAATATCCGGTCTTGAAAGATTCCAGCGGATGGTGGAAAAGATCAGAGTCATTACAAATGGCACCTGGGTCATAACCGCCACCGCCACTACCGCCGGCAAAAGGTAATGGTAATCGGTTCGTCTTTTTTTCATAAAACCGCCTCTTTGTCCCCGCCGGACTTTCCGGGGGGATGTGGATTCAACAGCGCCGCCGTCCCGGTTTAAATCCCGCCCGGATTTATCGGGCGGGATTGGGTAGCATTATTTCTTGTAATTTCCGTCTTTGGCTACCTGCTCAAAAACCTGCTGAGTTCTCCTCATAGCTTCGTCAAGACTTATGTTGTCAACCACATAATCCGCAAGGTTCCGGGTCATAATATCCCCGGCATCCGCGAATTCGGGAATGGCAATGTACTGAAGCCCTACATAGGGAACAGGATCAAGACAGGGTTTGGTGAAATCCATATTTTCAAGCACTTTGAGGGTCGGCGCGGCATAGGGCAGGCCGGCATAGAAGGACAGCTTATAGGTAGAAGACCGGGCCGCAGGCGGAATGGCGGATCCCGTGGAATCGTATTTATAAGCAAGCTGCACATAATCCTTGGAGCTTGCCCAGAGCATGAATTTAAAGGCCGCCTCCTTTTTGGCCGCTGTGGTTTTGGGATTGATCCCCATGGTCCAGTTCCACAGCCACGCGGTGTTCTTCCGGAGTTTCTGATGAGGAGCCGCCACATAGCCGATTTTTCCCTTTACCTTCGAGGTACTGTCCTCAAGAGGCGGCGCCAGGGAAGTAGCGTCATAGTAGATCCCGCAGTTGCCGGACTGCATAAGGGCTATACATTCATTGTAGGTATAAGAAAGAATATCCTGCTGACCTGCTTCCCGGAGAATCTTCTTGTACATTTCCCAGGCGGCCCGCTGTTCCGGCGTATCAACCGCGGCGTTCCACTGCATATCAAAGAATTTGCCCCCGAAAGCGTTCACTATCGTAACAAAGGGAGCGCCGCTCATGCCCCAGCCGGGAGTTCCCCGCATGGTCATGCCCACAATGCCCTGGGACGGATCATGTACGGCCTTTGCCAGTTCATAGATTTGTTCCCAAGTAGGCTCATCCGGCATGGTAAGTCCCTTGGCGGCAAAGAGTTCTTTGTTGTACATAATAAAGGAAGATTCGCCGTAGAAAGGAATACCGTAGGCTTTTCCGTTTAGGGATACCGAGTCCAGCATACCTTTGATAAGATCCCCCCGGTCATACCAGGCCTTATCTTCCGGAGTCAGCTTGTCAAAATAAGGCTCAAGATTTTCCAGCCAGCCGTTCTTTGCCCAGGTCTGGGCCTCGTAGGGGCCGATGTAAAAAATATCATAGGTGGTACCGCCGGTGGAAGCCTCGGTGGTAAGCCGCTGGCGGAGATCGTTTTCCGGCAGGACCGAAATATTTACCGTTACTCCGGCCGCTTTGTATTCAGCCGCGGCTATTTTTGATAGCTGCTGGGAAATATAATTATTTGCCAGAGCCACATTGATCGTAACCGGCGCGGAAGCGCCGCCTCCTGCCTGCTTGCCGCCCGCCATAAGCGGAGAAGCAATGAAACAACACGCTACCATACACATGGTCAGAAACACCCTTCTCATTTTCATAATGAAACCTCCAAATTAGTCGTAAATAGGGTTTGTTTTTATAAAAACCTTAAAGATATCCTATGACGATATCCGTATAGCTGTCAACATTTTTAACTCCAATGGGGAATATAAAAAGTTCCGGTTAGGAATCTAGGCGAGGATATGCGTCGGCGCGCCGTCAATAAAGGCATAGGCGGTACAGGCTCCGGTTATCATCTGGCAGATCTGGATTTTCACGCAGTGTCCCGCAAGCATATAGGCGTCCATAAAAGGAACTCCGTGATCGATTTCAATCCGTTTGATCACATCGAAAACCGCGCCCCGGATAGCCGCCTCTATATTGTTTGGAACAGTACATACCGACCCGATACGGCCGTTTCCGTTTACCTGGGGTAAATCAAAGTGCCGGGGATCCCCTTTTTTAATCAAGTCTACCGAGAGGCTTACTGTGCCGTCGGACTCAACGGCACAGCCTAAAAGCTCTCCGTCCCCCTGCTTTGCATGGAGATCGCCTAGAGACAGAAGCGCTCCGGGAACATTAACGGGCATTACAATAACGCTGCCTTTGGTTACATTAGGACAGTCCGCATTGCCCATTATCTCCTTATTCGCCTCATAGGACAGGTATACCTTTTCCTTCATGGCAACGCAGATGGTACCGATAAAAGGTTCCGTAGGGATTTCGATTTCATGAGAGCCAACAATAAGTTTCAGCGTAGCGGAGGAAACATCGCAGAACCGGGTATCCGGCGGGAAAACTTCGGGAACAAAAGGATTGGCAAAAAGCCCCTGCCCGGGCACATAGGTATAATACCCCTCATTTCCACTGTCTCCCAGCCTGATATCTTCAATGGTAACTGCAAGCCGGTCTCCGGGTTCGGCTCCCTCTACATACACGGGACCGGTTACCGGGTTTGCCAGAACCTGCATAACCTCTTGATGATCCTTAAAAACAGGATTAGCTCGGCTAAGGAACATATTGTCCGCCCGGATGGTTTCCAGGGAAAATTCCTCTCCCGGAACCACCCTGAGACGGGGTTCGTTAGCCATGTCAACATAAAAATGAACGTTTTTCCGGTCTCTGAGCAATGTTTTCATACCGCTCATTTTCTTTTATTTTCTGAAATAAAGCAAGCGGGGTGTTCGTACTCAGTACCTTTAGGACACTCCAACTCTGGGAATGGATAAGCCTAATGTGGCGGAAAACTCCGCCGGGGTCAAGAAGTTCAGGGCTTCATGGGGGCGGTAAAAATGGTAT
>JAITHW010000099.1 GCA_031279815.1 Treponema sp. | reverse complement strand
CTTTCCAAAACCGCCGCCTCCCAGGCGTCCCAGAACCAGGCCGATACCGCCGCGCTTACCAATCGCATCGCCCAGTTGGAAAGTGAAAATACCCGGCTTGCCCAGACGAATCAGGAGCTTTCCAAAACCGCCGCCCCTCAAGCGCCGCAGAACCAGAACGCGGATACCGCGGCGCTTACCAATCGCATTACCCAGTTGGAAAGGGAAAACGCCCGGCTTATGCGGGCGAATCAGGAACTCTTCCAAAAAGCAGAAAACCCCGGGAATCTGCCAGATGAAAGCGAAAGCCAAGAAAGGATCCTAGCCGCTCATAAGGAAGGAATAGCCAATGTTATGAATATTCTGGAAGTAAGTTTAAGGGTTAAAAATTCTAAAATCCGGAATAAGTACCTAGAGAGTATGAAACCGCGGTATTCGGATGACCCCAATATAATCTCCTTCATCGACCTGCTTATCAAACGGCTATGAACTGGGTTGCGCAGCGTTCAAGGCGTCGATAATGGCTGCTATAGAAGCGTTAATACCCGTCTTCGATTTTGAGCGCCTTAACTTGCGCCGATTCACTAGGGTCCGTATTCTTAGCCGGTATGTCCCCCCCCTTTCTTCCCCATCACCGCTACAGAGTCTTGCGTTTCCTCCAATCCTGCATCTGATCCGCTCCCACAGAACCAAGTCCGAAATAGTACGCCTTGGGATTGGCAAAATAGAGACCGCAGACCGACGCGGCAGGGACAATCATGGCCGATTCGGTCAGTTCAAGGCCGCACCGCTCCTTTGCCTGCAACAGCTTAAAGGCAATACGTTTATCCTGATGATCAGGACAGACGGGATAGCCTATGGCGGGACGCAGACCCGCGTACTTTCCTTGCAGGGTTTCCGCAATAGAAATGTTCTCCGCCGGCGCGTAAGCCCACCACTCTCGTCTGACCCGAAGGTGTACCTCTTCCGCAAAGGCTTCGGCAAGGGCGTTTGCCAAGGTTGCTAAGAGAAGCCGCCCATAGCCGTCCTGCGGCTCTTCCGCCTCCCGGATCCCGAATCCCGCGCCGAGAGCAAAAAGTCCAAGCCAGCCCAAAGAACCATCCGCCGCTTCTTTGGGAAGGATAAAGTCCGCTAAACAGGGATTCGCTCCGCCGGCGCATTTTTTCCTCTGGCTCCGCAAGAAGCAAAACCGGGCAAGAGCGTTTTCTTTGTCCCCGTCCGCGGCATATAACAGCACATCATCCCCCTCAGACAGGGCGGGGAAGAACCCTAAAACGCCCCGGAGGGTGAGGAGCTTCTCCGCGCAAATCCGGTCAAGCATGGCTTGAGCGTCTTCCCGCAGCTTTGTTTGGGCCTCTTCTTTCCCGTTACCCCCATCAATAGGCTTTCCCATATCCCACCCATGAAGAAACCCCGCCCAGTCAATGTAAGGAATAACCCGGTCAAGGGGATAATCCTGTAGTTCTAGGAGACCTTTGGTTTTGGGTTCCGGGTTTGCCGGTGGTTGGGACCAATCGATCATAACCTTGTTCTTCCGAGCCTCTTCAAGAGACAGGAGTTCGGTCTTTGCTTGAATCTGTGCATGGTGTTTCACGGCGTTCCGGTACGCGGCATCCAGCTCTTCGAGGAACCTTGGGCGATCCGCGGGAGACAGCAACGCCCGGACAACCTCCGCGGAGCGGCCCGCGTCGCTCACATACACCACAGGGCCCGAATATTCCGGGGCAATTCGCAGCGCGGTATGCGCGAGGCTCGTGGTAGCTCCTCCGATTATGAGGGGTATGGTCAGCCCTCGCTGTTCCATAGCATGAGCGGTAAGGATCATCTCGTCCAGCGACGGGGTAATCAGCCCGGAAAGACCGATGATCCTGACCTGCTCCTGTACGGCGGTCTCAATGATCCGTTCCGCAGGAACCATAACCCCCAAATCCAGTATCTCATAGCCGTTGCAGCCAAGAACTACGCCGACAAAGTTTTTCCCTATATCGTGAACATCCCCTTTAACCGTAGCCAGCAGAATTTTGCCCTCACCCGATGATTTCCCGCGGGCATCCGCTGCGTTGCCCTGCATCTTCTCCTGCTCAATAAAAGGTTGTAAAGCGGTAACCCCCCGTTGCATTACCCGGGCGCTGCGGATAACTTGGGGAAGAAACATTTTTCCCTCCCCAAAGCGATCCCCCACTTCCTGCATACCCTTCATCAGCGGGCCTTCAATGATTTCCAAGGACCGACCGCAACGGGGACGAAGTTCAAGCACATCCGCCTCAATATAATCATCGATCCCTTTTACCATTGCATGAAAAATCCGGGCTTCTACATCCCAAGAACGCCAGGTTCCGGCATCGGCGCTCCTGCCGGCCTTTACCCCCCCGGACTTTTCATGGAATTGCAGCGCCAAACTCAGTAAACATTCAACCGCGTTTGCCTTCCGGCAGAGGATCAGGTCTTCCGCGGCGTTCCGCAGGGACGGATTAATCTTATCATAGGGAATCATGGTTGCGGGGTTCACGATAGCCATCGAAAGCCCCGCGTCTATGGCGTGTTTGAGCAGCACCGCGTGCATGGCATTCCGAACCGGCTCGTTGCCCTGAAAGCTGAACGAGAGATTCGCTATACCGCCGGAAACCTGCGCGCAGGGACAGTGCGCGCGGATCCACTCACAAGCCTTCACGAAGTCCAGGGCGTACCGGTCATGTTCGGCAATGCCGGTAGCTATAGTAAGTACCACTCCGTCGAAGATAATGTTTTCAGGCGGGAAGCCGTCATCGGCCAACAGCCGGTATGCCCGGCCTGCAACCTCGATCTTCCGCTCATAGGTTGCGGCTTGTCCCCGCTCATCAAAAAGCATCACCATCACCGCGGCTCCGTAGCGTCTAACCAACCGGGCTTTTCGGATGAATTCCTCTTCCCCGTCCTTGAGGCTGATGGAATTCACAATGCCTTTTCCCGGAATAAGTTTTAACCCCGCTTCAATAAGCTCCCACCGGGAACTGTCAAGCATGATAGGAACTCTGGCGATATCCGGATCCGAGAGGGCTAAGGTCAGAAAACGGGTCAGCGAAGCTTCGGCGTCCAGCATGGGGTCATCCATGCAGACATTGATAAGATCCGCGCCCTGTTCAATCATGTCCCGGGCTATTCCCAAAGCGTCGCGGTAACGGGCGTCCTGAATAAGCCGGAGGAATTGCCTGCTTCCGGCCACATTGGTCCGTTCTCCCATCTTGATAAGTCCCTGCCGGGGGTCTACCTGCACCGGTTCAAGTCCGGCAAAGAAGGTTTTCCGGGTCCGCGCAGGACGGGGGCGAGGCGCATAGCCTGCGGCAATGGCGGCAATGGCGGCGATATGGCTGGGAGTAGACCCGCAGCAGCCGCCGACAATATTCAGCAGCCCTTCCCGCATATAGGTTTCAAGACAGCCTGCCATGATTTCTGGACTGTCGTCGTACACCCCGAATTCATTAGGCATTCCCGCATTGGGATGAACGCTGGTGAGACAAGGGACAAAGCCCGCTAGGTTTTTGATATACTTCTTGAGCAATCCCGCGCCCAAGGAACAGTTCAGCCCGATAGACCAGGGTTCGGCATGAAGCGCCGAAACACAAAAAGCCTCCACAGTCTGCCCCGAGAGAAGTCTGCCTGCGGCATCGGAAATAGAGGCGGAGATCATAATCGGAATTGCAATTCCCCGTTCCGCTTCCAGCCGGGAAACCGCAAAGATCGCGGCTTTCGCATTGAGGGTGTCGAAGATCGTCTCGATGATGAGGATATCCGCGCCGCCGTCCAGCAGCCCTCGGGCATTATCGTAATAGGCGGCCTCCATTTCGTCCCAGTAAATCCCCCGTTTTCCCGGGTCTTGTATATCCGGGGAAATACTCGCGCTCTTTGTCAGAGGCCCCATACTGCCCGCCACAAACCGGGGTTTATCCGGAGTCGAAAACCTATCCGCAGCTTTCCGCGCAATCGCGGCCGCGCTATGGCTTATCTCATACGCCAAGTCTTCAAGGCCGTAATCCGCAAGGGTTACCGCAGTAGCATTGCCGAAACTACAGGTCGTAATGATATCCGCTCCCGCCTTGAGGTAGGCTTCATGGATAGACCTAATGACCTCCGGTTTTGTCAGGCAGAGGACATCGCTGCAGCCTAAGAGGCCGGTTCCATGAGCGGGAAACCGCTTTCCCCGGAAATCCGCTTCCGTCAGGTTGTATTGTTGGATCATAGACCCCATAGCCCCATCCAACACGAGAATTCGGTTTGCAGCTAAAGCATCAAGCCGTTCCTTAGTATTCATAGGGATAATTGTATCATAAAGACCAAATAAGAGGTAAGAAGGCCGCGCCCAATCCCCAATGCCTCAGACCAAAGCCATGGTCGATTCCCGGATGATAAGTTTGTAAGACAGGGTCTGGGATTCGGTTTTATTGGTTTCCCCGGATATGCTGCGGTGCAGCGTTAGGGCGGTTTGCTCCCCCATTTCCTTCATGGGCTGGCGTATTGTGGTAAGCCGGGGATTAATGTAATCGGCTATGTCGATGTCGTCAAAACCCACCACCGAAATATCCTCCGGCACTCTGATCCCCTCGTCCCGGAGCGCTCTTATGGCGCCGATGGCCAGTTCATCGGTAGCGGCAAAGATGGCGGTAAAATCCCTGCCCACCTTTTTCCTTAAGAGAAGTTCCCTCATGCCGTACATGCCGAATTCCGGGGTATAGTGGCGGACAAACACGATCCCGCCCTCTTCCAAAATTATGTCCGCCGCGGTAAGAGCCTGGAAAAAACCTTCCGCGCGCTGGCGCCCGAAGGTAAAGCCGTCCCCTGAGATCATTACGATCTTCCGGTGTCCCAGATTGATCAGGTGATTCACCGCGTCCATAGAAGCCTGTTCTTCGTTCACATGGATCGAGGGGATGCCCGGATAGTGAAACGTGGCTGTTACCACCGGAAGTCCGGTTTTTATCAGATATTCATAAAAAACAGGGTTCTTTATCTCATAGAGCATGATCAGCCCGTCGAGTTTTTCCGCCTTCAGTTTAGTCAAACAGGCTTCCTCGCTGGTATCTTCAAACTTAACAAAGAAGAAAAGAGTATGATAGCCAAAAATTTCCAGATACCGTTCAATAATAGAAAAAAGTTCCTGCTGGAACATATTGAATGTGTCAGAAATGACGATGCCTACGGCAAAGCTCCGCTGAAGAACCATGCTGCGGGCCGCATTGTTGGGCACGTAGCCTGTTTCTTCTATAAGTTTGAGGATCCGCTGCCGTTTTTCCTGATTGACATACTTTTTCCCGTTTACCACCCGGGAAACCGTAGAAGTAGACATACCGGCTTGTTTTGCAATGTCTTTAATGCTGACCATATCATCCACCTTACCGTATAAGCCGTACCTGTTCAAGAAGCCTCCGTTTTACTTTGTTTCGCCATAAAGACTCTTGCTATAGCCCAAGCCTAAAGGCTTAGTCTTCCTGTTCCAACGGCAAGACTTCGCCGGTTGAGCGAACTCAACAGCGCGGAGGTCTCATCCTCCGCAGGCATTTGTTTTTACAAAGCCCCTATGCCCACTAGGTTGGCTTTAGGTTTTAGTTCACAGGCTTTACGGTTTTACCCGCTCAAGCCTTCGAGCAAAACCCCTGTCAGCGATCATCGAACCCCGCTTTCGGTTCTCCGGCAGAACAGAGGAATATCAGGAGGCCAAGGTTCCTATGTACCCTGAAGATCGCAATAACTCCATAGTCCCCAAAGCCTCACTTGCGCCCGTTGAATTCTTTAACCGCGTCGATCATGGCGGCAATATTCTGAACCGGGGTATTGGCTTGAATATTGTGAATGGTATTAAATACATAACCGCCGCCTTTGGAAAAAATTGCCAACCGTTCCAGGACTTCTTTACGAACCTCTTCGGGAGTACCAAAGGGCAATGTTTTTTGGGTATTCACACCGCCGCCCCAGAATACGATGTCCCTGCCGTAAGTATCTTTTAACCGTTGAGGTTCCATTCCTTCCGCAGAACATTGGACAGGATTAACCGCATCAATCCCCGCTTCTATTATATAGGGCAGCAAAGGGAAAATGCCCCCGCAGCAATGTTTCAATACTTTCCACTCCGTATTACCATGTATCCAGCCGGTTACTTTGTTATAGTGAGGCGCATACATGGTTTTAAAGAGTTCCGGATTGATTAGAGGACCCCGCTGGCTGCCAAAATCAGCGCCGCAGATATAAACAATATCTATATCATTGCCGAAAGCATTATAGTATTTTTTAAAACTCTCGATTGCCCGCTCAGTCTCTATTTCAAACACCGCATTGACATAATCGGGATATAACAACGGAGCGGTATACCAATCACTGATGCTGCGGATTCCCCGGGGTTTTTTGAGGTTCGGCCCCGGAATATTGTTAGCATCCCCAAACCCAAAGTATCCCGGAGATACCTGAATAGCCCGGGTATTTTTGCGGTATACTGCCATTTTCCGGGTATGAAATGCCAGCATTTCATCGGAAACCACAGGAAAATCCTCCGCCTGCTCCAGAGGATCGGAGCGGCCTTCATCAAATTCCGGTGAACGTTCCAGATTATCAAAGAAAAAGCCCCCGGCAGGCATATAACCGCTGGGTTCTACAGAACCGTCTCCACAGGGATAAATATAAGTTCCGCCTTTATCATCATTTTTTAAAACACATTCTTCAGGTATTAATACGGCGTCCCCCAAATAGGCCCATTCTTTCCATGCCAGATTTCTGTTTCCGAAAGTGTCGGTAAAGGGGTCCAGTTCCTGGACATCACAGCCCAGGGCTTCCATTAAATCGGGTTCCACGACTCCCACCATGGTAGACATGTCTTTTATCTTAACCGGCGTATCAGGTAATCCGTAGTATCGCCTCAGTTTTTTCATGGCGTCCGCGTTAATATTGGAGCAACTGAAACCGCCGAAATCCACCGGTACCTGATCTGCTTCCTTGTGGGCAAACGCTGTTTTTACTCTTTCACGGGAAGTCATATATTCTCCTCACTCTTAGTTTGAACATTCATGCTCTCTATTCCAGCAATCAACCTGCGCTTTGCTTTGCCAAAGATGCTGTGCTTGCCGCATCCGGCGGGTATCCATACGCGCCTATTTGTTGCGAATTCCCGGGTTATCGGCGCACCGCCGCTGCGGTTTCTTTGATCGCAGGCATTGTCGTGGTGGGCGGTCTTTGCCGGTAAAAACACCGGAATCCCCGGCGTTGATCATACTTACCTTGCCCCGATGTACTGCAAACTCTCTTCAACAGCTTGCGCCAGTTTATGCGCCTGCATGTGCTGAACCGCGGCGCTGAAAGGTTCAAATGAAAAGAACCCCTGGTATCCCAACCGGTCAAGCCGCCCTATGAGTTCCTTGTTTCCCATCCTGTCCTTGGGGCCAATAAGTATGCGATGTTCGTCTAGGAACCGCTCCGGTGAAACAGGGCCCTCAACCCCGGAAATATGGACCAGCCCGGTGTAGGGAATTTCATAGGAAGCCCCCAGGCCGTCCATGCCGAAGACAGCCGCGTTATCCGGGCCGATGTAGTGGTGGAAAGTATCAAACACGGTCCGGTAACAGCCGTATCCCGATGCCTTAATCGCCTGTACTGCCGCCGGAAGCGATGCCAGCGAAGATGTGCCGAAGCCCAGGGGCTCTACATACCCCGCTATGCCGTACTCGGCAAACAGAGGGCCGTATTCGGCCAGAGCTTCCACGGTATCGGCATATTTCCGGTTCGGCGTACGTATATCGCCTTTTTCGTTGTTCGGGCAGAGTACCACTGCGGGACAATCAACGGCGGATGCGAGTTCGAGCATCCGTTTTAATTCTTCAATACGGTCTTTCATGCTTGAAAGGAGGTTGAATTGCTGCAATGCGTTTATGGAGATAATGCTTACCCCCTCTCCTTGTGTCAGCATCCGTACATCGGCGGGTTTCAGCCCGTCGATAATATCTTTGACTTCCCGCTTTCCCGGCAGGTCGTTCCTGAGCTCTATTTTGGATAATCCGAGTCCCGCGGTGAACCGTACAAAATCCGCTAAACCCATAGCAGGGGAAATGATCCGGTTCAGAACGAAACGCTTTTTTATCAGCATGGTTCCTAACCTTTCCTTGCGTTTTTTCGCATATCAATAATGACCGCGCAGACAATAATAAGCCCTTCTAGTATTTTCTGACTGTAAGGGGAAAATCCGAGGAGCGTCATTCCGTTGCGCATAACCGACAAGACCAGGGCGCCGATCAAGGCGCCCCCTATGGTACCGATACCGCCGGAATGAGATGTGCCGCCTATGGTGGTGGCCGCGATGGCGGTTAATTCGTAGCCCTCCGCGGCGCCGGGGTGAACGCTGCCGACCCGGCCGGCGAATACAATTGCCGCAAGACCTGCAAGCAATCCGCAGTACGCGTAAATCATAACAAGGTATTTCTGGACATTAACGCCGGATACTTCCGCCGCCGTAATATTGCCGCCAATAGCAAAGGTGTTTTTACCGAACCGGGTTTTATTCAGCAGAACATAACTTATGAGGAAGACAAAAAGATAGATCATAATGGGAATGGGAATCCCCAAAAACCTGCTCCCTACGGCATTCATCTGAGGGGTAAGATTACTTACCGGCCTGGCGTTTGAATAGATAAGGGCGACGCCTCGCGCCACGGTCATCATGCCCAAGGTCGCGATAAACGCGGGGATCTTGGTAAAGGCGATAAGCGCACCGTTCACCGCGCCGCAAAGGGCGCCGATAGCCAAGCCTGCCAGAACCGGGATAATCAGGGGCAGTTCCGGCAGATTTTGGTAGAGCTTCATTTGTGCCGGTACCTGGGCAAGGCTCGCAGACACCAAGCCGGCAAAGGCAAGCACGGAACCTACCGAAAGATCGATGCCCTTAGCGACAATGACAAAGGTCAGTCCCAGGGCCATAATGCCCCAGATAGCCGTCTGGTTCAGGATATTCAGGATGTTGGAAATACTTAAAAAAGCAGGGGAGAGGATGGCAAAAACAATGCACATAGCGATCAGGATGATAAGGATGCCGTATTTTTGTGTAATCCGTTTTATATTGATCTGCGACATCATGTTTAAACTCCTTTTTTCTGATGTTGTTTATATTCTTCTATGGTATTGGTAGCGTAAGCCATCAACTCATCCTGAGTTAAATCAGGACGGTTATCGATGATACCGGTTACTTTTCCCTGGTGCATGATCATGATCCGGTCGCTCATCCCCATGACCTCGGGCAGTTCCGAAGAGATCATCACTATGGATTTCCCTTCGCCTGCAAGGGTGGTGATGAGCCGGTGGATTTCCGATTTAGTAAGCACATCGATGCCCCGGGTCGGTTCGTCAATCAGCAGGATTTCGGGATTAGTCATAAGCCAGCGGGCGACCAGAACCTTTTGCTGATTCCCGCCGGATAGGTTTTGGATGAGCTGTTCCAAATTCGGCGTTTTAACCTGAATCTTTTTGACATAATCCTCACAAGTATCCCGCATATACTTGCCGCGGATAAGTTTGCTTTTGCTCAAAAACTGCGGGACATTGCCGATAATCATATTAAGCTGGATATCCAGCATGGGGAAAATACCCGAATGCCGCCGGTCTTCGGTAATGAACGCCATACCCGCTTTTTTCGCATCCTCAACGGTTCGAATATCGGCTTCTTTTCCGTCGATAAAGATTTTTCCGCCGCTTTTCTGCCGGACTCCGAAAACAGTTTCGATAACTTCGCTGCGGCCCGCTCCCACAAGCCCTGCAATACCGAGGATTTCGCCTTTCCTGACGGAAAATGATATATCCTTAAAGTATTTTTTATGGGAAAGGTTCTTTATCTCCAGCTTTACTTCCCCTATAGGACAGGGGGTTTTGGGGAACATATCTTTCACATCCCGGCCTACCATCATATTGATCAGCCGGTCGACTTTGAGGTCCGTAGTTTTTTCCGTACCGATATATGCGCCGTCCCGATAAATGCTGACAGTATCCGTGATTTCATAGATCTCATCGAGTTTATGTGAAATGTAGATCATGCTGATCCCTTTTGCCTTCAGTTTTCGCATGATGGTAAAAAGCTGTTCCACTTCCCGGTTGGTAAGCGCCGAAGTAGGCTCATCCATGAGTATCAGTTTTGAATTATAAGAAATAGCCTTAGCGATTTCGCACATCTGCATTTTCGCCACCGTCAGCTCCACCATAGGCGTCCGGGGGTCTTCGGTCATAGCGATTTCGTTCAGCATCTCCCTGGTCATCTGCATCATCTTTTTTTCATTGATGATGCCGAGCTTGTTTCGCGGTTCCCGTCCGAGCCAAAGATTTTCCATAATAGGCCGATGCAGAACAGGATTCAATTCCTGATGGATCATGGAAATTCCCATTTTCAGCGCTTCCGCCGCCGAATAGCGGCCCAACTCCTTGCCGTCGAAAACAATTTGCCCGCTTGTGGGGGCATGGAGACCTATAATGCATTTCATAAGGGTTGACTTGCCCGCTCCGTTTTCCCCCATAAGGGCATGGATCTCCCCGCGGCGTACTTTTAGATCCACTCCCCGAAGAGCCTGGACACCCGGAAAGGTCTTAATAATATTTTTCATTTCAAGAATATATTCGCTGTCCATAAGCCTGCCTTCATATCGGTTAAAAAACAGGGGGAAACCCTAGGGTTTTTAACCCCCGGTTGTTATTTAATTGGTGAGCTTGTTCCAAAACTCATGGGGTTTAAAACAGCCTCTTAATCCGTCCATAACGGGTTTTCATTATGGACAAACTCTATTACAAGTAATCGTTCAGGTTTTCTTTGGTGATGAGGACAAAGGGGATCCAATTAATAGGTTCCAGCTTTTCTCCCTTCATAGCCTTGATTGCATAATCCGCGGCGCCCGCTCCCTGGCCTTTCGCGTCCTGCAACACTGTGGCAACTATACGCCCGTCCTTGACGGCCTGGAACGCGTCGGGGTTACCGTCCGTTCCCGCCACAAAAATACCCGTTCTGCCCGCACTTTCAATGGCCACCAGAGCGCCCATGGCCATTTCGTCATTATTCGACGCAATGGCTTTCAGGTTTGGATAGGCGGTGAGCCAGTTTTCAACCACCGTAACCCCTTCGTTCCGCATCCAGTTGCCGGTTTGTTCGGCCAGAATTTTGATATTCGGGAATTTTTCGGCGATAATTTCTTTAACGCCCCTGGTTCTGTCCTGGGCCGCTTCGTGATTAAGCTGCCCCATGAGTATGCAAATCTCTCCTTCACCGCCCATCTGCTTGCCCAGTTCTTCCATCTGCAAACGCCCGGCAATCGCCGAATCCGAACCGCAGTAATAGACGCCCTGGGGCGGGGCAGAACCGGTAAAGGGATTCCGGTTTACATATACCAGAACAACCCCCGCTTCCTGAGCGGCCCGGGTTATCGGCCCGGTAGCGCTGGTATCCACAGGGACCACAACCAGGGCTTTTACGCCTTGGGAAATCATTGCATTGACGTTATCCTGCTGCCGGGTGACATCATTCTGAGCATCGGACCAGATGATTTCATATTCGCTTTTGTCCGCAAAGTAAGCGGCAAACGCCTCGTGCAGATAGGAGAGCCAAGTATCATTGGACTCGCTGCGGGCGAATCCAATCAAAATTTTCTGCGTTTTCTGGGTCTCCTGAGCCTGCTGCTGGGCCCCCTGCTCCTTTTTTTGACATCCCGTCATAATGATACTGGAAGCGCAAATCGCTGCCAGAAAAACTAAAACCGCTTTTTTCATAAAAGCCTCCTTAAAATATATCCGATACGCCGATATGGATATCGTTTAATAACGTTCTCACCCATCCCATGCATTCGTAACAGGCAGGGATAAATCACAAATCAGAATTAAAACGTGGCGAGCGTTCCCCTTTCGAAAGCCTCCTTACAGGTATAGGCAATTTCGGAAACCCTGGTCCCATCATAAACAGTAACCAAAGGCTTGCGTCCGGCAATAATACAATCCACAAATTCCTGGACCTCATTGACATAAGCCATGCCGAATCGCTCAAGGAAATTCCCGCTGCATTCCCGCCTGACCCCGTAGCCGTCGATAACTTCCACCAGATTTTTCTGGGGGACCGAAGCGATCCTAAGGATCCCCTTGGTCCCGATTATTTCGGTTTCTACATTATACCCATGCGGGGCGGTACGGCCTGCAAACAGAAATACCATACACCCATTTTTGAATTTCATAAGGCAGGATACATTATCCCCGTCTTGGTATTGGGCAAATTCAGGATGAGCGTAACAGCCTCCGATAGCGTACACCGTTTCCGGCTCGGAACCGGTAAACCATCGGGCCAGATCTATATCGTGGACCGCCATGTCCAGGAACTCGCCCCCGCTGTGAGGGGCATAAGCAATGGCCCCTTGGATAAACTTTTCCGGGTCCTGACTGTAGGATCGAAACAACACCGGTTTGCCGATTTCCCCCGCGGAGACTTTGTCATGGGCGTATTTATAGGAATCATCAAAGCGCCGCATAAAACCCAGCATAAAGGTTAAATCCGGGTTTGCTTCCGCCGCCTTCTCCGCCTCCTTACATTCCGCCGCGGTGACCCCCAGGGGTTTTTCGGAAAACACATGCTTCCCGGCGTTCAATGCCCCGGCGATCTGCCTGGCGTGTAAGCCGGAGGGAGAAACAATGACCACCGCATCAATATCTTTGCAAGCAATAATTTCCTCATAGGCGGTGAAGCGGTGAGGCGCCCCAAGCTTATCCGCCGTTGCCTCCAGTTTTACCCGGTCAAGATCACAAAGGGCGGTAAGTTCGGCGTTTTGTATTCTGCCGGCGATATTCATCGCATGCTGAAGCCCAATCCGCCCCAGCCCAACCAAACCGATTCTGATCTTGTTCATCCTGGCCCCCCTCTGTATTCTTCCGCATATTGATGACTGCCGCCGCAAAGACGATCGATCTGCCAATAGGCGGCTTTTCCATAATATGACCTATATAATGAAAACGTTATCAATTATAGTATAGTATACTTAAAAGAAATGTCAACACAATTTTAAAATTTTTAATTCATTATAGTATAATGAGTTAAAAATTTTAAAAAAATTTAAAAAAATCTTTACAAAAAAAAATAGCGGTATAATATTAATAGTAATAAAAACGTTTTCAATTTTACGCCGGTCAGACCGGCGTATATGAGCAAAGAGGACATTATGGCAGACAAATTGAAGATCGGTATTATCGGCGCAGGGCGGATTGGTAAAATCCACGGGGAAAACATTGCCCGCTTCATTCCCCAAGCCGGGCTTGAAGGAATCGCGGATATCAAACTCAGTTCCGAGCAGGAAGCCTGGGCCAAAGGGCTTGGCGCCCGGATTGTATCAAACGATCCGGAAGATATATTAAAGGATTCTTCCATAAAAGCGGTGGTTATTTGCAGTTCCACCGATACGCACGCGGATTTTGTCGCCGCCGCGGCAGAAGCAAAAAAACAGATTTTCTGTGAAAAGCCCATCGACTTGAGCGTACCCAGGGTTAAGTATGCCCTGGAAGCGGTACAAAAGGCCGGGGTTAAGCTGCAAATCGGCTTTAACCGCCGCTTCGACCATAATTTTGCCCGGATACGGGAGCATACCCTGGCAGGCGGCGTGGGCAAGGTACAACTGGTTAAAATTACCTCCCGAGACCCCGCCCCGCCGCCGCCGGTATATGTGGCGGTTTCAGGCGGCATCTTTCTGGACATGATGATCCACGATTTTGACATGGCCCGTTTTCAGGCCGGCAGCGAGATCGCCGAGGTTTACGCTGCCGGCGCGGTATTGGTGGACCCGGAAATCGGCAAGGCCGGGGACGTGGATACCGCGCTGGTTACCCTGCGTTTCGCTAACGGAGCCCTCGGCGTGATCGATAATTCCCGCAAGGCGGTTTACGGCTATGACCAGCGGGTAGAAGTTTTCGGTTCCAAAGGAGCGGCTATTGCTGAGAACGACCTGCCGAACACGGTAAAACTCTACGGCGAAACCGGGGTAATTGGAGAAAAGCCCCTTTACTTCTTTCTGGAACGGTATAAGAGCGCGTTTGTGGATGAAATGGCCGCTTTTATCGACGCGGTCGACCACAATAGGGCGACGCCGGTTACCGGTGAAGACGGCTTGGAGGATATGTACGCGGCCCTGGCCGCGGACAAGTCCCTCAAGGAAAAACGGCCCGTTACCATAGAAGAAATCCGCAGAGCCTATTAGGAGGAAACCATGCAGATACGTCACAAAACGCCCTTTATACGGGGCTACACTTCCCTGGTTCCCCGCAGCGGCGTCACTGCGGATATGCTGATGGATTTCGGCGTGGTAAAGCTCCCAGCCGGGGATATCTGGGAAATTTCCAGCAATACCGATGAACAGTGCTGGCTGTTGGCCGGGGGGAGCGCGGAACTCACCTGGGCTTGCGGAAACGCATCGGCACAAAGCAGGCAAATTTCCCGGATAGATCTTTTTGATCATTCCCCGTGGTGCCTTTCGGTTCCCGCTATGAGCACGGTTGCCGTCAAAGCCGGAACCGAGGGAGCGGAGTTTTACCATACCGCTACGGACAATCCCAAGCCTTTTATGCCGAAACTTTACACTCCCGAAGAATGCCGCAGCGAATTCCGGGGTGAAGGGGCCATGCGGGAAACCTCTACCCGGATAGTGCGGACCATTTTCGACGACGCCAACAGGAGCGAATCTAATCTCGTTATCGGAGAAGTGATCGGCATACCTGGAAAATGGTCGAGTTATCCGCCCCATCATCATCCGCAGCCTGAGATATATCATTACCGTTTTCTGCCTGCCCAGGGTTTCGGCCTTACCGCGATCGGGGATAGCCCTTATATCATCAAAGACGGGGATACTATTCTGATACGGGACGGGGAGGATCACCCCCAGGTGACCGCCCCGGGTTATGCCATGTGGTATCTGTGGGCGATCCGCCACCTGGAAGGGAATCGCTACGGTATACAGACATTTACCGAAGAACATACATGGGTCTGCGGGCCTGAAGAAACTATCTGGCAGCCTAAAAAATAAGGAGTAAACTATGAAAACAATACGGCTTACTATGGCGCAGGCGTTGGTCCGGTTTCTGGATAATCAATATATCGAGTATGACGGCAGAGAAATAAAATTCGTCAACGGCGTATTCGGTATCTTCGGGCATGGGGTTGTTTTGGGCTTGGGGGAAGCTCTGGCCGCAAAGAATCACGGACTGCGTTTCTATCAGGCGAAAACCGAACAGGGGGCAGGCCACGCGGCTATCGGTTATACCAAACAGCATAACCGCCTTCGTATTATGGCGGTAACCGCTTCCATTGGTCCCGGGGCTCTCAACATGGTAACCGCCGCGGGGACCGCTACCGCGAACCGGCTGCCGGCGCTTTTCCTTCCCGGAGACGCCTATGCCTGCCGGCAGCCTGATCCGGTATTGCAGCAGATTGAAACGCCTCATGATTATACCTGTACCGCCGGCGACGCCTTCCGCGCGGTAAGCCGGTATTGGGATCGGATCAACCGGCCTGAACAGCTTATGACCGCCATGATCAACGCCTTTCGGGTTTTGACGGATCCCGCGGATACCGGGGCGGTAACCGTATCGCTGCCCCAAGACGTCCAGGGAGAAGCCTGGGACTACCCGGAAGAATTCCTTGCCAAGCGGGTGCATCATATTGAACGGCGTATCCCCGCCAAAGGCCAGATTGAACGGGCTGCAGGGATGATCAAGGCCGCGAAAAAACCTATGGTTATCTGCGGCGGCGGGGTGCGGTATTCAGGCGCGGCCGAAGGGCTGGCAGCTTTTTGTGAGCGGCATCACATTCCGATTGGGGAGACCCAGGGGGGAAAGGGAAGTATACTCTGGGATCATCCTTATAACCTTTCGGGGATTGGAGCTACCGGAAGCCTGGCGGCCAATAAAATCGCCAAAGAAGCGGACCTTATTATTGCGGTGGGAACCCGGTTGGGAGACTTTACCACATGTTCCAAGTGGATATTCCAGAATCCCGAAGCGCGCGTTTTGGGGATAAACACCGGTTCTTTTGACGCATACAAAATGAACGGCGAACCTATTATTGCGGATGCCAAACTTACCCTTGAAGCCCTGTGTAACGCATTGCCGGGGTATACATCCTCCTGGGCCGGCCGTATAGAAGAAGTTAAAAATGAATGGAATGCCGAAGTAGACCGTCTTTATACCATGGAGGACCCCGCCGGACTCGCGCAGGTCAGGGTTTTGGGAGAACTCAACGAACGGCTGCTGCCTCATGACGCCATTGTGGTAACAAGCTCCGGGTCCATCCCCAGCGATATGCAGCGGGTTTGGCGTACCAGGGTGCGGGATACCTACCATGTAGAATACGGCTTCTCCTGCATGGGATACGAAGTCGCCGCGGCGCTGGGCGTGAAAATCGCGGAACCTGAACGGGAAATAGTGACCCTTATGGGGGACGGGGCCTACACTATGCTTCATACGGAACTTTTAACCGCGGTTCAGGAAGGGCAGAAGATCATTGTGGTTGTTCTGGATAACGCGGGGTTCCACTGCATAGATAATCTCCAGCACAGCCAAGGCATAATTCACTTCGGCAATGAATGGAAAACCAGGGATCAAAAAACCGGGCGGCTTGAGGGCGTTCCGGTAGCGGTGGATTACGCGAAAAACGCCGAAAGCTGGGGGGCTTTAGGCTTGCGGGCCGGGACCGTAGAAGAGTTGCGCTCTGCGGTAAAGGCGGCTCTTGCCGCCAAAGGTCCGGCGCTCATTGACGTGAAGGTAACGCCTAAATCCATGACCTACGGCTATGAATCCTGGTGGCGGGTCGGGACCGCCCAGGTCTCGACGAATCCCGATGTTGCAAAAGCCGCCGAAGCCATGTCCTCTGAAGCCGCCAAGACCAGAAAATTTTAGGAGCTAAGTACATGGATAACCAGACCATCAAATTGGGAATCGCCCCTATTGGCTGGACCAATGACGATATTCCCGAACTTGGCGGGGAAATACCCTTTGAGCAATGCGCCGGCGAAATGGCTTTGGCGGGATTTTCGGGAAGCGAAGTGGGGAACAAGTACCCTAAAGACCCGGCGGTTCTGAACAAAGCCATGAAAATCCGGGGACTCACCATCTGCAATGCCTGGTTTAGTTCATTTTTAACTACCAAGCCTTATGAGGAGGTGGAAGCGGAATTCATTAAACACCGGGATTTCCTCTATGACGTAGGGGCCCGGGTCATCGGCGCATCGGAACAGGGACATTCCGTCCAGGGGCAGGATAAGCCCGTGTTCGACGCAAAGCCTGTGTTTACCGGCGAAGAATGGCGCCGTCTCTGTGAAGGACTCAACAAACTTGGGAAAAAGGCCGCGGAGAAGGGGATGAAGCTGACTTATCACCACCACATGGGAACCGGGGTCCAGACTGCCGGGGAAATCGACCGGCTTATGGAAAACACCGATCCGGCTCTATTGGGTCTCCTCTACGATACGGGGCACCTGGTTTTTTCCGGGGAGGATCACCTGGCGGTGCTTAATACATGGATAAAGCGGATCGGTCATGTGCATCTCAAGGACATCCGTCCGGGGGTACTTAGGAAAGCTGCGGCGGAAAAATGGTCCTTCCTGAAAGCGGTTAAAGAGGGAGTGTTCACGGTTCCCGGAGACGGGAGTATTGATTTTACTCCCCTATTCGAGGCGCTGAAAAACTCAGGATACTCAGGCTGGTGGGTGGTGGAGGCAGAACAAGACCCCGCCAAGGCTAATCCGCTGGAATACGCGGTTAAGTCCAGAGCCTATATCAGAGAAAAAGCGGGAATTTAACCCGCCTTATACGGAGAGATCATGCGATTTGGTATTAACACCCTTGACGATATCGATGTCAAAGACAAAACCGTACTTTGCCGGATAGACATCAATCAACCGGTGGACCGGGCCACAGGAACCCTTAAAGACACCGCCAGGATAGAGGCATGTATTCCTACCCTGAAGGAATTATCAGAAAAAGGGGCAAAGTTGGCGCTGCTGGCCCATCAGGGAAGCGACATTGAGTACAATAACTTCTGGACCACCGAACCCCATTCCAAGGTGCTGACCGGGCTTTTGGGAAGGGAAGTACGGTTCATTGACGATGTTTGCGGCCCCGCCGCGCGGGGAGCGATCAAGGCGCTTAACCGCGGGGAGATACTCCTCCTGGACAATGTGCGCTTTGTCTCTGAAGAACAGACCCTTTTTGAGACCAGACTCCTCCTTTCCCACGAGGATCAGGCCAAGACCCTTTTGGTACGGAAACTTGCGCCTCTGGCGGATCTGTATGTCTGCGACGCCTTTGCCGCTTCCCACCGGGATCAGCCTTCGCTCTGCGGTTTCGAGCAGCTCCTTCCCAGCGCCATGGGACGGCTCTTTGAGGAAGAATTCTGCGTTATTTCAGGAATCATGGAAAACCCCGATCGGCCCTGCGTGTTTGTCCTGGGAGGCGCCAAGATCAACGACGCATTCCTGATGATGAGTGCCGTACTGGCTGGAGGCGCGGCGGACCGGGTGCTTACCGGAGGGCTGGTGGGGGAAGTGCTCCTCTGGGCCGACGGCAAGGACATAGGGGAGCCCGCCCGGGTTTACATCAGAAAAGAAGGCTACGAGGGACTGGTGGACGCCGCCAAAGAGCTGCTTGCCAAGTACCGGGATAAGATAAGTATGCCGAATGATGTTGCGGCTGTTGACAACGGCAAACGGGCGGAGTTCCCCTTGGGAAAGATCCCTGCGGATTCTCTTATCCTTGACATCGGAACCGGGACGGCAAAGCAATACCAGCAAATCGTCCGCTCGGCAAAAACCGTTTTTGTCAACGGTCCCATGGGAGTTTTTGAAGATCCCTACACCGAGACGGGAACCAAAATGGTCTGGGATGCCCTGGGAGATACGGCGGCCTATACGGTCATAGGCGGCGGGGACAGCATCACGGCAACCAAGAAGTACGGCAAGACCGGCGCCATCAGCTACATCTGTACCGGCGGGGGAGCGTTGATCCGCTTTCTCACCGGGGAAGAACTGCCGGTGGTAAAGGCCCTGCGGCACGGTTCAAAGATTAAACAAACATAACCGCCCGGGCGCGGTTATCAAACCATAAAAACATAAGGAGAACAATATGGTAAAAGTAGGAGTCGCCGGATATGGTGTAATCGGACAGAGGCTTGCGGACGGCGTGGCGTTGCAGAAGGATATGGAACTGGTAGGAATCGCCGATGTGGCCCCCACTCTTTCAATAAAGGCTCTCAAAGAAAAAGGCATGCCCTATGACCTCTACCTGGTTGACGGGGCGGATACGTCCAAATTCGACGCCGGAGGAATCCCCTATAAGGGCGGCTTCCGGGATCTGATTGGCCAGGTGGACGTTATGCTCGATTCCTCCCCCGGGGGAGTGGGAGCGAAGAACAAGGAACTCTACGAAAAGGCGGGGATCAAGGCCGTCTTCCAGGGAGGGGAAAAGAATTCCGTAGCGGACGTGTTCTTCCACGGTTACGCCAACTACGAAAAAGGCCTTGGCGCAAAGTACCTCAAGCTGACTAGTTGCAATACCACCGGGCTTATCCGTTCGGTGGACTGCCTGGACCGGAAGCACGGGGTAGACCGGGTGGCGATTACGATCATCCGCCGGGTGGCCGATCCCGGAGATTACCACCGGGGACTGACCAACGCCCTGCAAATGGACAAAGCCCCTTCCCATCAGGCGGTGGATTTGATGAGCATCATGCCCCATGTGGAAGCTACAGGGATTCTTGTGCATACGCCGGTTACTCACGGTCACATCATCACCGTGGTGGCCCACAGCAAAGGCAAAAATAAGATCACTAAGGACATGGCCCTGGAAGCATTCAAGTCCCACGACCGGATCCGGGTGGTGAAACTGGAAGACGGCTTCCTTGGCAATTCGTCCTTCTTCCGCTATGCCCGGGATCTGGGAAATCCCCGGGGGGATATGTATGAGATCGGCCTCTGGGAAGACAGCATAGTGGAAAGCGGCGACAATATCATGTACGCCATCAACATCCCCCAGGAATCAGTAACCATTCCGGAAACCATGGACGGTGTGCGGGCGGCCATGGAGATGCAGAACGATTCAGCCTCGGCCACTGCGGAGACCAATAAGTATCTGGGTCTGGGGAAATGGAAATGACCGGCCCGATAGGGCTTTAAATTATTAAATGCGCCGCAGCCTGGGGGTTCGGCTAAAACCGCGTTGCCGGCAACAGGGTTGCCCTGCGAAAAAGATTCAATCCGCGCGGAGCGTCCGTCTCCTAAGCATCCGGCGCGCTCCGGACCGGAATGTTTTACCGGTTGCGGAAGGCCGGCAGAACCATAGACGATAACAATAGTTTAGTTCAAGGAGTTTATGATGAAGATAGCGATTCCCTACCTCAATAAAACCTTTCCCCTGGAATTCCCCGATGAATACCTTCTTGCCGTGGCCGAACCGAATGAATATACCGCGGAAGGAACAGCGGAGGAACTCCTTGAGGCGGCCCTGGCCAACCCTTATGGGCCGTTACAAAGACAGAAAGCGGTAATTGATGCTTGCGGTAAGGGTCAAAGCCTTGAGGCATTTCTTACAGGCGGAAAGAAGCTCATGATCATCATTAACGATGCTACCAGACCTACCCCCACGGAGACCATCCTTACAGGGCTGGCGCCGGCCATTGAAAAGGCCGACCTTGACAACAAGGCCCTTACCCTTATGGTGGCCACCGGCGCTCACCGCTCGCCCACAGAGGAAGAATACGTTCAAATCCTGGGCCGTCATCACAATAGGTTGCGGGACCGCTGTGTTTCCCACGATGCCCGGAATGAAGCGGGCATGGTTGATATAGGGATCACCCGGAACGGTACTCCTATGATGCTTAATAAAAAACTCTTTGAAGCCGACCGGATCATCGTTACAGGCAGCGTAGAGCCCCACTACATTGCGGGCTTTACCGGCGGCCGCAAGGCTTTCCTTCCCGGTATTGCCGCCTATAAAACTATTGAAGCTAATCATAAACAGGGTCTGTCCCCCAAGGCCCGGTCTCTGGCTCTGGAGGGCAATCCCGTACATGAAGACATGATGGATGCGTTGCCTTTAATCAAAGCGCCGGTCTTTTCCGTTATGACCGTTTTAGACAAGGAACAGGGAGTGGCCGCGGCTGCCGCCGGTGATTTGATGGCTTCGTTCTATGGCGCGGTGGAAATTGCCAAACGGATCTTCTGCGTACTTGTTCCTTCCAAAGCGGACATCGTAGTGTCGGTGGCGAAATTCCCCATGGACATAGATCTGTACCAGTCTCAAAAGGCCATAGACAACGGCGCGGCGGTTCTGAAAAACGGAGGTTTTCTTATTCTGGTATCCGGCTGCCGGGACGGAATCGGGGACGAAGCATACGCCCGCCTTTTAGCGGATTCTTCATCCCCCGCGGACGCCATGGAGCGGATCCGCACCGGCTACAAGCTGGGCTACCACAAGGCCGCGAAAATGGCGGAAGTCTCCGGCCGGGCGGCGGTTAAGGCGGTGTCGGAGTTAAGCGGAGAGCGGCTTAAAAGCCTTTTCATAGAAAAAGCCCCCAGCCCTCAGCAAGCCTTGGACGATGCCCTGGCCGCCCTTAATGCCGGGGGTATCGCGATACCTAAAATACTTGTATTGCCCGACGGCTGCGTGACCGTGCCGATATACCGCCCCGAACAGTGAGATACAAAAAGCGCCGGCATAGGTCCTCCGGTAAAAGCCGCGTTCCTTATGGGGATCACTCTTTGGGCATGATTTCTAAAATAAGCTCTACTTCACCGCGGGAACGTTTTACCGCCCGGGCTATCTCATCTACGGTCCACCCAAGCCGGGCTAATCGTGTGATGTTGTCCCTGACTCCAAGAGGAGGAGCGCCTTTATCTTCGTCTATGGTTTTGTCGGCATTCCTCATAGTCTCCATCAGCTTAACCTGATCTAAGGACTGTTTATTTAGTTCCTCCAGCCGCGTCTCGGCCCTGGCAAGCCACTGCCGGGCTTTCTGCATTTCCTCAATCCGGTCTTCGATGGATGAAAGAGAGGCATCCAGCAAGGAAAGTTTATCCGCGGTTTCCCGTGCCCGGGTATTCTCTTCGGTGAGGCTCTCGATGGCCGAACGGAGAGAACTTATATCCGTAGAAAGACGGGTCAGTTCATCGGTGATATGCCGGGCCATTTTTTCAGATTCCTGGAGGGCTTTGAAGTTCCGATCTATACCGTCATTGGTGGTATCCAGGGTTTGATTTTTCTTTTCAATCCGCTGATACTTATCTTCCGAATCCCCCAGGGCATCGTTAAGTTTGCGAATCTGAATCTGTATTCCCTGAAGGGTATCGTCCGAATTGGAAACTTCGGTCAGTTTCTCTTCTACCGCGGCGGATACTTGGAGAAGCCGGTTGAATTCGGTTTCCATCTGTTCGATCCGGTGTTTTTCCGAGAGGAACCGGGTCATTTTAGCGTTCACTTCGTCTTCAAGACGTTTGATTTTAACAAACTGACCCTCCAGATCCATGGCTTCAGCCCGGCGCTGGTCGATACGGTCGAAATCGCCCCGGAGATCCTCAAGACGGCGCTCAAGTTCCACTTTCAGTTCATCGGTCCGCTCAAAGAGCCTTGTCTGCGCGGCAAATTCCTTGATATGCCGATCCGCTTCCTTAATCGCCGAATCCAGGGTTTTGACCTGTTCGTCAATATGGGCAAAAAGCTCCGCCCGGTGAGCCGCGGCTTCTTTATTAACGTCCGTTATGGTTGACCGGATGGAACTAAGCCGTTCATCGCTTTCGGAGATCAACTCCTGAGCCCGCCGGCGGGCCTCATTCATGGAAGCGTCCAGTCTTTGAAGCTCCGTATTAAATCCGGTCTGCCACCTGTCCAGCTCCTGCCGGGAGGTTTCCAAAAGACCGGTAATTTCATGATCGCGAACTTCTACCTGGTCCGCGACCTTTTTAATCTGAGCTTCCAGATCCCGCTGACTCTGCTTGAGATTTTCCGCCATAGACAGGGCATACCGCCCAAGCTCCGTTTTCACTGATGCCTCCGCAGTGTTCCGGGCTTCTTCCATATCCTGGTGCAACTGGGTCTTAAAGGAAGACAGAGAATCATCAGCCACTTTCATTTGAGAACGGATCCCTTCCTCAAAATTGCCTGTTTCAACTTTCAGATGTTCCAATTCCGAAACGAGCTGTTCATGCTGCTCTGCATATTTGTTCCGCAATCCCTCATTAAGGGAAAGTTCCATATTTCGGTACCGAACCTCGGACTCTTCCATAAAGCCGGCGAGCTTTACCTTCAAAGATTCCTGCCACTCGGTGAGCCGCCGCTCAATATCTTCGCTCCTTTCGGCGATGTCCGCGGAGAAATCATCTTCAAAACCCTGAAATTTCTCAGACACATTGTGATATGCCTGAGTTTTAATATCGGCCAGTTCCTGCCCCACCGCTTCCAACTCAGTTTTAAGGAGTTGTACCGCGGCGTTAAATTCCGCAGCTACCCGGTCACGGTCATTCACGGAATTATGCTCAAACCGGGAAAAATCCTCCCGTACTCGGGTCTCGATTTCCGCCATATACCGTCGCAGTTCCGTATCCATGCCTGAAGTATCATCCGCCAGGGTTTCCAACCGTTTGAACTGCTCCGCTTGATCCGCCCGATATTCCCCTAATCTCGTATCCGTTTCTTCCAGGATATTCCGTTCCATTTCGCCGGTGGTTTCTAGTAAGCGCTCTTCCAATGCGGCGATTGTGTCGTTTATATAGGTACTGATGTCTTGGATACGCTGTTCTATGGCTGCCGAAGAAGTTTCCAAGGCGGAAAGAAGTTCCTGCACCCTGGTATCTTCCGCTTCGGCGGCATCCTTCCATTTTTCAAGCCGGATATCCATATCTTCCAATGCCCGCTGTTCCGTATCCCGGGATATCTTCTCCACCTGGGACGTAATGTTCTGCATAGCTTCATCGGCATGGCCCTGTAAGTCTTTAAGCCGCTGTTCCATAGCCGCATTTTCCGCGGTAAAATGTATCTTAATTTCCCCGGAAGCGGCTTCCAAATCAGCGAGGAGCTGCCGGGTGCCGGCCTCCGCCTCGGACGTAATGAGCTTCCAGGTTTCAAGCCGTTCATCGGTAACTTCTAAAACCCGCCTTTCCATGTCTCCTGTGATTGTTACCAACCGCTGTTCCAATGCGGCCATGTCTTTTTCGTTCCCGGCCGCGGCGGTTTCCAAATCCGTAAGAAGCCGCCGGATCTTAGCACCCTCTTCTTCTACCGAAGCTTTCCATTTTTCCAGTCCCGCATCGGCAAGGATCAGAGCCTGCCCTTCCGCATTGCCTACCGCTTTAGCCATCTCATCCTCAATATGGGAATAGGTCTCGTCGATCCGGCTTTGAATGGTCCCAATCCGAGTTTCCGCTTCGGTAATCTCATTAAAAAGATGCTGTTTAGTATCTGTGAATGAGGTTTCCAAATCCGTAAGAAGCTGCCGAACCTTAGCGTCCTCTTCTTGTGCAGCCGCCAATGCCTTTTCTTTGGCTTTACCCACCGCCAGGGCCATCTCATTATCCAGCAGAGAAACCGCTCCATCAATCTGGCTTTGAATGGTCTTGATATGATTTTCAGCTTCGGTAATCTCGCTTAAGAGGTGTGTTTTCGTATCCATAAAGGATGTTTCCAGTTCCGCCATAAGCCGCCGCACTTTGGCATCCGCCTCTGTTATAGCCTGCTTGCATTTTTCAAGCTGCAAAGCCCCATCTTCCAAGGCTTTTTGCTCGGTATCTTCACTGATCTTCATTAACCGCTGTTCTAAATCCCTCAAATTCCTAAGGCTCTCTTCGGAAACGGTTTGCAGATCAAGGATCAGTTTTTGGGTCCCGGCATCTCCCTCTTCCATAGCCGATTTCCATTTTTCCAAGCCCGCCCCTGCCAGAGCAGAGGCTTTCTCTTCCGCAGCCTGCACAGCCTGAGTCATCTCCGCTTCAATATGAGATGCAGTTTCCTCTATCTTATGTTCCAGGGCATCAAACCGCCCTTGGGCAGCGGTAATTTCATCAAAAACGTGCTGTTTGGTTTGTGAAGATACTCTTTCCAAATCCGCAAAGAGCTGCCGCGTTCTGGCATCCCCCTCTTCCGCAGCCTGCTTCCACTTCTCAAGGCCCATATCGGTCAAGGCAAATGCCTTCTCTTCCGCTTTACTCACCGCTTGAGCCATTACCTCTTCAATACCTGAAGCGATCTCCTGTATCTTGGCCTGAAGCTCCTCAAAACGTGCGGTATTTACCGCTATTTCATTGGAAATATACTGTTTAGCCTCTGTAGAAGCGGTTTCCAAATCGGCAAATAACTGCCGGGCCTTACTATCCCCTTCTTCCGCGGCTGACCGCCACCGCTCAAGTCCCGTATCGGCCAAGGACAAAGCCTTTGCTTCTGCATCGCTCACCGCCTCGGTCATCACTTCTTGGATATGCCCGGCGGTCTCATTAATTTTGGTCTGAAGGTCCTGGAACCGCTCCGTAGCGGCAGCGGCTTCACCGGAAATGCGCTGCTCCATGTCCTGAGAAATCGTTTCTACCAGAGATAGTAAATCTTGTACTTTGGCATCCTCCGCTTCCGCGGCCTGTTTCCACTTCTCAAGTTCTCTGCCAGCCAAGTCCGAGGCTTCCCCTTTCGCGGTATTCACCGCCTCGGCCATCACTTCTTGGATATGCCCGGCGGTCTCATTAACTTCGGCCTGAAGAGCTTCGCATTGTACGGCAGCCCGGGCGATTTCATCGGACAGTTCCTGTTTCACAGTCCCCACAGAGGCTTCCAAACCGGCAAGCAGGCCCCTCAACCGGGCATCCTCCGCTTCCGCGGCCTGTTTCCACTTCTCAAGTTCCCCCGCAGCCAAGTCCAAGGCTTCCCCTTTCGCGGTATTCACCGCCTCGGCCATCACCTCTTGGATATGCCCGGCGGTCTCATTAACTTCGGCCTGAAGAGCTTCGCATTGTACGGCAGCCCGGGCGATTTCATCGGACAGTTCCTGTTTCGTAGTCCCCACAGAGGCTTCCAAACCGGCAAGCAGGCCCCTCAACCGGGCATCCTCCGCTTCCACAGCCTGTTTCCACTTCTCAAGTTCCCTTCCGGTTAAGGTCGCCGCCTCGTTTTCTACCTTATTCACCGCTTGAGTCATCTCGGTTTCGATACGCGAAGCAATCTCTTCAACCCTGGATTGGAGGGTCTCGATCTGCCCGGTTACCGAAGCTATTTCGCCGGAAACCTGCTGTTTTGTATGTTCTAATGAGGTTTCTACATTGGAGAGGATCTGCCGGGCGATGGTATCCCGCTCTTCCGCAGCTTGTTTCCACTTCTCAAGTTCCCCGGCAGCCAAGCCCGAGGCACGCTCTTGGGCATCGGTTACGGCGCCGGCTATCTCCGCTTCGATCTGGGCGGCGGTCTCCTCAATTTTCCTGTGGAGACTTTCGATCTGTCCGGCAACTGCGGCGGTTTCATCGGATACCTGCTGTTTCGTATCTTCCAGGGAGTTGTCCATGCCCGCAAGCAATTCCCGCACTTTGGTATCCTCCGCTTCTATTGTCTGCTTCCACTTTTCCAGTTCCCGATCCGCCAGGGACAGGGCCCGCTCTTCCGCAGCAGCAACTTCTGT
>JAITHW010000087.1 GCA_031279815.1 Treponema sp. | reverse complement strand
ACCTTCGGTTCGATGCACAGGCTTGTGAACCTTTGGTTCACTTGCAGTTTCTCAGGCTAAAGCCTGCGGACTAAAGTCCGACGAAACATGCATTTTTAAGAGGTAGCTGTTGCAAAACTTCAGTTTTGCAACAGCCTCTGAATTATCGGTAATTTCCGGCTATGCTGGAGACTCCAAAGAGTTTGATAATTTCGGAAAAAACCTCCTGTCAAGGTGAACCGGAAATGTTCAAGAGACAGGAGGTACAATAAATGATGTAAAGAGTCTATCCCTTAATTCCCAATGGCCGCGAAATCCGCCGCGATATTATCCCCCGCTTCTTTCGCGCTGATCCGGTTCATAAACACCAAGTCTATATTCTTGTGAACCGAGGCGTCTTTTTCATTCCACTTCGGGACCAACGGCGCGATAAAAGTATCGGCGGTATCAAATTCCTTTTGGAAAGGGGAAATATCCCGTCCCTTATCCGCCCAGAATTTGATATATTCCGGCCAATAGGTATTGGTAGAGGGGAATACGGTGCCGGTCTGGGCCAATATCTGCTGGCTCCTGGCCCCGCCAAGCCATTTCACAAACTGCCAGGCTTCTTCTTTGTGCTGACTTCCGGTAAACACCGATTGGCCAATACCGTTAACAATAGTACTGCGGCCTTTGGGGCCCGAGGGCAGCATGGCGACCTGCCAATTAAAGTTGCATTGTTTTTCAAGATCGCCCAAAGCCCAGTTGCCGTTCAAGTGCATGGCCACGGTTCCGGAAGCAAACATGGCGCCGGAGCCCATTGACTGCACCGCCGCCTGCTGGGGCGCCACATAGTATTTGTACATGGTATCCTGCAGAAATTGAATAGCTTCTACGGATCGGGGATCATTAAAGGTAAGAATATCCCCGCCGTTCATCCGCATAAAATTCCAGTATCCCACATTGTTTGAATTTTCTAACACGAAACCAAAGGTCGCGATATTATTCCGGTCAAAATTGGGAGAAAGCCCGTTATTACCCTTGGAATCGACGGTCATCCGTTTGGCAAGCTCTATAAAACTTCCACCGTTCTGGGGATTCCATGAAAGGTTTTCATCCGGGTAGGGAACGCCGTATTTATCAAACATATCCTTGTTATACACAATACAAATAGCGTCCCAGTCCTGGGGCATGGCGTACAGCTTCCCATTTTCGGTATAAATAGCGACGACCTTTTGGTTGTGGTTGGCCAGGGACACATTATCCCGGGCAATCCACTCGTCCAGGGGCACCGCCGCGTTTGCGGCCTGCAGCGTTTTAAAATACCATGTCTGATTCATAAAAACATCCGCGGCATTACCACCGGCAACTTCAGTCTGCATTTTCTGCCAATACTGATCCCAGGGAGCGGTCTGAACATCAACCTTGATTTTGGGATTTGCCTGCTCGAATTCCTTTACCGTCGCCCGTATGCCGTCGATTTGTTCGGCCGTCCAGGTAAAATAACGGATAGTAACAACAGCGTCTTTTGCCGCGCCGGAACGGTTGCAGGATACAAAAGAAAGGCCCAATACCAATCCGGTTACTGCCAGAACCGGCAGCGCAAACAGTTTCCGTACACTTCTCATAATCATTCCTCCATAAAAATAATATAAATACCCTGAAAAGGGATATTCGCTATTTAAAACCTGTCAGGGCAACGGATTCGATAATGTAGTCCCTGGTAAACAGAAATAACAGGACCAACGGCGCAAGGGCTATGCTTGACGCGGCGGTCAATCCCGCCCAATCAATATTCCGGTAATTGAAAAACACCGTGGCGATTGCCACCGGTACGGTACGCAAAACTTCGCGGTTTGTGGCAATCAGCGGCCACAGAAAATCGTTCCAAACCGCGACCGCCCGTATCAATCCCATGGTGATGAGCGCGTGGGTCACCATAGGCAGGAAGATCATGATAAACATTTTCACGTAACCGCAGCCGTCTATCTCGGCGGCTTCCTGCAGCGAATCGGGAATGGCCATAAAAAACTGCCGCATAAAGAACACACAGAACGCCGTGCCGAAAAAGCCGGGCAATATCAGCGCCCAGTACGAGTCAAGGAGCCGCAGTATGCGGAAACTGATGAATTGGGGAATCATGATAACAATACCGGGAACCATCATGCTGGATAAAAAGCAGAAAAAGAAAAAAGTGCGTCCCGGAAATTTAATCCGGGCAAAGGCAAACGCCGCCATAGAGCTGAAAAAAATCTGCCCAAGGACAACCACCGTTGTCACCATAATGGAATTCAGAAAAAAGCGCCCAAAGGGAGCCCTGTTCCAGGCATATATAAAATTTTCAAAGGTAAAATGCCTTGGTATAAGAGAGGGCGGAAAAGCAAGCATCTCCCGGGATGGTTTAAACGCGGTTAAAAAAGTCCATAACAAAGGAAAAACAGCGCAAAAAAATCCGATAAGGCAGAAAACATACGTTATGCCCATTTTTATAAGATGTTGTTTCCGTAGCGATAAACCCATAGCTTGCTCCTTCCTCTATGACGAAAAATCAGTCACCATATTGCGCTGAAAAAACAGATATTGTACCAGGGTACAGACCACCAGAATAACGAACAGAATAACCGCCATAGTGCAGGCATAACCCATTTTGTAGAACATAAAGGCATTCTGGTAAATGTAAAAATAATAAACCCGGGTCAAATCCCCGGGGCCGCCCTGGTAAAGGCCAAAGACAAGATCAAATATCTGAAACGAACCAATCACCGAAGTTATCAGCGCAAACATAATCGTCGGCCGCATTAACGGAATGGTTATCCTGGTTATCTGCTGAACCGCGTTCGCGCTGTCTATTGTGGCGGCCTCGTACAGGGTCTGCGGAATATTACCGAGGCCCGCGGTAAAAACAAGCATGTGGTACCCGCAGAATATCCACATGTTGATGATCGCTATGGATGCCATAGGGAACCAATCGGCGGCTACCAGCGGGGCAATATTAAAATGAAAAACCGTTCTGGTAAAATAATTAATCGCCCCAAAATTGGGATCTAAAATCCACTTCCAGATGAATGAAATAATCACCGGCGTAGTTATCCAGGGGACAACGAAGGCGGTCCTGAAAAATCCGGTTCCTTTTACCTCTTGTTTCATGGCAATGGCCATAAAAAAAGCGAGGATGAGGCTTGCCGGAATGTGATACACAATATATTGCAGCGTAACAAAAATCGCGTTCCAGAACAGTTTGTCCCGAAACAGGGCGGCATAATTTGAAAGCCCCTTAAAAATTGGAGGAGCTATGATATTCCAGTCAAAAAAACTGATAATAAACGCCGCGACTGTTGGGATGAACATGAACATGATAAACCCGGCCATCGCCGGAAGAATAAACAGATAACCCGCCAAAAACTGATGGGTTTTACGTTTATTGAAATATCCCCGCATGCGGGAGATACCGGATAATTTCACGCCGGATTGAACCATTGCTGCCCTCCTTACTGTATGAGTTTAACCGTCACGGCTTTATACGGATCGGCCCGTACCTGTACCGTCCCGTCTCTCAGTTCCAAAGCCTGGCCGGTCTCTTCGCTCATATTTGAAAGATACGCTTTAGTAAAACCCGGTACGGAAAGCTTCACTTCCACTCCCTGACCCTGGTTTTCGTAAAACCGTAGTATATAGCCGTCCCGGTCAAGGGCCCGTTTGAAAGCGGAGAACTGAATATTCGCCGCATCCCATCGGAAACACCTGCCGGCGCTTGCCCTGGTGTCATCCGCTTTTGTTCCCCGCACCACGTGAGAAACCGGAGGGTACAGAAAACTGTGCGCCCAAGGGAGGAACGGGGCCTTTTCCTCTCCGCCGGTTTCATAGGGAATATAGGACCATGCAAAACGCTGTATACCCAAACACTGGGCTTCCGGGGTTGCCACCGAAGGGGAAGCCCCTCCTGTGCGCTGCATGGTGTTGAGGCGGCCCATGCGTCCAAAACCCCGGAGCAGGGTTAGCGCAAGCTCCGGACAGCCGGTAAGGGGATTACAAACCGCCTCATAATCGTAGATGCCCTTTACCGCTACGCATAAGCCCCGGAGCGTATCTTGTACCGCAAGCCATTCCCGGAAAGGCAGGAGCTGGGTAACCGGCTGAAACCAGGGCTCAATTTCTTTTTGCCGTTCAACTTTTCTGTCCAAAACGGCCAAATGCCCCTGGGAACGGACAAAATCCGTCCTGATGTTCGGCGTAAGCTTGAGGCGGAGCCGGTGATCACGGGCGGTATTCTCGATTTCGAGCTGTACATCAGCCCGGGGAATACCACGGTATACCGTTATGGTAAAAACCACCGGCATATTCACCCGGACGGCGCTTCGTTTGTCTCCCTCAAGTTCCAAGGGAATGTTCATGCCGCCCCGTACTTCAAGAACCGCCCGTACAGCTCCGTGTTCAACAAGACGATTCTTAAAAGGCGTTCCGCTGTTTTCAGATGAACGAATTACTTCACCCGGTATCCAGGGTGGCGAAAAATCCCAGGCATCCCCGGCGTCCGCTTCTTCTTCCAACAGATTCAGGTTACGGTACCATTGCTTTCGCCGTTTATCATATAATTGAAGAAGCCCGCCGTCGATTTCCACCCGGATACATTCATTTTCAATAAAGCCATCGCCCGCCGTAATGGGAGACACCTCCGAAGTCATATCGCCCGCCACCGCCGCGTAAGCATTGATCCCGGCGGGAACGAAAGTGTCCATGAATACTACTTTTCTAAACACCGGGGCGGGGAAAGGCTCATGCCGTTCCTGGCCAAGGCCGTTGAGAGGGATTTCCTCCCGCTCCAAAATCTGGGTTGGCAGCGGGCGGCCGTCGGCGCTGCGGATGGTGACTAATTCCCCCTCTCCCACAGGAAGCCAGAGTTCCCCGGGCTGGGGGAACGGGCAGTCCGCCGGCGCGTAACTGAGGATACCCTTTGTATTTTCAGCAATTTTTTTCCACCAGTGATCCGTATGGCGGCCCCACCATGCCAGGACATCATGAATAAACCCCGAGGCAATCTGGCGGACCGCGGCGTTACGGAATTCCATTTCCCGATGAACCTCGTCGACACTGGAACCATGAATGGAATCGTGGGCGCTGTTAATCATAAGATAGCGCCATGCCTCCTCCAGCAACCGGGGCTTGTCCGGGTAGCCGTACAGGGAAGCCAGCGCGTCCAGCGGTTCGGCGTAACGTTCCAATAAAACTTCACCGGCAAAATGTTCGTGTTTGAGATAGCACCGGGTGGAGAGGGCTCCCAGTAATACATATTGATACCGGGAACCAAGGAGTTCCATATCATAAACGGCCGGTTTACCCATCCGCTCATAGACCATGCGGATATAATCCTCCGCACTGCCCATAACGAATTCTATAGTATCCTGCGAGTCATTGGCGGCTTTTACCGAATCTCCGATGTTGATCTGGGGAGGCAGATGATCAAAACCGGCGATCAGGGGAATAACCCCCGACGGGTATCGATCCTTGATGCGTTCCACATTGGAGATCATGCTTTTGGCGATCCGTTCAGGATCGTCATGGTCCGCCAGTTCCTTGTGCCATTCAAAAGAAAGATAGCTGTCGGTACCGTCATAATAAGGCACAATCCGGGGCTGAATGGGATCTATTTTTTTGTTGAATATATCAAAAGCCCCGCTGTAACTTTCCCGGAAGTGGCTGACCAGCACTTCTGATCCGTCAAGCCCCCGGTAAATAAACTCATCAGGATGACCACCGGGAATTTCCGGAAGGCCCCGCATAAAGAGGAGGCTGTCGATACCAAAGCCCCGCAGTATTTGGGGAAGCTGCATGGGATGGCCGAAATTGTCCGGGAGATACCCGGCCCGCATATAACCGCCAAAAGCGTCAGCCTTGCGCTTTCCATACAGGCAGTTGCGGATCATATTTTCGGCGCTGGAAAGCCATTCATCAAACTGGGTGTAGAACGGCCCGATGACCAGTTTACCCTTCTTGATAAGTTCCCGAATTTCCCGCTCATCTTCCGGATTGACCTCCATATATTCTTCCAGGGGAAACACCTGCCCGTCCAATACATAGCAGGTAAAATCATCCCGCCGGGCAGCCTTTTTCAGATCCGCAAAGGTTTCAAGGGTCCAATAACGATAGGAACGCAGAGGCTGGTACCATTCAATATCCAGATGACCCGCGGTAATAATAAATCCGGTCAATTGCTTTCTCATTGTTTCACTCATCCCTTCGCCAAGATACGATCAATCCGCTCCACCGTTTCCGCCAGGGCCCGGCCCGTGTGATAAATGCCCTTCCAGGGGTTGCCGATATTGGCGGCCAGGGCTTCTCCGGTTCTGGTGAGAAGCTGACGGCTTTCACCGACCTCGGCATTGATGAATTTATCTCTGACAAAAGCCCAGGTGCCTTCCAGGGCTGTAAGGTACCGCACGTCACCAAAACAAAGATACCCGTTGGAATATCCCACCAGGGCCTCAAAGTTTTGCCACCATTCCTTGTCGGTTACCAGTACCTTTTGATCAGCCACGCCATCCCGGTATACACCGCCGTATTCGTAGTCATATCCATACTCCAGGGAATGATCCAGAAGTTTTCGCATAATTCGGGTATATTCGGCATCCTCTTTTTTAAGAGTGTCTAAAGCCAGCTTCATAAGCCAGCTCAATTCCACATTGTGCCCGTAAGATGTGGTATCGGTTGGTTCTTCGATAAGCTCACCGGTCTCCCGTTCCGCGTTCCATGTCCGGTGGATATTAATAGCCGGAATACGGCGAAATTCCCGGTCAAACTGGTTATACCCATAACCCAGATCACGATTAATCATATATTTCATGAGGAGATCGATACATTCCTGTAATTTGCGCCGCTGTATCTCCCTGCCGCCGGCGGCATACAGAGTGGTAAAAGCTTCCATTAGATGCATGTGAATATCCAGCGATTTTCGGTCCCCGGCGTATTTCCCCCCCGCCGAAGGGCTCCAGTCGGCTTCCATGTTTTCATAGTATCCGCCGTTCAAGGTATCGGCGGCGTATTTCTGGAGCAGGTCAAAGGTCTTTTCCGCATATTCCAGGGCCTTTGTATCCCGGCTCATAAGATAGTATTCACTCAAAGCGTAGAGACCAAAACTCTGCCCATATACCAATTTTCCTCTATCCAGGACCTTGCCCGCTCGGTCAGTTTTCCACACAAAACCGCCTGTTTCTCCGTCCCAAAAGCAGTCCATCAAAAATACCGCGCCCCGGGCGGCGGCGGTTTCCATTTTCGCCCGGTATTCAGGACGGCACCTGCTTTTTAAATACGAAAACCCCCATACCATTCGGGCTTGGGTCACAATATACTTATTAGTGTCCTCTGTAGGGGATCCCCCCGCGTCAAAACCGGTTAAATAGCCTCCGTATTGGGTATCCACGCTCTTTTCAAGCCAAAAAGGAATTATCTTATTTTGCAGGATATTCCCGGCCTCGGTTCGAATAGTGGAAAGTGATTTCCGGTCCCCAGCGTTCATTTCGGCTCCATATATATTTGAACTATTTCAATATCATATATAGACATAAAAATAGCCTTATTATATAATAATAAGCAATAAAACTCAAAATATATGGTTTTTTATGCCTATTAAATTGTTCAATAAGGTAATTATAATTGAAGCGTTTCATTTTGTCAATGGGTTTTTTGCAAAATTATACCGAATTTTCAAAACAGCCGGCCTGGAGGGACTCATATTTCAGTTATGAGGTAATATTGGCAAAGGAATAATCATGTTTATAAAACGGAGTTTACCAATGGCTTCTATAACCATTAAAGATGTAGCGAAAAGGGCTCAAGTCTCTCTCGGGACTGCCTCAATGGCGTTAAACGGAAAAAAAGAGGTCAACCCGGCTACCAGGGAAAAGGTTCTTGCCGTCGCGAAGCAGCTAGGGTATTTTCCCAATAAGTATGCCCGGCTTTTGAACAGCAAGCAAACCAGAGTTATAGGGCTCATTATTACAGATATTATCAACCCCTTTTTTGGCGTCATTATCGACGATATACAGGAAGAATTGGCCCAACGGGATTATGATATTATGCTGGGGATCAGCAGAGGTAATATTTTAAAAGAAGAAAGCTGCATTAATAAATTTATAGAGATGCAGGTAGACGGTGTTATCATTGTACCATCCCATAAACAGATGCCTAATACCGCACATCTGCGGCATTTGCGGGACCGGAATATTCCCATCTGTTTTATTACCGCCTATTATCCCGATGTAATGGCCCCCTGTGTTATGACCGATTTGAGTGAGGGTTCCTTTCAATTAACCAAATATCTCCTCAGTCACGGGCACCGAAAGATAGTATATATTGTGGCAAACCGGGCTATACCGGTATCCAATTTACGTGTAGAGGGATACTTAAACGCCTACCGTGAAGCGGGAGTTCCTTTTTCACCAGACTGGATCGTTATAAGTGAACCTACCTATAACGGCGGCTACAATTCAACCAACAAGATATTGGAAAATGAGTACCCCGACGCAATCCTTGCCATGAACGATATTATGGCGATGGGGGTTCTGAAGCATCTTAAAGAAAACAATATCAGGGTTCCCGAGGATGTGTCTGTGGCGGGTTATGATGATATCCTCTACGCATCGTTATTGGAAACCACATTGACTACGGTCCAACAACCTATGGAGCAGATGTGCCAGAAAGCGGTAGAGGTCATTCTCAATAAAATTGAGCGCCCTGATGAAATATGTGAGAAAATTTTAATCCGTCCCCAGCTTATCATCCGCAGTTCTACTCAAGCCCAATAGAACGCAACTATCCCCTCGTGTATATAGCTCTATTACTATAAACCGGAGAGGATGGTTGCCACGCGCGGCAGTTCGATTTCACGGAGCAGCGCCGGAAACTCAAACTTCCGCCGGGCAGCGAGTTGGACCTGTTCAATCCCCCGCTTGGGAAGTGCTGATTAAATCAGGTCTTTTAAACACAGTCCACGGATTACACGGATTAACGCAGATTTTCGGTACCAAAACCCTTCTAATCCGTGAA
>JAITHW010000214.1 GCA_031279815.1 Treponema sp. | reverse complement strand
AAAGGTCTTTTCTTGTACTCATGCCTAGTCCTTTGTGTTTCACTTGGCTGCCTCCCAGCAACCAGTGTACTTTGGGCTAGGTTTTTAGTTTTTAGGCATCCGCTTTTTCGACTAGGTTTTCTTTTTAGGCATTACGGGTGCCGAGATGCTTCAAATTGAAAATATGGAAGTGATCGATAAAGTATGACATATCTCATTAAGGAAGACATAACCGATATAAAAGAAATTCATGGCGAAAGTTTTCCAATGGTTGGTGAGTTTCTTAGAGAAATAACAGATTTTCCGAAACACCCGCCCGACCCGATGCATTAAGCGGCGGTTATCCCCCTCTATCCTAATCGTATAGGTTTTACCGATTAATTATTTGCCCTCCGAAAAGCCCGTTACGAAACGTTCCCAATTATCCGGAGCTGTTCTGTTATAGGTGATACCCGGCTGTTTTATTCGATTTCTTAACCTTTTTAATCCGTGTAATCCGCGAGGGCCATTTTTATTGGATTCTTTTTAATCAAGGGGAACCGGTTTTGGACCGATGCGCTTGCCTACTCGTTCTGGACCGGTTTCCTGTGGATTGCCTGGGAATCCACAGGAAACAATGCGTCAGGGACACTGCAGAGGCGTATGTCCCGGATTTTCGCACCAGGCTGGATACCCGCAGGTACACCGAAACCCACGACTTAGGCTTCCTCTATAATCCTCTCCTGCGTTGCCCCCTGGCGGCTCACGGACAACCGCTCTCAATGCCGCGGATATGCTCATGCTCTGGTATTATGAAAAAGCCGGCATCATTCAAGCCTGGGGTAATCTTAATGACCCTGCTCAACAGGGACGGATTATCATCGATTGCGCCATGAACCCCGTTGCTGTATTGGGCTGCGGAAGAAACCGGAAACCCCTACTACCGGGAAGCTGTGGAACGGCATATCAAGGGTGCCTTAGATCCCCCGCAAAATGCTCCGCCTGCGCCTATAACGCAAAATGAGCCTGTCCCTTATCTTTTCGGGCCGTTTTTACCGCAGACGGACAGCGCCATGTTTTACCTTTGAATATATCCTGAACGGTCAACATCTGTATTCTGGGGTATTTTATTCCTTGATACGCATAGAAACCCGCCGCGTCGGCTTCCTGTATCATTGCTTTGGTCGGCTCTTTTAAGCAAATAAATCCGGCAAGCTCCGTGCCTTGCTCCCGTTCAAGAACGCCGCGCAAATCCCGTATGTCTGCGGGTTTAATACTCCCGCCTTTAACCGATAAGACCATATTGCATAAGGTTTTACCGGTCTCAAAATAGAGTCTGCCGTCGATGCCTTTGTCCGCGGTCTTTTTATTGGAGCAAAATCCGCCGGTCCTCTCAACGGCCCAATACTGAAACTGAAACGGGTCTTGCTCAAATAAATACCGCGCCTGCTCGACCGATTGGGGAATACCTTCAATCTCGTAGTCAACAGGTTCATTAAGCCCGTATTTTTGTATTCTCATATTTTGAATCAACTTGATTGAGTGTATGGCAATATCGCATCCAATCCATTGCCGGTTATTTTTAATAGAAGCCTCAATAGTAGTCCCGCACCCGCAGAAAGGATCAAAAACAACGTCGTTTTCTTGAGTTGACGCTTTGATAATCCGTTCCAATAACGCGAGAGGCTTTTGCGTCGGATAGCCCAAACGCTCTTTTGAGGAAGGAGCGATAATTGGAATCCGCCAGACATCATTCATGGGCACTCCCGGAGAATCGCTTTCTTCCTCAATGGTCGGCAGTCGTTTCCCATGCCCGTCAAAAGTAACCCGTTGCGTTTTACCGGCCCATCGTTTTTTACTGCTTTCGGTAGGTTCCTGATAGAGTTGATTAAAAGTAAATTCTTCGGTTTTGGTATAATACAAAATTATATCATGCATTCTTTGAAAACGTTTTGCCTTTGCAGGCCAGCGATGATAACTCCAAATAAGCTCGTTCTTAAAATTTTTCTCACTGAAAATACTATCCATGATTATTTTCAAATAATGGCTTGCGTTGGGGTCGCAATGCAAATACATCGAACCGCTTTGTTTTAAGATGCGATACATTTCTATTAACCTGACGGTCATATATACTAGATAAGCCAATAGTTTAGGGTTTGTGCTTTTTAAGGCAAGGGTCAAATAATACCAAAATTGAACCGCGTCGTTTTGAATACCATAATTCCGCATGATATTGGGTATATCAGCGGCGGTTTCAGATTTTTCGTAATCCGGTTCCCAGGTGTCGCAGAACGCCTCGATTTGCTCAGGTATAGGCAGACCGGTGGTATTTTTATAAAGCAGGTTGTAGTTTCGGTTGCTGTTAAAAGGGGGGTCAAGGTATATCAAATCAATGCTTTCGGCGCTCATATTCCGCATAATGATAAGATTATCGCCATAAAACAACTTATTCATGGATGTATGCTATAGAAAATAAAGAGAAATGTCAAAGGCATCGAATTTTATACCATCGAAGCCGTTTAAACCGTTACAAAAGGCGCTTTGTAACGTTACATCGAGATCGCCACTTTCTTTATCTTCTCTGTCCCTTCATATCATTATTTTTTCACCGCCAATTTATTTATCAGATTCGCCTGATATCCGGCGCCGAAACCGTTATCAATATTTACCACCGAGATTCCCGGTGCGCAGGAAGTGAGCATTCCCAGAAGAGCAGAAAGTCCTCCAAAGGAAGCGCCGTACCCTACACCGGTGGGAAGGGCGATGACCGGTACGGAGACGAGACCTGCGATGACCCCGGCTAAAGCGCCCTCCATTCCCGCCGCGGCGACAACGACATTCGCTTTTCTTATATCTTCCAATCTGGCAAAAAGCCGGTGGATACCGGCGATCCCCACATCGCCGATCAATGTAACTTTACTGCCGAAAAACTCGGCGGCTTTAACCGCTTCCCGAGCAACCCCCAAGTCCGAAGTGCCAGCTGCCACCACCGCGATAAGCCCTTGCCGTTCCTGAACATTGCAGGTACTGCCCACGGTTAAAGTCCGGGCAAGCTCATCATATTCCGCTTCCGAAAAACGTTCACTGATCCGCTCTGCCAAAAGCGGATCCGCCTTTGTCCCCAATACCGGTAACCCCTGCTCCCGCATACGGACGATAATAGCCTCGGACTGATCTATGGTTTTTCCCGCACAGTAAACTACTTCAGGGTAGCCGGTTCGTTTGCTTCGGTATTGGTCGATTACTGCAAAATTTTCTATCGTAAGATCGAAATCATTATCATATTTAGTCCCCATATTATAAAAATATAGCATATCACGGTGCTATGGAAAAGCCGCGGATGCTGATTTTTTGGGGATTTGTAATTGGTAGTTGAAGAAAGGTAAGCATCTGGCGAATTATCAACCGTCTGCTCATATTCCAGATTAGATTCGGATAAATCTAGAGATTTATAGAAAAATTTATCCCGTGTGAAGAGTTTTCCCTGACCATCTATGAGATTGTTCTTTAAGGCTCTTATACGTATCCAATACGAAAATACCGGCAATAAGCATCGTATAGTATTTGCAGGCAAATAGGCAGATCGAGAATATCCTGTTTCCGCGTCATAAAATGCCAGATGCCGCCGAATTCCCATTCCTCGATGCCGTCTGCTAATTGGGCTTGCACCGGATTTCGGGACACATAA